>NZ_CAHJXS010000004.1:0-308685 GCF_903645345.1 Corynebacterium sp. Marseille-Q2823 | reverse complement strand
TCCTGCGTGGATGAGCTTTTCTAGCCGCTTTAGAGCCCTGCGGGCGTTGCGGTGGGTGTACCACCATTTCTGGTTGGGGCTGACCCATTTCGGTACTTGGCCTGCCGGTATAGCACTGCGGTAGGTTCGATCTTTAAGCCAATCAGCAAAGGTGATGCGGGTGTGGTGGACTGCAGCTGTAAACCGCGCAGCATCTTCACGGTTGTGTACCTGGACGAGCATGTAGCCCAGTTTCCGGATTGCTTTATGCGCTGGGTGAATCGGGTTGCGGCTGATATCGGCGAAAGTGTTGCGCTGGACGTGGACTAGGCAGCGCTGGATGGCAACATCAGGCCATTTGATACGCAGTGCCTTGAGTGCTCCGCCTGCCCCGTCGGTGGTGACGATGAGTGGTTGCGCGATTTTGTCGAGCAGTTTCAGGTACTCGTATGAAGCTTTCACGCAGGCACCAATGCCATGCGATGACATGTGTATCGGTGCAGGCTACAAGCAGGCATTTCTTGTGAAAGTAGGTGCCGTTGTGGGGTTGCCCGCAAATTGTGGACACGTAGTGGAGCTACCTAGTGGTTAGGCAGCTATTTCTTTTCTGCTGGTGGTTGAACCGGTGTGGTTCTCGAAGTCGACGGGGCTGACCATTCCGAGTGCGGAGTGCCGGCGCCGGCGGTTGTAGACGACTTCAATCCAGTAGGCAACGGCCTTGCGTGCAGCATCACGGGTCGCCCAGCGCTTACGGTCATAGAACTCGGTTTTAAGCGTCGACCAGAACGACTCGGCCATCGCGTTATCGAAGCACACGCCAGTGCGCCCCACAGACTGAGCAATGCCCAGGTTGCGGCAGACTTCCCAGAGCTTCTCACTGGTAAATTGCGTTCCGCGGTCAGCGTGAAACACCAGTCCTTCAGGAACATCACCGCGGAAGCGTATGCGCCATCCGCGGGGCCCGTTCGACCAAACTTGTGTCTTGAACGCTATCCATTGCCCAGCCCAATACCCTGCGGGAATGGCCGTCGCGGACCGCGCACAAGTACAACCAGCCTTCAGCAGTGCGCAGGTAGGTAATATCTGACATCCACACCCGGTTGAGCTCACCGGTATCAAACATGCGCTTGACCAGGTCAGGAAGAGTTGACTTACGCTTGGATTGAATCGTTGTCACTGGGACAAAGGCACGCGGTGAAATCCCTTCAATGCCCATCATGCGCATCCGCTTCGCCACAGTCTTACGGTTAAGCGCAATGCGGTAGCGCTCGGTAAGTTCTGCGGTGATCCGCGGAGCACCATAAACCTCATCGGAGTCTTTCCAAATCTGATGAATCTTTCGGTCAACATCATCGTAAAATGCTGCCCGATCATCCTTTCCGGATAGTCGTTTCTGCTGCACATGGGCCCATTTGTAGTATCCAGACCGAGACACTTTTAATAGTCGTGCCACACATGCGTTTGATGCTGTAGTTTGCCTTGCTCTGGCTGCATTAGTTCGAACTTTTCTGCTCGCGTTGCCTCAAAGCGAAGAAGGCTGTCGCTTTTGACAAAAACTCGTTATCCATCTTGGCTTCTGCCAACTCACGGCGCAGACGAGCATTCTCAGCACGAAGATCAGCTTCACTCATCCCATCGGAGGCTCCTCGGCGCTCACGCTCGAGTTTGACCCATTTCCCTAAAAGCCCGGCGGAGACACCGATTTCCTTAGCCACATGGGCAATCGGGCGCTCTGACTCGATTACCAGGTTCGCGGCTTCACGCCGGTACTCCGGCGTGTACTTCTTGCGCTGTTGACTCACAATGAACATCCTCTCTTACGGACACAAGATCCGTACAAATAGGGTGTCCACTAAACGAGGGTAACCTCAGGCCTTAAAGTAGCAAGTCAGGATTTACAACTACTTGAGATCGAACGTTATCAAAGCCAAGATTTTCCATGGTAGCGAGGTCAAAGGATAACACGCCAGATCCCGGATACTCCCGTACCGAATCTTCACAAGCAGCACCCTGTCGAACAAGGTACGTTCATAAAAGGAATTTCAGGAGAGATTGTCTTCTAAATGGGATATGCCTTCATACAGGGCAATCGCGTTCATCTTAGGCTCCAAACGCTCACCCTCTGACTAGGGTGTACCTTGGTATCTTTTTCTGATTCTATAGCTGGGCTGTCGAGTCGACCCTAATATGAGTTTGTGCGCAAAACTGGAAGTTTGGAAAGGTGCGGAAATTGCACCTCTCTGCACACTGAGATTTCGAATGACGGGGAACTCACAACGTCAGTCTCAAACTGGGTCAGGCTGGTAGCCGACTAGTTGAAAATCTTAGTATTTTTACAAGCGGCAGAATCCAGAGTGTTCACAATTCGTTGAGAGATTAAGACTCAATACCTAATACAGAAGGAAGAAGGACTTGAAACGTAAGAATCTTGTAGCTATCGCTAGTGTAGTTACTTTGGCGGTAATTCCTACAAACGTTGCACATTCGGCAGATCTGGGAGCAAATACCACGGATTTGGTTCAGTCAACGAACGAGCCTCAAGCATTCGATGAAATATTTTTTGCTGATGGCCCAAAGGCAGGCGAGCTAGCCCAGAGGCTAGACAATCCGGCCTACAGCGCTCTAGTTAAGGAGACTGCTAATTCAGGAATCCAATCCGACACCGAGCTGGAAAAAGAATTTCTCAAGACTGAAATTGAAAAAGCACAACCTGGGTTCATCGATCGATTCAACAACGAAGTTTCGACGGGAAATCCATATCGTGTTGAAGCAGTGCTCGAAGAGGGGAGTGAACTAATTGTAGAGGTTGTAAATCCAGAGGAGGCGCCTGGAGACGCAACCGTATCGCCACAATGTGCACTTGCAGTTGTCTGGACTCTTGGAATGGCGGTTAACATTGCTCTAGCAGTTAATGTTGAGACCGCAGTTCTAGTGCACCATAAAGCTTGGCTTGCCGAGAGTAATGCTCTAATGGGCCCAGACGAAGCCAGCCTCAACAAGCAAAAGAACGTTCGGGCAATTACAGATACCTATGCCCAGTAATAAAGAGATAGCGCGACCTCCGTCTGTGGCTCCAATAGCAAAGTTTGTACACATTGCTATCTCCTCAGGGGTGGTTCTGGCATTCTTAGCGACCACACTTGGTGCTCTTCCGAGCCTTTCTTGGAGTTACCCGTGGAAAAACACTGTCGTAGAACAAACAATTACACGCGTTTTCCCTCAGGGGTGGGGTTTCTTTACTCGGAGCTCTCAGGAACCGATTGTAACTCCATGGAATAGTGAGGGGGAATCTCTTTCTCAGTTGCCTACCGCTCGAATCAGCAATGCGTTTGGTCTTAACCGTGAGGGACGAGCACAAGGCGTTGAAATGGGCACTCTTCAATCTCAAATAGCTGAACAAGGTTGGGTTCCTTGTCCCGATCAAGCCTCAATTCCGGAATGCTTGGGATTTTCTGCACGGAACGCCCATGTCAGTCATAAAATAGATTCTTTTACGAGAGAACCAAGCTTGTGCGGAGAGGTCACGCTTCTCCAGACAGAGCCGGTAGATTATATGTACAGAAAGTACTTTGAAACAAATGTTAAACCGACACAGTTTGTTAAACTCAGCATTTCATGCTAGCGATGGGCGAAGCTCTCTCCATCTCCCAAGGGTCGTCGGTCCCGCGTTAGACCTATTTCGAATAAGTCTGTCTCTCTGCGCTGCTATGACATTGCTGTTCACACCTGGTTCTAAACTCGTTCCAGAGCGAATTATAGGCGAAGTTCCGAACCCAGCTTTTGAAGGTATTACAAAGCTATCGCTCTTTTATCTTTTATCTGACTATCCTGAAGCTGCCCGGATTCTAGGGATTTGTTTATGCATGTTGGCGATCTGGGGTATAGCAGGCGGAGTTGGGATAGTTGGTGTCACTTGGATTTACTTCTCTTTGCATAACACTGGGATTGTTCCTGATGGAGGCGATCAAATTGGACTAAATGCAAGTTTGATTTGCGCCATCTTGATCGTTGCGAAAATCTTGCAGCGTTCAGCAGGACGAAGGTTTAGCGTAGGTCATTATATGGCCTACTATTCATTCCTTCTCTTGAAAATTCAGGTTTCATTCCTATACATAAATGCATCAGTAGCAAAAATTAGGGTGGACAACTGGATGAATGGTACTGAAGTGTTCTATGACTTGGTATCCCCATTCTTCGGGCTTACAGGCCTTCGAGAGAGTGTGATTTCCCCGCTCTTGGAGCTTCCGTTTCTGGTTTTCATGGTAACGTGGGGGACGATTGCAATTGAACTGTTTATTGGAATCTCGGTGTTTGCGTCTTCAAAATGGAAAGCCGTTGCAATTGTCATGGTACTCATCCTGCACGGAGGAATTGCAATTTTAATGGGGATAACGTCGTTCTCTCTAGTTATCACTACCGTAGCTTTATACGCTTTACTTCCATTTAGGGAAGTAGGAAAGGATATTTCTGATGTCTATACCTGGTTCGCACTATCACTCAAGAGTGTTCGGCTTTAATATGCCAAGGTATGTGTTCCTTATTGTCTTGTTGGTTATTTGCGCGTATTTGTTCTGGAATAATGATGTTGTCGGAGCTGTAATTCTGGCTTTATTAATTCTTGCAATCTTTGCATTTAATATCTCAATTGATGCAAGTCCGCACCGCATTAAGATTTCTGCATTATGGATTCCACTAAGAACATTCGGCATCGACGAGATTAAGAGTATTGAAGTGCTAAGTAGTTCTCCTCTGTCTGAGCGTGCCACATTAGGTATTCATTTTATCGAGGGTTCGTTGTCCTACCATTCGGGACCGGCGACAATTCGAATCACAACCTATACAGGGAAAAGTATCCGTGTTACTGCTGCACACCCAGCTTCACTCCTCGAGCTTACGAATCAAGGTTCCGCTCGCATACCGTAGATTCTTGGCTACAGGTAGTGACGGTTGTGACCACACAACAATGGGCGGTAAGGATAGAGCAATCCAAGTAGGCTCAGGGCAGGAATGCCTAATCCACTTGGTCTGAAACACGGGGCTAAAGGCTTTGCCGCGAAGGCCGAGTATTATCAAAGTGTACCTGGTGCTTCAACTGCTACAGGTGTGGCGAATTTGTCTGCTGAACAGTAAGTTTATTAAACGGGACTACTTAACTTTTATGTTCATAGGGTCTGAACGCGCAAAATAGAATGGGTTGAGCTCGTGATAATCGCAAGACTGCGATCGATTGGGAATTGGATTGTCCAAAAGCAACTGGCTGAAGTGGTTGTCGGTCTTTTCGTTATCGCCGCTTCGCTGTTTATTTTTCCGGGATCCGATCTGGGAAACCTAGGCCTTCAAATGGTGGGATTTTTGGTCTTGGTTGCTATAAGACTGTATCCAGGTTTCTCGGTAGTTCTTCCACTTTTTGCTTCGGGGCTTTGGTATACGGGTATGGCTGACCACACATTGCTTTCTGGTGTTCTCGCCTATATTGCCATTGAATTTGCAGTCGCACGTGGCTGCATCCTTATCGCAGTGATACTTGCAATTGAATGGCTGGTGTTCGGGTATGTTGTTAGTCGCGACTTTAATCCACAGGTGGAGGATTTGCCGGGTGTGCTCTTTGAGCTTCTCTGTTTTGGAGGCGCATTTATTATTGGCCAATCGAGAGCAAGTATAGACCGAAAACAAAAACATCAAGTGGCCCAACAGGAGCAGCTTCAGCATGAGTTACGCATCAATATTGCGCGGTATCTTCATGACAATTTGGCTCGTACATTCACGATGATTTCAATGTACTCAGAATTAGCCCGGATGGATACTAACAGCCATGAGGCTGAACAGCATTTAAATAATATTGCTGAAGCTGGTCGTTCCGCAATTGAAGACCTTCGTCAGCTCGTAGGGCATTTGATCAACACGCAGCCAGCTGAATCGGGAGTAGGCCTAGGGGCATGGAACACCTCAAGTGTAGGTACTTCTATTTCTGAATCAGCGAAACTTCTTCGAGACGCCGGATATCGGCTTGTATACACCGGGATTTCCACAGATATGCGTTTTCCTCGAACAGTAGAAACTGCGTTTGCCCTGGCCCTCAACGAAGTGACAGCAAACGTTGTTAAACATGCTCCTCCTAATGCAGAAGTGGAAATTTCCGCAATCGCGGCGGAGAAGAGTCTGTCAGTCGTCGTCGCTAATTCTTGCAGCCAAAGTGAAAACTCCAGGCTCTCTGTAGGGGCGGGTGTTGGTGTGGATAGCATACTCAGCAGAATGGCTTCAATTGGTGGTCATGCCAGATTTGCCAGTGGTACAGACTACTGGCAGGTTATTTTATCAATTCCAATTACGAATGAAAAGGAGTTTATTCCATGATATTACTTGCAGAATTTGTCGACTTGATTGCGACGCAATGGATAATTTGTGAAAATATTCCGAGCCTTCCTGGGTGCCGATAGACTATGGAAGCTCAACTTGAGAGTATTAAACTCTTAATCGTGGACGACGAATCTTTTTTCCGAAAGACCCTTGAAGCGTACTTTCAGAGTGCGGAAGATATAACCGTCTTAGGCTCATGCGATAGTGGGTATGGAGCACTTGAGGTTTTAGACAAAAATGATGTCGACGTGGTCTTAAGTGATGTACGAATGCCCAGACTCGATGGTATAGGCCTTGCTCAAAAGATTTGGGAAGAGAAGATTCCTTGCCGGTTGGTTGCTTTAACTACGTTCGATGATGAACATGCAATGCTGGAGATGCTTAATTTCGGAGCCTTTGGCTTTGTGCTGAAGTGCGCCAAGCCAGGAGAGATTATTGATGCAGTGCGTTCTGCCGCGCAAGGCGGGACGACAATCTCACCAGAATCAGCGACCGCTCTACGTAAATACCTTGCAAGTTTTCCTGCAGCTGATGTAGAGAAACTTCCACCGCGGGAACGCCAAGTGCTAGCGCTATTGCACACGGGGAAGAACAATGCGGCAATTGCAAATGAACTAGAAATTGCAGAAACTACTGTGAAAAAGACTGTTGCCCGACTATTACAGAGATACAACGTAGGTAGCAGGTTGGAACTAGTTGTGGCCACCGGAAAGTTTGGCAGGCTAACTGCGAATCGAACGCAAGATGGAATGCTGTAGAGCCGATGGCTAGGGCTATAATCGTCGGTGCGGGTCCGAATGGTCTTACCGCTGCAGCAAGGCTAGCTTCCGAAGGTTGGGAAGTTGAAGTTTATGAGCGCGCACCGTACATTGGGGGCGCTGCGGCGTCATCCACAGATATATTCAATAATAGTATTGTGGATTTAGGGGCAGCTGGTCACCCATTCGGAATCGTAAGTCCCGCTTTTAATGCACTTACATTGGAAGACCACGGATTGGAGTGGCTTTCCGCAGGATATCAAATGGCACATCCTTTCGAAGGGGAACCTGCAGTTTTGTTGTCGAAATCGCTAACCGCGACTGCAGAGGAACTTGGCGCTGACGCCCAAGCTTGGGAAAAACTACACGCTCCTATTGTAGAGAACATCGACGAGCACATTGCTAACCTCCTAGCTCCCATTTTGCGCTGGCCAAGGTATCCCGCACGCTTGGCTCAATTCGGAATACCGTCTGTTGCTTCAGCAAGCATACTCGGTAAGACATTTTTCTCAACGGAACGAGCCAGAGCTCTCCTGGCGGGTAGTGCTGTTCATGCTATTGCTTCACCCACACAGCCATTCACTGGTGCATTCGGTTTGCTTTTTGGTGCTCTAGGAATGCGTGGGGGTTGGCCCGTTGCCAAGGGTGGTACTCAAAGCATCATTGACTCTTTATCATCTGTGATTCATGCATACGGTGGAAAGATTTTCACAGACTGTAATGTGTCGGATTTACGAGAACTTCCTCGAGCTGAAGCTACTATTCTAAACCTTACACCCCGACAGGTACTCCAATTACGAGGTACTTCGTTGCCTCACCATACTCTTTGGAGCTTGAGTAGATGGAAATACGGCACTGCTGCTTTCAAGGTGGATTTCTTGCTCAGTGAACCAGTTCCATGGAGCGATCCACGCGTTGGGCGGGCTGGAACCGTACATGTCGGCGGTACAGTTGCGGAAATTAGTCGAGCTGAAAAGTCTGCAGCTTCAGGTAGAATGCCGGACAAGCCATTCGTTCTAGTCTGTCAACAGTTTGTCGCTGATCCTTCACGGGGTTTGGTGTTATGGTCGTACGCTCACGTTCCACATGGTTACATTGAGCGCTACCCAGGCGAGGTACGTGAAGCGATCATAAGGCAGATAGAACGTTTCGCTCCAGGCTTTCGTGAGGTCATCGTAGATACTCACGAAACCAGTCCTGCGGGCCTTGAATCTTGGAATCCAAATATTATAGGCGGCGATATCGCCGGTGGGGCGATGACTGGTGCGCAAACCGTTTTTAGACCCAAGATATCCCCAAAACCTCACCGGCTACGTTCGGGGCTGTATTTAGCTTCAAGTGCCACATCTCCAGGGGCAGGGGTACATGGAGTTGCTGGATGGTGGGCAGCTGAAGAAGCTCTTACTGACCTAAGAAACATAGTCATGAAACTTAAGCGGTAGTTGGTTAGAATCCGCGAATTGTAGATTTATTGGGGAAAATTGTTTTAGGTGGAGGTGCTGCGTCTTGTGTCATCGCGTCACCTTTCATCCCCCAGAAAAGGGGGTCTGAAATGGCTAATTCCAAAGAAATCACGATGATATTGAAAGGTTCCGAGCTTGAGCGTGCGCTTGAGCTGGATATCACAAGCCTTTATTTGAGAACTTTTGTCTATGCCCTTTCCCCGCTTGAATATTAGCTTTGGCGGAGTCCACTGATGGTGGCTTCGGGGACCAGTTATTAGTTGGGGTTCTTTGCTGTGGGATCCGGTTGTGGCGCGTTTGGGGGTCAGACGGTCTTCTGCAGACCGTGTCGAATCTGCCTGCTGTATTGCCCTATCTGGAGCTATCCGGTCGCCACGCTATGTCCATATCAATCCCATCTTGGTCACCAGGCAAGATATCCCAGCAAGACATAGTAAATCTTCACAGGTTCCGGCTGAAGAGGGCGGATTTGTCCGCGGTGTTGCGCGCGTGCATTTAGTAACACCGTGGTGAGTATCGAGTAACGCGATGGTGAGTATCGAGTAACCCTTGAGTTTTCGGGGGAAACTCTTTGGTGACCGCGTGACTTCAGGGCACGCGGCATTGCCAAAGGAGTCCGATTGTGACTGATTACAGGGCGGTGATGGACCTTGTGCTCAAAGGTGTTGCGACCGGCTATTTGGTAGCAGTGTCGTGACTATCCGGTAGCGCTTCAGTGGGTTTCTGGTAGCAGCTCGCGGCGCTCGGGATGATACTTCCGGTAGCCGCACCACTCGGGTGCGGCGTGTACTGGAAGGAGTCCGCTTATGCCGGATTACCGTGCGGTGATGACGCTGCTGATTAGGAAGCGTTCTTACCGCCAGATTGAAGACCAGCTCGGGTGCTCGCACCGCGCGATTTCCCGGGCGAACCAAGCGCTGCGAAGCCTTGGCCTAACCACTGCCCAGCAGGTCGCGGCGCTGACGAATGACGAGCTGGACGAGATATTCGTTGATAAACGCACCAGCGGGCAAGGCGAATTCGTCCCGATTGACTTTGACGCGGTCGTCAAAGCACGCACAGGGCGTGTGAAGCAAACACTGCAAGTATTGTGGGCTCGCTACACCACCAACCCCGCCCAGCCGGGCCAGCGCCATTACAGCTACGACCGATTCCGCCAGCTGGTTGCCTCCCATGTCGATGCAGCCGGGCTTACCGCCCGGATCACCCATGCACCAGGGCATACGATGCAGGTGGATTGGGCAGGGACCAAGATGAGCCTGTACGACCCTGCGGGCACACAGGGTGCGAAAGTCAGCATTTTCGTCGCCTCGCTGCCGTATTCAGGAATGCTGTTTGCCTGTGCGTGTGTTGACCAGCGGCAGCAGTCGGGCCTGGCCCCCGCTACCATTTCAGTCTTCTGAACACTCAAAGGCTGGGCCGTTCGCCAGATCACAGCGACAATGGGATGTTCGCATTCCACGGTGCAAAAAGTTCGTAAGGTGCTGCAAGCAGAGCAGATCACGACCGCGGCCCAGATTGCTGGGCTCAAGGATGAAGACGTAGCTGTGCTGTTTCATGATGGAAGATCCACAGGTCAGGGTGTGTTCGTCCCGATCGATTTCGATTCCGTGGTGAAAGCACGGACTGGAAGACATAAGACCACGCTGCAGGTCCTGTGGGGCAAGTACACCTCAACGCCAGCGCTGCCCGGGCAGCGGTACTACAGCTATGAGCGGTTTCGCCAGCTTGTAGCGCAGCATGTTGATGCCACCGGGGTAAGCGCCCGGATCGTGCACGCACCAGCTCACACTATGCAGGTGGACTGGGCAGGAACGAAGATGCGCTTGTTCGACCCCACCGGGGGACGTCCAAGGAAGCTCAGTGTGTTTGTCGCTTCGCTGCCGTATTCCGGGATGCTGTTTGCTTGTGCGTGTATCAACGATACGCCAACAAGCGTGGCTAGATGCGCATATGCAGGCGTTTGAGTACTTCGGCGGGGTGGCAGAGGTCATCGTCCCGGATAACGCTTCGACGGCGTCGAACGAGATCAGTGCCGCCGATCGCAATCGTCGTGTCAACACCACGTATGAGGAGTTTCTGGAGCACTACAACACCGCTGCGCTGCCGGCGCGGGCAAGACGGCCGAAAGACAAGGCCAATGTCGAGGCAGCGGTCAAGATCGTGACCCAAAAGGTCATCCATGCTCTTGACGATCATCAGTGCTGAAGTGTCCCAGGTTTTGTTCCGTCTGAGTAGATGGGAAAATCTAGTACATGCCAAAGAAGTTTGACCAGGAAGCCAAGGACCGTGTGGTTCGCCTGGTAGAAGATCGTATCTTGGCCGAGAACCTTTCGATGCAACAAGCGTGCCAGGCCGTCGCGCCAAAACTGGGCGTCTCGTGGCACACGGCCAGGCAATGGACGCAGCAGGCTCGCCGTGATGGTCTCACTCACCAACATCAGCCCGAAGACTTAGTCGCTGAAGTTGCCAAGCTGCGCCGTGAGAATCAAGAGCTTCGCGATACGAATGAGTTGTTGAAAGCCGCGTCTGCTTTTTTCGCAGCGGAACTCGACCCGAAATGTCGGAAATGATCCAGTTCATTGACAAACACCGCGATCGTTTCTCGATCGAGTTCATATGTAAGACGTTGAACATCCACCGTGCAGGTTGCTTTATCACCTCCCGTGGCTATCGCCAGTCCAAGGCTCGCGGGCTTAGCTCGCGTCGTCTACGCGATGTCGCTTTGGCAGAACACATCCGCGAGCTTCACGCTGAAAATTACGGTGTTTATGGAGTGCGAAAGATGTGGCACACTCTTCGTCGTCAGGGGATTGATATCGGTCGTGAACAAACCGCACGTTTGATGCGACTGGCTGGCGTAGCCGGTATGTCCAAAGGCAAATCCCCTATAACAACCCGTAAGCCCAAAGGCCCGGATAGTCGTCCGGACTTGGTCACCGGGTTAACGTGTGCCTTGTTACCCCAAGGCGTTTAGCTAGATGGTCTGCGGATTCCCCGGAGAGGATCCAGTCAATAAAGATTTTGAAGTGGCGTATCTCGCTGGTGTGTACCTGAGTATTAATCGATGAAACGTTGCAGTTAGGACATAGCCAGCGTTGGGTTCCTGCCGCGGTTTTGCCGTTCTTAACCAGTCCGTGGCCGCACATGTCACACGACGGACGATTCCTATTAGCCATAGGAATTGGCCTTACCGCACCGGCAGCAGTCCTCCTATCACAGACCTAGGACTATCCGGTGTTGATTTCATCGATCGGGCTGTTGGAACCGATTCAAAATCAAGATCACGGCATTGTCCCAGGTTGCCCCGGGAATCCGTATCGGTTTATCCACACGAAATGTCCCTTAAGCCATCTACTACTTCTCCCCGCGCTGGCTGCGGTTTGGCACCTATTGGTTCTTCCACATCGTGGCCCTCGCCGTGCCCATGGCGCTGACCTTTGGCTTGGGTTACCGGCCGACGTGGAAGGGCTATCGCTTCGCCGTGAAGGTCACGCCGGTGTGGATGGCCACCGCCATGGCGGTCAATGCGAAGACCGACGGCAACTATGGCTTCCTCAACCACGCGCCGGGCAGCCCCTCCATCATCAACCTGCTGGGACCCTGGCCCGGCTACATCGCGGCAGAGACTCTCGCCGTCGCAGCAGCATGGGCCGGGATGACGTGGCCCTGGGAGAACACCTCGCTGCGCCGCGGCACGGTGGCGGTGGGGCCACGCGGGCTCATGCGCGAGTCCGTCGGTACCGCGTCCGGGATCCTGCGCCGCGCCACGGTACGTTTTCGTAAATAGGGGCCCGCGAACCGCGAAATTCGAAGGCTTCGTTGCGAAAACGTACCCACACGGTGGTGGCCAGGTACGGAACGATCAAATAAGGCCCCAGATCTTCGAATTTCTGGGGTGCTATTTGATCGAAACGTACTTAGCGGCAGAGCTAGCGCCGAGCCACGGAGCTAGCGCTCGGCGTTGAGGAGCCGCGCGATGGCCCGCGGGATGGCCGCTGCGATCTGGGACGCAGAACAGGGTGCGAAGCCCTCGGGGGTTTCGGCCGCGATGGCCGCCGCATGCGCGTGGATGGCGCCGGCGTGGAGAACTTCGGTGATGGTTTGGGCGGCGGTAGCGGCCGCGGTTTCGGTGGAGGTTTCGGCGAAGAGCTGGGCCACGACCGCGCCCAGAATGCCGGAGAGCACGTCCCCGGAGCCCGGGGTCGCGGCAAAAGAGTGACCGGCGTTGAAGGAATAGAGCGGCTGGCGCGGAGCGGTGACGCGGGTCAAGCGGCCCTTGAGCAGGATGATGCTGTTTAGCTCCTCGGCTAGCTCGTGGAGGGCAGTGCCCCACCCAGCAGACGCATCGGGAGCAGATCCGAAAGTGGCCTCATAGAGGCGGCGGAACTCGCCTTCATGCGGGGTGAGGATGGTCATCGGGTGCGTGGTAACTTGCTGGCGCAGGGAGGTGTTGCGCGCCAGAAGCGTCAGGGCGTCGGCATCGAGAACGGTGGGCAGGCCCTGCGCCAGTACCTGACGCAGTTCGGTGGCCGCCGCTGCATCGGTACCGCGGCCGGGGCCCACGACCCAGGCCTGGGCCTGACCGGCGGAGGACACATCGGGATGGCAGACCAGCTCGGGCAGTAGAGAAGTAATCGAGTTATCCCCGATGAAACGTACCATCGAGGGCGTGGCGCGCACCGCCGCGGTGGCGCAGAGGATCCCCGCACCCGGGTAGGTATCGCTTCCGGCAACCAGGGCGACGACCCCGCCGGAGTACTTATCGGAGCGCGCGCCTGGTGTGGGATCGGTGATGGGGCCCGTGCAGCCAACCGGCCAGGGGCGGGAAACGCGCCCGCCCGGCAGATCGAGTTCGCCCGATTGCCACGCAAAGGCCGTCGGAATGTGGCGACGATGAATGCGGAAGGTTCATCCAGCTCAGCGAGGGTCTCAGCGAAAGAAGGCGCGCCGGGCAAGAGAATCGAGACCGCGCCACTGCGCGCAGGCGGGAGGCGAGCCAGGTGAGATACGGATCGGCGTCGGCATCCGCGGCGCAGACTCCCGTGTCGGCGTCGACGCCGGTGGGCATGTCGACGGCTAAAACCGCGGCCCCGGCAGCGGTGGTATCGCGGTAGAGGGACAGGGATGCATCGGAGAGGCCGCGAGCGGATCCGAGGCCAGCGATGGCGTCAATAAGCAGCGCGGTATCAGTAGGGACCTCGCCGGGAGAGAGGACCGTGCCGCCAGCACTGCGGAACGCAGCGAGGGCCTCCTCGTGGCAACGCTCTGGGACCAGGGCATGGACCGTAGCCCCGCGTGAGGCCAGCGCCGCACCGGCGTAGAGCCCATCCCCGCCGTTGCCGCCGGAACCGGCAAGAATGAGCACCGCGCCGGGGCGTGCCTCCAGCATCACCGAGGCGGCCTCTGCCACCGCCGCGGCGGCCAGCTTCATGAGCTGATCCTCATGAGACTGTTGTTCCAGCAGGCGCTTCTCAGCGGCACGGACAGTGGCGACGGTATAAGCAGGGCGCATAACCCACACCCTAGCGCGCGGGTTGGCAGGTGGGGCACCAGAAGAGGTTGCGGCCCTGCATGACCTGCTCCCGGATCTCGGTGCCGCACACGTAGCAGGGTTGCCCGGCGCGACGGTAGACATAGACCTCGCCGCCATGGTCATCTTTGCGGGGCTCGCGGCCCATGGCCTCCGGCGTATGGGCGGGGCGGACCGTGTCGATGCGGCCGCGTTCGACGCCGTAGTCCATGAGATCGACCAGATCAGACCAGATGGCATCGAACTCTGCTCGGTCGAGCTGGTTGCCGGGGATGAAGGGGGAGAGTTCTTGGCGGAATAGGGCTTCTGCGCGGTAGATATTGCCCACGCCAGCAAAGAGGCCTTGGTCCATGAGCATCGCGCCGATGCTGCGCCGCGAGGCATGCACGCGGGCCCATAGGGCATCCGGGTCGGCATCCTTGCGCAGCGGATCCTGGCCCACTTTCGCCACCTTGGCCTGGTATTCCTCCTCCGTAATGAGCGTGCAGAACTGCGGGCCGCGCAGATTCGCGGCTGTGGTGCCGTTATCGATGCGCAGCCGGATTTGGCCCCAGACATCGGCAGACGGCTCAAAGCGTAGGGAACCGATGAGGCCCAGATGGATGTAGATAACGTGGCGCGGGTTATCCGCATCGAAGTGGAGAAAGAGGTGCTTGCCAAAGGCTTCGGCGAGTAAGAGGCGGGAGTCGTCGACAAGCGCGGCCTCCGTAGCGAACCGACCTTGGGGGCTGCTCACGGCCAGCGGCTTGTTACGGAAATCCGCATTGAGTGTCCGAGCAAGGCGGTGAATAACGTGTCCCTCAGGCATGTCAGGAAGTCTACGCGGGGGCAGTGCTGCTGTAGACTTTCCGGGTACTACCCGTTGAACGGAAGGGCCTAAATACTATGGGGCGCGCACTCGGTTTTGACCGTGAAAAATACATTGAACTGCAGTCGGAGCACATCAACGCTCGGCGCAAAGAAATCGGCGGGAAGCTTTATCTCGAAATGGGCGGCAAGCTTTTCGACGATATGCACGCCTCCCGCGTGCTGCCCGGTTTCACCCCGGATAACAAGATTGCGATGCTCGAGCGCATCAAGGATGACGTAGAAATCCTCGTTTGCATCAATGCCAAGGACATCGAGCGTCAGAAGATGCGCGGTGACCTGGGAATCCTTTACGAAGATGACGTGCTGCGGCTTGTCGACGTCTTCCGGGACCGCGGCTTCCTGGTCAATAACATCGTCATGACCCAGCTCGAGGATGGCAATAGCCAGGCGGAAGCCTTCATCGAGCGCCTTGAGCGTTTGGGGCTCACCGTGGCGCGCCACCACATCATTCCGGGCTACCCCGCCAACATCGACCTCATTGTCTCTGAGGACGGCCTGGGCAAGAACGACTACGTGGAAACCACCCGTGACCTCGTCGTGGTCACCGCGCCGGGGCCTGGCTCCGGCAAGCTGGCGACCGCGCTCTCGCAGGTCTACCACGAAAACCTGCGCGGCGTGCAGGCAGGCTACGCCAAGTTTGAAACCTTCCCCATCTGGAACCTGCCGCTTAATCACCCGGTGAACCTGGCCTATGAGGCTGCCACGGTGGACCTCAATGATGCGAATGTCATCGACCACTTCCACCTCTCCGCGCACGGCGAATCGACGGTGAACTACAACCGCGACGTCGAGGCCTTCCCGCTGCTCAAGTCGCTGTTGGAGCGCCTGACCGGCACTGTGCCCTACCAGTCCCCGACGGACATGGGCGTGAACATGGTGGGCTTTTGCATCACCGACGATGAGGTCTGCCGCGAGGCCTCCCAGCAGGAGATCATCCGCCGTTACTTCAAGACGCTGGTGGAGGAGGCCCGCAATGGCCTCGACACCACGCAATCCGAGCGCGCCGCCGTAGTCATGGCGAAGGCCGGCATCAAGTCCACCGACCGTCCGGTTGTGCTCCCGGCACGTCAGAAGGCGGAGGAGACGCAAGGCCCGGCAGCCGCGCTGCAGCTTCACGACGGCACCATCATCACCGGCCGCACCTCACCGTTGCTGGGCTGCTCCGCGGCAGCGCTGCTCAATGCGCTCAAGCACCTAGCCGGCATCGATGATGACCTGCACTTGTTGTCCCCAGAATCCATCGAGCCGATCCAGACGCTGAAGACCAAGCACCTGGGCTCACAGAACCCGCGCCTGCACACCGACGAGGTGCTCATCGCGCTGTCGGTATCCGCCGCGAAGGACGAGAACGCCCGCCGCGCGCTTGATGCGCTCAAGGAACTTCAGGGCTGCGATGTTCACACCACCACCATCCTGGGTTCGGTGGATGAGGGAATCTTCCGCAACCTCGGCGTCCTGGTAACTTCTGATCCGGTCTTTGCCCGCAAGAGCGCGCTGTACCAGAAGCGCTAAGATTCTCCCGAACACTGGACGGAAGCGTTATCTCCGTAGGCATTCCCCCAGACCTGGAACCCGAAAGGTGCAGGTGAGCGGCGCCCAGCGCTTGCCGACGTCCCACCGCCCACCAGGGAGTTTCGGGATCGAGGTCTGGGGGTTTGGCCTGGGCCAACCCACGCGAGTGGACAAAGTGCAGGGGAGGGATCATGCTCCCATCCCGTATTCCAGCCAGGGTTTCTACCAGGTCGCCTAGTCAACCACTGAAGTCCCGGGAAAGAGGCACGCAGAAAAAGACGAAACTCAATCAGTCGTTCGCAATCGAAGAACGAAGCCACCAATACCCCGGGCTAACTAGCTCAAGAAGTCATCCTGGTATTGCTGCACCATTGAATCGAAATCACGATCACGTTCAAAACCTAAGGCTTCCACTCTTGACACATCGAAATTTCCCGGCCAGCTTGTAACTATCGCAGCAATACTCTCATCAGGCTTGTCACTAACAAGCTTTCTCGTTTCAGAGCCAGCCACACGCTCAAGCGAATCCAGCATTTCGCCAACCGTGACACAAATTCCTGGAAGATTCATAACTCTCCACGAGCCGAGTTTTGAGCCTTCAACTAAGAGTGCCCTTCCAAGATTACGAACTGCTACTTGCGGCGATGCAAGCCACATTCTCGTATCGTGCGGCACGGGGACCTCCGACGGCACACCGTTAAGAGGCTCACGAATGATCCCGCTAGCAAATGAGCTCGCGGCAGAATTCGGTTTACCAGGTCGCACCGAGATCGTAGGGAGTCGGCAAATGCGAGCATCTACGAAGCCTTTTCGTCCATACTCATTGACAAGCAGCTCTCCAATGGACTTGGTTGCCCCATAGGTAGAGTCAGGCTGAGTGGCCCAGTATTCAGGCATTACTTGCGGAAGACTGCCCCCAAACACGGCAAGAGAGCTCGTGAAGACGAACCGTGCAGGATGAGCCCCCTTAGCGCTACGAGTATGACGCACGGCCTCGAGAAGACAACGAGTGCCATCTATGTTGACACTCAATGCCGAATCAAAATCCGCCTCCGAACCACCCGAAAGCACGGCTGCTAAATGGATAACTGCATCAGTTTCTCCAGTGATTGCTTGTAGGACAGTCTCTCGATCGGTGATCTCTCCAACCACGGAGCGCACGCGCGGATCTGACACCCGGGCAGCAGCAAGGTCAAATGAAACAATCTCGTTCAAATCAAGCTTGCCGTGGTCTGCCTCGGAAAGAAAATGCTGAATAAGCAGGGTCCCGAGAAAACCCGCACCTCCAGTGATAACGATGTTCATACTTGCTCCTTATGAAGAATGTAGTGGCCGCCAGCGCCCCGCCCCTCTCGTATTGAGGATGGGCTTCGCCAGTCACTAACAGCCAAGAAAAGGTTCTGAAGACCATGGCATAGAAAATGGGGTGAATTCCTTCCGATAGGGAGGAATAAGAAAGTCATAAACCACTTTCGTGAACCAATGCACTGCGGAAGTGATGAGGCTTTTCTATAGCAATAAGCGTTCGAAAAACAAAGCAGAATTTATATTTAGCGCACGCGCATCAATCATAGGTAGACTCCCCTCAATGCAAGTGATGTGAGATACTTTTAACATCCTACCGTAAGACACCTCACATTGAGTCTTTTATTCTTGTCAAGGACTGAATGGGCGGCACCCTTGCGGGCTTATTGCCTTTCACCAAGTTTCTGGAACCGAGGAGGATTTCTAATGTCCCCAACAACGCTCGTGCTGCTCGGCATTGTTGCGGTAGCTCTCATTCTCTTTTTGATCATTAGAGCAAAGACCCATCCATTTATCGCGATGCTACTTGTGTCGATCGCTTTGGCACTTGCAGCGCGCGTACCGCTTTCGGAAGTTGTACCTCTACTCAAAGATGGTATGGGAGGAACACTCGGAGGTGTCGCTCTCATTGTCACGCTTGGTGCAATGCTCGGTCGAATAGTGGAAGTCTCAGGTGGCGCTGAAGTACTAGCTCGTTCTCTTGAGAAAAACTTCGGCGAGAAGCGCGCACCATGGGCACTAGGCGCTGCCTCATTTATTTTTGGTATTCCGGTCTTTGTTGATGTAGCGACAATCGTGCTCGTTCCAATCACACTTGCCGTGGCCCGTCGAATGGGTGGAAAAACAAATATGCTTGCCTACGCCTTGCCTGTAGTTGCTGCTTTGCTAACAGTGCATGTAGTTCTCCCACCGCACCCTGGAATCGTTGGCGCCTCAGAGCTGATGCAAGCTGATGTAGGCATGGTTCTTTTACTTGGTCTGATTCCTGCCGTCGTTATGTGGCTGGTAGGCCAAGTGTTCTCAGGTTTCATAGTCAAGAAGGTTTTTTCTCCGGTGCCAGCTGTTGGTAGTCAAGCCGCCGGAACTACCGCAAACCAAGACGTCGAAGTTGATGATGGAGGGGCACCGTCAGTGGGGCTCGTTCTTGCCACGATTCTCCTCCCTCTTGTGCTCATTATGGGTGGCACCGTATCTACACTCATGCTTGATGAAGGTACCGCAGTACGGGATTTCCTGGGCTTCGTTGGTGACTCTCCCATCGCTCTTTTCATTGGCGTCATATTCGCGACTGGGGTCTTAGGTTTTGCACGTGGCTGGGGCAAGGAACAGGTAGAGGACGTTGTAGCCTCGGCACTTCCTGCTACGGCCGCAGTCATCTTGATCACTGGCGCAGGGGGGACCTTCGGCAAAGTCTTGACTGAAACCGGTGTTGCCGATGCTGTAGCTGATTTGCTGGTGTCCACGGGGCTACCAGTGCTCGTGCTGGCATGGTTGCTTGCAGCTTTTATTCGCGCAGCCCAAGGGTCCGCAACCGTTGCGGCACTTACAACTGCCCCATTAGTGGCACCAATGATTGCCTCCCTGGAGCTTAATGGATTGCAAGTAGCACTGGTGACTGTGACTGTCGGCATCGGCTCGATGGCATTTAGCCATGTAAATGATTCTTTGTTCTGGGTGTGGAGCCGCTACTTCCAAGTAGATACCGCATCAGCGTTGAAGTCTTACACAGTGACGACAACGATCATGTCAATAGTTGGATTCGTTGTAGTTGGAATCTTGTGGCTAGTACTAGGAGCAATGGCGTAATGGAAAGGCATGAAAAAATGAATCTTTTTGAGGCACCATCGAGGCGTCTTCTGGTGCTTGACGACGACCCTACTGGCTCACAGTGCGTTTCGAACGTCGAAGTGGCCCTCGATACTGATCCATCTATTCCGGCCGAGGTGCTGCAGAACCGAGGTTCAGCGTGTTTTGTCCTCACGAATTCGCGCGCCCTCGATGAAGACGCTGCCGTAGAAATCAACCGCAAAATGGTTGGGTCCGTAGTCGAACGCTTGGAAGACTGCCGCGGCCTACATGTTGTTTCTCGCTCGGATTCAACGCTTCGCGGCCACGTAATCGCAGAGCCAAATGCAATTGCTGATGCGCTTGCGGAGCACAACATCGAAGTAGATGGCTTTTTGTTCTGCCCGGCGATGATTGAAGCAGGCCGATTCACTAAAAATGATGTTCACTTCGCCATAGTGGACGGAAAAGCGCAACAGGTGGAGGACACTGACTTTGCGAACGACGCAACATTTGGGTATTCCCACTCGAACCTTGCGGACTTTCTTGAAGAGAGGTCTGGTGGGATAGTCCGCGCGGAGGAGTGTGTCTCAATAAGTCTCACCGATATCCGCGACGGTGGCGTAAAAACGGTCAAGGCAAAGCTCGTCGAGGCGAAGAATCGACGCTGGATAATAGTTAATGCCACCGAATATTCCGACATGGATATCGTGTCAGAAGCAGTGGCAGAACTCGAAGAACAGGGCAAAGTGTTTGTGACTCGTTGCGGCCCTTCCTTCGTTCGCTCCCTAGCTGGGCAGCGAAACGCTCAACTGATTACTTCTGATTCCTTAGAAATTGATCCATCACGCACAGCTCATGGGCTCGTCGTCGTTGGCTCACACGTAGGGCTCACGAGCCAACAGCTTGCAGTACTTCAGCAGCGAAGCAATCTCCATGAGTTTGAGCTGCAGGTTCCTAAGCTGCTCGATTCAGGATCCCGTGAGCAGCATATCGATGAGGTTTCAATGCGTGTGAGAGAAGCGCTAGCGAGTTCCGATTGCGTCCTGTACACGAGTCGAGAACTGATTAGGACAGAGTCAAAGGCTGAATCTCTCGCGATCGCACGACAAGTCTCTGATGCAGTCGTTGCAGTGGTGCAAGCAGCAAGGGAAGCACGTCCAGCCTGGGTCGTCGCCAAGGGAGGTATTACATCCCACGAGGTAGCGGCTTCGGGCCTCGGGATTCAGCGTGCCAAGGTCCAAGGTCAGTTTTATGAGGGGCAGATTAGCTTGTTTACTGCTACCGAAGCTCCTGAAGACGTGATCGGAGTACCGTACGTAGTTTTCCCGGGAAATGTAGGCGGTAAGGAGGCTTTGGCAGAGGTCGTTGAAAGGCTACGAGCTGCCACGACAGATGCTTAGGCTTATCCTTTTCTCACTAAAGAATAGGGCCAACCTTAATCCGCATATCAAAAACTGCGAATCTACCCGATGACTACATACACCGAGAGTAGATTAGCTGGAAAATTTCACAGTACCTACCAATTTATTTTTACACTCAAGGGAGTTTTAAGTGCGCACCACTCCAAAAGTTGCCTGGATCGGGCTCGGCGCCATGGGAGGGCCAATGGCCCTCGCAACCGCATCAGCTGGAATGAGCGTCACGGCATTTGACGTCCAGCCCTCTTCACTCGAATCAGTAGCACCTCAAGTGAGCGCTGCCTCTAACGCTCGTGAGGCTGTTTCTGGTGCCGACGTCACCGCGATTATGGTGGCAACTGGAGACCAGTTGCAATCCGTCCTATTCGGAGAAGAAGGAATTTCCCCTCACCTTTCTCAAGGTTCAGTAATTCTCATTATGGCGACCGTCGGCCCGAAGGCCATTGAACAAGCTGTTGATGGCCTTGCGGGTACAGGCGTACATGTCGTTGACGCACCAGTGTCTGGCGGCGTCGCACGAGCAAAAACAGGGGATCTACTCATGATGGTGTCTGGCGACAGTTCCGCTGTGGCCGTCGTTCAGCCACTTCTGGATGCAATGGCGTCAAACGCCCCCGTAGTCGGCGAACGTCCTGGCGACGGCCAGCGTTTCAAGATCGTAAATCAGCTGTTGTGCGGCGTCCATATCGCAGCTGCTGGCGAAGCACTAGCTCTAGCGGATTCGATGGGGCTGGAAGTCTCCCGGGTGCACAAGGTGCTTGGAACAGGAGCTGCAGCTAGCTTTATGTTTGGTGATCGCGGGCAGAGGATGGTTGATGAGGCCTTTGATGAGGTGCGTAGTGCACTCGATATCTTTGTGAAGGATATGGGACTAGTCGGGGAAGCTGCACGAGAAGTACACCAAGAAGTACCACTTGCAGTTACGGCGGAGCAACTTTATATCAGAGGACATCGCGAGGGAGTGGGGCGTAAGGACGATTCAATCGTCTTCAAACTGCTACGCGGCGAGCATTGATGAGTATTGACTTAGGCGACCGACTTCGACGCCTCCAGCGCACACCGCATTTCCCCAGACCTAAAACCCGCAACCTGCAGGTGAGCGGCGCATAGCGCTTGATTCCGCCGTGGGCGTTATACCGCAGCTGCTCTGCGCCGTCCTCATCGACGATCTTCCAACCATTACGGGTGATTTCACGGGCGACGACACTGTGGTGCCTATTGATTTTCTGCGCGATGGCACGTGCCGAATCACCGACACGACATCCCGCTTCAATAGCAACACGGTCTTCAACAGTAAGCCTGCGACCACGCCCTACCACGCCCTGTTTATCTAAAGCGGCGCTAGGAAATCCATCAACGGCTTGAGTTCTCATCGGTGCTGGCATACCAGAATCTTTACCCAGCTTCTTGCCTGTATCTGGTATAGACACCACCGCCTCATCAGGCGTTCGGCGATGTCGCTGCCGGCGTGACTTCGCATACCGCTGCTTCCTTATCCACTCATACACGGTAGAAGGATGCACAACGACAGCATCAGCCACTGTCTGACAGCTCTCACCAGCAAGCACTCGCTCCACGGCCTGAGCACGTTCATCAGGTGACAAGCGTGCGCGTCTAGGCCGCACTTCGATGACACCAGCCTTCTTTAACCTGCTGTGAAGCACGCCAGTCGATAATCCAACAGTCTGTGCTGCTTGATTGATCGACATACCTGCACGCACCAACCCAACAGCCGGACCTGACCCCTGTTTGGTAGACACCTGATATCCAGCCCGGTTGGGCTGGGAAGAAAGGTAATCTACCACCATGCCTAGGTACTCCGAACAGTTCAAACGTGATGCTGTGGCCCTCTACGAAAACAATGAGGACCTCTCACTTCACGCGGCTTCAGCAGAGCTTGGAGTCAATCGATCCTCACTTTATTCCTGGCTTAAGCAGTACGGCACCGGCAAACGCGCCCGCACGAAGACCCTGCGTGACAACGCCCAGGCGACGACTGATTCTGAACGGATCCGCCAGCTAGAAAAAGAAGTCTCTAAGCTTCGTGAAGAACGTGACATCCTGCGTAAGGCCGCGAAGTATTTTGCCGAAGAGACACGCTGGTAATCCGCTTCCAGTTTGTCTATGACTACCGAACCGAATACTCGGTCAAGCGGATGTGCCACGTGTTAAAGCTCAATCGCTCCTCGTTCTACAAATGGGTCAACACCCGCGAAAAACGCAGGTTAAAGACGTGTTCCGATGCCCTTCTTGGTGCGAGAATCAAGACTATCTTCGATGATGAGCACGGGCTTTATGGTGCTAAACGCATCGCTGCAAGCCTCAACGACGATACGGACTTTCCTCCGATCAATCACAAGAAGGTCGCACGCATCATGAAATCCATGGGGCTGAAAGGCTTTAGTAAACGGCGTCGGTGCATCACCACCAGGCGCAAGCCTGGACGTCGAGTCATGCCAGATTTAGTAGGCCGCAAATTCACAGCTGACAGGCCGAACCACGTCTATGTAGGCGACATTACGTACCTGCCGTGTAAGGGCGGCAAGAACATGTACCTGGCCACGGTCATCGACGTCTACTCGCGCAAACTCGTCGGCCATGCACTAGCCGATCACATGCGGGTATCGCTGGTTATCGAAGCTTTATCTCATGCCAGAAAAGTCCGCGGAAGCCTTAAAGGGGCAGTTTTCCATTCCGATCATGGCAGTGTGTACACCTCACAAGCATTTAGAGAGCACTGCGCTGTACTTGGTGTTCGCCAATCCATGGGAGCAGTGGGTACAAGTGCCGATAATGCCCTGGCAGAATCGTTTAACGCCAGTCTCAAGCGTGAAGTTCTGCGTGATCGGAAAGTGTTTGACAATCCCATCATCTGCCGCCAAGAAGTCTTCCGATGGTGCATGCGCTACAACACGCGCAGACGGCACTCCTGGTGCAATCTTCTAGCCCCCGATGCCTTCGAAGCACTCACATCAGCTACACTGACTCAAGCAGCATAGCTAACCCCCGACGTGTCTACTTTCCGGGGGTCAGGCCCGCCTCACGGACAAACGGATCACGCAGACGACTCGCACGCCTGCCAGGAGGCTCGACACCTCTTACCCTCAACCAACCGTAAACCGTATCGGGACCCACACCCACATCACGCGCGACGAGACTAACTGCCTCACCTGCCACCACGCGCTCAATAGCGGCTTCCTTAACAGGCCCTTCCGGTTTTAGAGTGCGTTGATTTTGTCCTGTAGTTGTCCGGAGTGGATCAGGCTCCGCAAGATGTAGTGGTTGAGGTTTTTGAATCCTAGGGCGATGCCGCGTAGGTGTTCGAGTCTGCCGTTGATTGCCTCGACGGGGCCGTTGGAGGCACCGATATCGAAGTAGGCGAGCACATCTTTGCGTCGACGCCACAGGGTGCGTCCTAGTTGGGCGAGCTCTTCTAGGCCTTGTGGTAATCCTTTACGCAGGGTGTGGATGATGCGTTTCATGAGCTTTTTGCCTTCCGATTTCTTCGGATGCGCGTACGCTGCGATCATGTCTTGGTAGACCAACCACGTTACTTCTAGGCACACGTAGTCATCATCGGTGGCCCACAACATCTCTAAGCGGTGCTTTTGCCGCTCGGTGAGATAATTCGTCCTGGTCAACAGGGTGCGCCGATGCTTGTACAGCGGATCATCTTTGCGTCCGCGGCGCCCGGTGGTCTCGCGTTGGAGTCGCTGTCGGCAACTGGTGAGTTTGTCGGCTGCTAGATGCACCACATGGAAAGGGTCCATGACTTTGTCAGCTTGTGGTAGTTGCTCCTCGACTGCGGTGGCATATCCGGTAAACCCATCCATTGTCACCACCTGTATCTGCTCCCGGAAGCTGGGGTTGCGTTCCTTAAGCCACCCGCTGAGCACATCTGCGGACCTGCCCGGTCGCATGTCTAACAAACGAGCAGGCCCACGCCCGTCCACCAACGGGGTGAGGTCAACGAGTATGGTCACCAGGTTTGATGCCTGGCCTGGTTTTCTGGTGTGTTTCCATACATGTTCATCGACTCCGAGGACGCGAACCCCGTCGAGGTGGTGCGGGTCGCCGTAGACAAGCTGGCGGCAGGCATCCAGTGCGACCTGGTTGACCAGGTCCCAGCCCACACCGAGTGCTTTGGCGGTCGCTGACACACTCATCCGATCAATAGCAAGGCGCTGCAAGATCCAGCGGGTGACTCGGTGGGTGAGCTTGGCGCCGTCATCAGCGCAAGCCAGAGATTCTTGGAAGATCTTCCTTTTACATGAGGTGGCTGTGCACTGGAATCTAGGGACTTTTACGTGCAGCCTGGTGGGGAATCCGACGACAGGAAGATCAACGAGTCGACGGGTGGTGTGGTCGCGCAGCTTGCCTGGCTGTCCGCAGTCCGGGCACACGCCGATAACGGCTACGGGCGTGGCCTCAATGATGGTCAGCGGTCCGGCATCAGCAGCACCGGTGATAGCAAGCCCGATTTCCGCGGTACGGCAAATGGTGTCGGCAACGAGGTTTCCAGTAGGCTTCACAGCACGGGTCCCTGGTGGGTTTAGATGGTTGTGTAGGAACTTTCATCTTCACACCAGGGACCCCTATATGTTGTGGTGACCCGCTGAACCCATCGTGTTCTACTTCACCCAGCTACGCACTCCAAAACCGGAAGAGCCCCTTAACATCCTTCGGAGTCCAACGCGTCACAACTACCTCCCGGTCGAAGTGGCGCATTCACCCCTTGACAGCACGCAGGTGGGCGTCGGCAAGCGCTTGGCGACGCCCGACCACCCACCAGGAGGTTTCGGGATCGAGGTCTGGGGCTTTGGGTTGAGTGCCGCCGCAGCGTTGGGCCCAAAAGATTGGGGTTTTACCTCGCAGCAGGCCTAGACTTGCGGGCGTGACTATTGGCAAGATTCTCCTCTACTACTGCTTTACTCCCATCGAGGACCCCACCGCGATCATGCTGTGGCAGCGCTCCCTGTGCGAGAAGCTCGGCCTGAAGGGCCGCATCCTCATCTCGGAGCATGGTATTAACGGCACCGTGGGCGGGGACATGGATGCGTGTAAGCGCTACGTGCGCGAGACCCGCGAGTACCCAGGCTTCAAGAAGATGGAGTTCAAGTGGTCCGAGGGTAGCGCGGAGGATTTTCCGCGTCTGTCGGTCAAGGTCCGCGATGAAATCGTGGCCTTCGGCGCGCCGGGAGAGCTCAAGGTGGATGAGAATGGCGTCATCGGTGGCGGCGTGCACCTTAAACCCGAAGAGGTCAACAAGCTGGTAGAAGAACGCGGCGAGGAAGTCGTCTTCTTCGACGGGCGCAATGCCATGGAGGCGGAAATCGGCAAATTCAAGAATGCCGTGGTGCCGGACGTGCGCACGACTCACGACTTCATCGCCGAACTCGAATCCGGGAAGTATGACTGGATGAAGGACAAGCCCGTGGTCTCCTATTGCACAGGCGGTATTCGCTGCGAAATCCTCTCCGCGCTGATGAAGAACCGAGGCTTTAACGAGGTCTATCAGATTGACGGCGGCATTGTCCGCTACGGCGAGAGATACGGCAACGATGGCCTGTGGGAAGGCTCGATGTATGTCTTTGACAAGCGCATGCATCACGAGTTTGGCCAGGGCCTAGAGGATCCGGGCTTTATTCAGCTCGGCCACTGCGTGCACTGTGGGAAAGGGACGAATACCTTCCATAACTGCATCAATGAGGACACGTGCCGCAAGCAGGCGCTTATCTGTGATGACTGCATCCAGCACGTGGAAACACAGCACTGTGGGCGCCCAGATTGCGCCGAGGTGGCTGCGTCCCAGGCGAAGGCCTAGTTTTCGCTAGTTTTCAAGAACCGGGGCGAGCAGGATCTGGATATCGTTGATGCACCAGATCATGAAGTTGCCGGCCATGACCCAGAAGATGGCCATCCAGCCGCGCCAGCGCACGTAAGCCTTGAGTTTGCGCACCATAATGACTGCGCAGCCGATCATGCCAATGAAGGGGATGATGAGCGTCGTCGTGGCGAACACGGTGCGTTGGGTCCTCGTGCAGAGCCAGGCGGCGTACTCGGCCTGGAGGCAGCCGGTCGTGGTTCCGGCGACCTTGAAGATGCCCGCGAGGAGAAGCGCATAGAGCACCGAACCGACGAGGATGAAAATCATAAACCACAGCGCTTGGCGCGAGGAGCGGCGGTTGGCCTCGGCGACGGCGAGGGGATCGGGCTCGTCGGCAAGCTCATCAAAGCTGCGGGGCTCGGGGCGAGGCAGGTTGGTATAGTCCGCGTCGGACGTGAGATCATTTTCGGGGTGCTCTGCTGCCATGCTGTGCAAGTCTAACGTGCTTCGGGGTCATAGGTGCTCGGGCAGACCAGGACTGGCACGCCCACGTGGGGGAGTAGTTCGGTGGCGGTGCTGCCGATGAAGACGCGCTCGATCGGTCCCATGGGGGAGGAGCCCAAGCAGAGCAGGTCGCCCTTCTTCCACTTGAGCGAATCCACCGCGCCGGCCCAGCCGTGACCGCTGCCGATGTCCGTCGTGA
Source organism: Corynebacterium sp. Marseille-Q2823 (assembly GCF_903645345.1). Lineage (NCBI taxonomy): Bacteria > Bacillati > Actinomycetota > Actinomycetes > Mycobacteriales > Corynebacteriaceae > Corynebacterium > Corynebacterium sp. Marseille-Q2823. Next base: position 281,172 of record NZ_CAHJXS010000004.1, on the reverse strand, counting down.
CGGAAATCTCCGGGAAGGCCTCTGCGATGAAATCGGGGGCGCGGTCCAAAAGCGAGGGCGAGTGCTCGCGCCAATTGGGGGCGTCGGAGGGAAAAGTGGGGGAGTATTCGAGGGGGACGTCGACCAGCCCATTGGCGGAAAACGCCAGGATACGCAAGGGGATGCCGCCGCGCTGCGCAATGCAAGCTGCGTGCCGGAGGGCGGGATCGTCAGCGCGGCCAAGTTCGGTGAAGGCGAAATTGATGCGCGTCACTCCGTGCTTGGACAGCTTGATACCGCGCGGGGTGAGACCCACGGGAAGCGGCGAGTAGTGCAGCAGCGCATCGGCGGTAGAACCGGAGAAGAAACGGCCCTTCGGCGCGGACTGGTTGGCCCCCAGGAGGATGACGTGAGCGTTGAAATCCGTAGCCGCTTGCTCCAGCAGCTGCGGGCGGGACGGTCCCGCGATGAGAACGGAGACGTTCTTATCGAGCTGGGCCTTGTCCACCCCGGCTGCGTCCAAGGCCTGCTTAACGGCGCGTTCGCAGGTTGCGCGCTCCTTCTTGAACCACTGCTTATAGGAGCCGCTGAGCTTGCTGAGCGACGTCACGGTGAGGGGTTGCGAAATCGTGGATACAACCCGGATCTGAACGGGCGTGGAACGCGCAAGCCATGCGGCAAACTCGATGGCCTCGGTGCCTGTGGAGCTAGGACTCCACGAGACGAGTACGCGAAGCGGGGGGATACGGTCTTCCGAGGAGGACTGTCCTTCCGCGGGGTGTGAAGATTTCTTAGCCATTCATCAAAAGGATCGGGGTCGTTTCCTTCATTATCGACCCTTCACGCTTTAAAATAAAATCTGTTCTACCGGCACTTTTTGGTCTATTTTCCGTCCATGGTGGGGCGGTACACATCCGCGAGTTTGGAAATCAGGTTGACCAAAGAATTGGCGTCCTTGATGTCCTCCGGTTCAAGCCAGCGCAAGATCTCGGCCAAAGCTGCCGCACGCTGGCGGGAGACGATGGTCAGCTCGGATTCGCCGAGCTGGGTGAGGGCGACGAGAACGCCGCGGCGGTCCTTTTCATCGCGGTGCCGTTCCACGAAGCCTTGGCGCTCCAATTGGTACAGTGCATTGGACGCGGTGGGCATCCGGATCAACTCTGCTTGGGCGATGGTGCTGACGCGAGAGGGCCCACGCAGGCGCAGTTGATTCATGATCGAGACCTGCGAGGTGGTTAGGGACGTGCCCTCCGTTGTGCGCTGGAAGATGAGCATGAGCTTATTGAGCGCGGGCTGGATTTGGCGGGCAACATCCAGGGCGTCCTCGTAGGGGATCGGGGATTCGATAGTTTCTTCACTCATGGAAAATAAGTGTAGCTACGATCCACTCGCGGCGGTAGTTAGCCGACTAAAAAATTAGGTTTTGCGTCGCGAAGTGCCCAAGGGGAGCCTAGATTGTTGACGCTGCCCGCACTACACTGTCCGGCGTGAATTCCCCGTCCAAGGCAGAGTCTGCAAAGGCAAGGCCAGAAGTGGCCTACCGCAACGAAGTCTCCTATGAATGGGAGCGCGCGCAGCATCTGCGCGAGCTTCGCGCGGGAAAAGTGACGCGCGAAGAACTGTGTGATGCTGATTTTCTTCTCCGTGCGGCGGCGGAGCACCACGGCGTTGACATGCAGAAGCCGTGCCCGGTGTGCGGAGAAGCGCTGCGACTGACCCGCTGGGTTTATGGCGACTCTTTAAAGCGCCGTGCGGGAAGCGCGCGCAGCGCGGCGGAAATTGCAGAAATGGCGGCCGAGGGGCTGGAGTTTACAGTGCATTTCGTGGAAGTGTGCCCGGCATGCCGCTGGAATCATCTGCTTCGAGCGGCCACGGTCTATGCTCGAAGGTAGTTTTGGCTTCCCAGTTCACGCCGGTAAGCTGCATGTATTTACAGTTTCTGTACAGGATTGATGAGGACACGGATTAGTGACCGAGAAGGAAACCTCCGGGCGAAAGTCAGGTAATCGCAAGAAGAGCGCCTCGCACAGGAGTAGGCGTTCGTCCGGCCGCACACGCCGCTGGCCGTGGATCGTGCTCGCTGTCTTATTCGTAATTGTCGGCATCCCCGCCTTGCTCTTTGGGTACGCGTATACGCAATACGACGTCCCCGAGCCCAAGGAGCTGCAGCCGAGCCAGATTTCCACGATTGTCGCCGGCGACGGCGAAACCCAGCTGGCCAAACTAGTTCCACCGGAGGGCAACCGCCGCCAGGTGACCCTGGATGAGATCCCGGATTACGTTGAGGATTCTGTCCTCGCGGCCGAGGACCGCGAGTTCTGGACCAACTCGGGCTTTTCCTTTACAGGTCTGGGCCGTGCCGTCTTGGGCAAGCTCACCGGTGATGCTTCCGCTGGTGGTGGCTCGACGATTACTCAGCAGTATGTGAAGAATACTCTCGTTGGTGACGAGTACTCCTACGTCCGCAAGATTCGTGAGCTCATCTACTCGGTGAAGATGACCAACGAATGGTCCAAGGAGGACATCCTCAACGCCTACCTCAACACGGTCTACTTCGGCCGCAACGCGTATGGCATCGAGGCTGCATCCAATGCGTACTTTAATAAGGACGCCAAGGACCTCACTAAGGAAGAAGGCGCGCTGCTGGCGGGTGTTATCCAGTCCCCGTCCGTCCTTGATCCGTGGGTAGATGAGGAACGGTCCCAAGCTCGCTGGAACTACGTCATGGATGGCCTCGTTGAGATGGGTGACTTGGATCAGTCTGAACGCGATCAGCTCGTCTTCCCGGAGACCCGCGATCCGTCTGAGTATTCCGCGTATACCGAAGCGCCGGGTGCCTATGGTCACATCAAGAACCAGGTCATTGATGAGCTGTCCCGCGTGGGTATTACCGAGGACCAGCTGGCCACTGGCGGCCTCAAGGTGACTACCACCATTGATATGACCGTGCAGAACGCGTCGACCGACGCCGCTCACGCACAGCTTGCTGTGCTGCAAGAGGACGCCCGCGCCGCCGCCGTGACCATTGACCCCGCCACGGGCGCCGTACGCGGCTACTTCGGCGGCGATGACTCTAATGGTTGGGACTATGCCAACTCGCCGCTGCAGACCGGCTCGACCTTTAAGATCATGGCACTGGCCGCAGCTCTTCAGCAGGGCATCGACCTCAATACGTATTACTCCTCCGCGCCGTACCAGCTGCCCGGTTCGCAGACCGTGACCAACGTGGGTGGCGGCTGCGGCAGCTGCACCATTGCTGAGGCGCTGAAGAACTCCTACAACACCTCCTTCCTGCGCCTCCAGGATGACCTGGAAAACAAGATGCAGGACACCGCTGACATGGCGCACGCACTGGGTGTTGCGCGCAGCCTGCCGGGGATTGAGAAGACGCTGACGGAGAACGGCGGCACGCCGTACGAGGGTGTCGTGCTGGGCCAGTACCAGTCCCGCCCGCTCGATATGGCGACGGCAATGGCGACCCTGACCAACCAGGGGGTGTGGCACCAGCCGCACTTCGTGCAGAAGGTGGAAAACGCCGCCGGCGAGGTTCTCTACGAGAACCCGACCGACGGCGGTGAGCGCCGCGTGTCCGCCAACGTGGCTAATAACGTTATTTCTGCGATGCAGCCGATTGCCGCATGGTCGAATGGTGCGCTGGCGGGCGGGCGCCCGTCGGCCTCCAAGACTGGTACCACACAGCTGGGTGATACGGGCACCAACAAAGATGCCTGGATGGTTGGTTCCACGCCACAGCTGGCTACAGCAGTGTGGGTAGGCACGGCCGACAACACCTCCGCGATCTTTAATCAGTGGGGTGGAATCATGTACGGCTCGGATGCACCGACAAAGATCTGGAAGTCCATCTTGGATACCTCTCTGGCCAACGTGGAGCAACAGCCCTTCCCGCAGGCTTATCCGGTTCATTACGGCGTCGGCAGCTGGGGCTCGGGATATGTCTATGATCCGAGCCAGACCACCACGTGGAACCAGACGCCGGCGAGCCCGGAGAGCGACAGCACCGAGGGTGAAGAGGAAACACCTGACGAGGGCGGCGAGCACCACGACGAGGGTCAGGGCGGTAGCCCAGAGCAGCCGGCCCAGCCTGAGCAGCCTGAGCAACCCGCTAACCCTGAAGTACCTTCACTCGATGACATTCTTAATGGAGATGGCCTCGACCAATTGCTTGGCCAATAGGAGATTGATCCCCCGGTGAGCCATCACACTTCTTCGCAGCTTGTGCCACTCTCATCCGAATCGATGACCCGTGGCGCCATCGATGCCCTCGGCGGGCCGACGGGGCGCTTCGCCCGCTCGGCCCATTCTGGTTGGTGGACGCCGCTGCGCGTCATCATCACACTGGCGTGGACGTTCCTGGCGTTTGGATTCTTGAGTAAGGCAACCTGCGCGGGCAGCCGCCGGGGCGAGGACGGCCTCATCAGCCTGAACGGGGATGGTAACCGCCAGTACACGTCCTTTTGTTATAACGACATCGTGCCGCTCTATGGTGGGCGCGGCTTGGATCAACCTGGCTTTCCCTATGCCTACTCCTGGGTGGAGGGAGACCTCACGCGCTACATGGAATACCCCGTTCTGGCGGGCCTGTTCCAGGGCGTCGTCGGCTGGCTGGCGCGCACCACGTATCCGGCCGTCGAGTGGATTGGTATGGCCGAGGTCAGTTGGTACTTTGGGCTGACCACGCTCATCTTGTCCCTCGTGTGGGTAGGCACCGTGGTCATGGTATTCCAGCTCACGGGCAATCGGGCATGGGATACCATTCTCATGGCGGCCAGCCCGCTCGTGGTCATCCACGCCTTCACCAATTGGGACATCCCGTCGGTAGCGTTCATGGTGGGCGCCCTTCTTGCCGTGAAAAAGCGCAAGAACTGGCTCGCCGGCATTCTCATCGGGCTCGGCACGGCGTTCAAGCTGTGGCCCCTGTTTATCTTGGGCGCGTTTCTGGTGTTGGCCATCCGTCACAAGCGGTGGGCGCCTTTCTTCAAGATGTTCGTGGCAACCGCTGTGACGTGGCTCGTGGTGAACCTACCCGTGGCGCTCGCCTACCCCGAGGCCTGGCGCGAATTCTTCCGACTCAATCAAGAACGCGGTGCCGAGTGGACCACGATCTATGCGCTCTTGAGCCGCGTCGCGGGCGTGAGTTTTGAGCCCGAATTCCTCAACACTTTCTCACTCGTGGCGTTTCTGGTGAGCTGCGGGGCGATTGCCATCATGGGACTTAAGGCGCCGCGCGCGCCGCGAGTAGCCGAAATGATCTACCTCATCATCATGGCCTTCCTCATTTTCAACAAGGTGTGGTCCCCGCAGTACTCCCTGTGGCTGGTCGTCCCGGCACTCCTGGCCCTTCCCAGGTGGCGGCTCATCTTTAGCTGGGCGCTTGCCGACGCCCTCCTCTGGCCCATCCTCACCTGGCACATGCTCGGCTCGGAAAATAAGGGTCTGCCGCACGAGATGCTCGATATCGCGGTGCTGACGCGCGATGGCTTCATCATTGCCATCGGTGTGCTCATCATCCGCCAGATGTGGGGCAAGTCTGAGGACAAGGTCCGCGCCGCTCATGGCGGCAGGGACCCGTTGGCGGGGGATTTTGCACGATGACTATCACCATCGTGGGCATCGTCTCCATCACGCTGGGCTTCCTTTGTGTGTTGAGCGCCTACTACCTGTTTCAGCGCTCTCAAGACCGCACCTGGCCGGTTGTGCTGGGCTTGCTGGCTTTGCTGTTTCTCACGGTGATCCCGGCGGGATCGGCGATCTTCGTCGCGGCGACCCACTAGCGGCAGCCGAGAAGATGGGGGATTTCCTTTTCCGCCGGTCAGTGCGGTACTGTGTGAGGGTTGCTTGACGCAACAGACCCTCCTGCCATATCCGCAAAGGTGATATGGCCGATACCAATTACTAGACCATAGGAGGTGATGAGGTCCGTGCGTCACTACGAAGTCATGATCATTCTGGATCCTAACCAGGATGAGCGCACCGTAACCCCGTCCCTAGACAAGTTCCTCGAAACGATCCGCAAGGATGGCGGCAAAGTCGAAAAGGTTGATGTGTGGGGCAAGCGCCGTCTTGCATACCCGATCAACAAGAAGGAAGAGGGCATCTACGCAGTCGTGGAGCTGGAGTGTGAATCCCACTCGGTTCTCGAGCTTGATCGCCGTCTGAACCTGAACGACTCCATTATGCGTACCAAGGTTCTGCGCACCGACAGCAAATAGCGGATACTGGGTTTCGAGCAATCCACGTAACCGATATTAAGGAGTAAAGACATGGCTCAGGGAGATACCAACATTACGGTTGTCGGCAACATTGTGGCCGACCCGGAACTGCGCTTCACCCCAGCGGGTGCCGCAGTGGCAAATTTCCGTGTTGCCTCCACCCCGCGTCGCTATAATCAGCAGACTTCCCAGTGGGAGGACGGCGAGGCCATGTTCCTCACCTGCAACGTGTGGCGCCAAGCCGCAGAAAACGTTGCGGAGACCTTGACCAAGGGCATGCGCGTTATCGTTACTGGCCGTTTGCGCCAGCGGTCTTACCAGACCCGTGAGGGCGAAAACCGCACTGTTTTTGAAATCGAGGTTGATGAGGTCGGCCCGTCCCTGCGTTATGCATCCGCACAGGTTAACCGCAAGTCCGGCAACGGCGGCGGCAACTATGGCGGTGGCCAGCAGCAGGGGGGTGCTAACTACGGCGGCGGCGGCAACCAAGGTGGTTTCTCCGGAAACCAGGGCGGTTTCTCTGGAAATCAGTCCCAGTCCTCTGCCCCGCAGCAGTCTCAGCAGCAGTCGGCTCCGAGTAACGATCCGTGGAATTCTGCACCCCAAGCGGGAAGCTTTGGTGGTGCGGATGCAGAACCCCCGTTCTAAGACTGTCACGCAAGTATTCATTTAACTCAATTGAAAGGCAGGGATCATGAAGCTGATCCTCACCGCTGCCGTTGAGAACCTCGGCGCCCCCGGCGAAATTGTAGAGGTTAAGGACGGCTACGGACGTAACTACCTGCTTCCGCGCGGCCTGGCAATCGTTGCTACCCGCGGTGCTGAGAAGCAGATCGAGGGCATCAAGCGCGCCCAGGAAGCTCGCGCAATCCGCGACCTGGACCACGCACGCGAGATCCGTACCCAGCTGGAGGAGCTCAAGGACGTTAACGTCCCCGTGAAGACCTCCGAGTCCGGCAAGCTCTTCGGCTCCGTGTCCGCTGAGGACATCGTGAACGCCGTTGCCGCCGCTGGCGGCCCGAAGCTGGACAAGCGCATCGTTGTGCTGCCCAAGGGCCTGGTCAAGAAGACCGGCAATTACCAAGTCGAGCTGAAGCTGCACGCTGACGTTATCGGCAAGGTGAACTTCTCGGTCGTCGCTGCCTAAGAATTAAGGCGCACGACGGTCACCCTCCGTTCGCCCGCGTGTGAGGCGCGGCGCCGGTACGCAGGATGTGACCTTATGACAACAGCAAGGCTTAAGGCCGTGCTCCTTTCACTATGTGAGGTGGTGAGAGGAAGCACGGCCTTGCGCCGTTTTACGCGGGGTCGCCTTTTGGGGGATCTCGCACCGCGGAAGGCAGGGAAACGTCGCCAAGCGCGGCCTGTGGATAACTCGCCCAGCCTGTGGATAAACCTGCGTTCAGTTAACGGTGAATTCACTCATGCCGCCATGTGTTAACCCGCTGGTAGCGGCAATATCGGGGTAATGCCCCTACTTTTCCACGGAATTTGTGCGTATTTTCACACCACAGAAAATAGGCTTTGACCTGCAGGAATAATCTTCGATGGTCACAGCGTTGCAAAGTTATCCACAGCCCTGACCTCTGGCTTTGTACGCCATGTCTTTGCTGACCTGGGAATTCCACAGCTCTCTGTGGATAACTGTGAGAGTTATGCCCAAGGGGTAGTGTCTTGACCCTCGGCTACACTGTTGTGTACTACGCGCGGTTGCCGCTTGGCACTGCATCGAAGCCTGGCCGTCCGGCGCGGAGAAGAGTGAGAACTTCAGGAACGGCCAGGGTGGGACTAATGAACGGTGGGATTGATGAGCAATGACTAATGCCAGTTTTGACGACGACCACGTTCCACCGCCGCCGGAGCCGGTAGAGGAGGAACCTCGCCGCTCTTACCGGCAGGAAGAACCGAAGCGCTACGGCGAATTTCGCCAGCCGCCCGCGGACCGCGAGGCCGAACAGGGCGTTCTCGGCGCCATGCTCCTGAGCCCGAATACAGTCATGGAGGTCATTGAGGAGCTGGAGCCGGAGGACTTCTACTATCCTGCGCACACGCTCATCTACCAGGCCATGATCGATCTTTACGCGGCAGGCACGGATATTGACGCGGTGATTGTCGCGGCCCGTCTCGATCGCTATAACAACCTCGAGCGCGTTGGCGGTGCGCCCTACCTGCATACCCTGCTGGCCACGGTGCCCACTGCGGCTAACGCCCGCTACTACGCGGAGATTGTCGCGGAGAAGGCGGTGCTGCGCAAGCTGGTGGACGCCGGAACCAGAGTCGTCCAGCTCGGCTTCCAGGGCTCTGAGGACATGGAGATCGAGTCCGTGCTGGACCGCGCCCAGCAGGAAGTCTTCGCGGTGGCGCAAAAGAAGACGACCGAGGATTACCGTGCGCTGAGTGATCTCATCGACCCCACGATCGATGAGCTCGCCGCCCTGCAACAAAACGGAGTGGAGTCGGGCGTGCCCACAGGGTTCATCGACCTCGACAACCTGACCAATGGCCTGCGTGCCGGCCAGATGATTATCGTCGCCGCCCGCCCTGGCGTGGGCAAGTCCACGCTGGCCATGGACTTCATGCGCTCGGCCTCCCTGCAGCACAACAAGACTTCTGTCGTTTTCTCCCTGGAGATGTCCGCCTCCGAGATCGTCATGCGCCTGTTGTCAGCGGAGGCGGAAGTGAAGCTGTCGGATATGCGCGGTGGCCGCGTGTCCACGGAGGATTGGGCCAAGATCGATGACACCCTCAACCGCATCCAGGATGCGCCCCTGTTCATCGATGATTCCCCGAACCTCACCATGATGGAGATCCGCTCGAAGGCCCGCCGTCTGAAGCAGCAGCACGGGCTCGACCTCATTGTGCTGGACTATATGCAGTTGATGTCTTCGGGCAAGAAGGTGGAGTCCCGCCAGCAAGAGGTCTCAGAATTCTCGCGCCAGCTCAAGCTGTTGGCCAAGGAGCTCGAGGTGCCCCTCATCGCGATTTCGCAGCTGAACCGTGGTCCAGAATCCCGTACCGATAAGAAGCCGCAGCTGGCGGATCTGCGTGAGTCCGGCTCGCTGGAGCAGGACGCCGATATGGTTATGCTGCTCTACCGCCCGGACTCACAAGACCGCGATGATCCCCGTGCCGGTGAGGCGGATATCATCCTGGCTAAGCACCGCGGCGGCCCGATCGACACGGTGAAGGTCGCGCACCAGCTGCACTACTCCAAGTTCGTGAACATGGCGCACGGCTAAATTACAGGTCCACCACGGCGTTGGGGTCACCCAACCGTGGGCCGAGGATGACCAAGACCAGGAAGACCGCAGCCGCGGCGAGCGCCAGCCACCGCCACACCGGGAAGAAGCGCTCGCCGCACAGCCTGGCAAACCCTGCGCCGATGAGTGCGCCGAGGGTGTTGAAGATGAGGTCATCAATATCAGTGCGCCCGAGCGCGAAGGCATACTGCGCTGTTTCCAGTGCCAAGCTCAGCGCGAAGCCCCATGCGGCAGTGGCCTTGACTGACCGGCACATGCTGAAGACGAGCATGCCAAAAGGAATGAAGAAGGCGGTATTGCCCGCATACTCAAAAAGCGGGCCAAACCAGGTGCCGCCGGAGAACTCATCAAGTGGCAGCAAGCGTAGGTCACGGACCCGCTGGTTCTCCGGCTTCCAAAGGTAGCCAATCTGGTAGAACGGCTTGAGCGTGGTGAGCGCGACCATGACCCCGACCCACGCGCCGAGGGCGGCCCTATTGAGCAAGGGCCCGCCCCTTGAACTCTGGCAGGGTCAGCGCCGCGAAGGCCGCGATGCCGAAGGCTGCTGCAAAGAGCACGAAGAGCCAGCCCGTTCCCGCCACCGCGATGAGCGGCGGAACGATAAGCGGTGCCAGGATGGAGGCGAGTCGGCCGAAGCCCGCGGCAGCACCGGTACCGCGCCCGCGCAGGGCGGTGGGGTAGAGCTCCGGGCCGATGGCGTACAGCGCACCCCACGCGCCAAGGTTGAAGAAGGAGAGCAGGCAACCGGCCAGGATGATCATGGCTTCAGTGTTAGCGAAACCAAAGAACCCGGCCGACAGGGCGGAACCCACGAGGAATATCGCTAGGGTCGAGCGGCGGCCCCAGACCTCAATGAGCCAGCCGGCTGCGGCGTAGCCGGGTAGCTGGGCGAGGGTGATAATCAGCGTGAAGCTGAAGGACTTCACCAGGGAGAAGCCATCCGCGACAAGCAGTGACGGAATCCAAATGAAGGCGCCGTAGTAGGAGAGGTTGACGCAGAACCAGATGGTCCACAGCGCCAGCGTGCGCCCGCGCAAGGACTTTGACCAAATGCTGGTGGCGGTGACATCTTCCTCGGAGTAGGTCGGTGCCGGGGTCGTGCGGTCAATGTCCGCCTCGTCTACCTCGGCCTCAAAGGACGCGACGATTTCTTCTGCTTCCTCGTGGCGGCCTTTCGACTCCAGGAAGCGCACTGATTCAGGCAAGTGAAGGCGTACATAGAGAGCGTAGAGCGCGGGCACCATGCCGAGCGCTAGGGCCCAGCGCCAGCCGCTTTCCGACGCCCCCACCACGAACGTTCCAATTACGGCAGCGAGGATCCACCCCACCGCCCAGAAGGCCTCCAGCAGAACGACCATGCGCCCGCGCACCTTGAGCGGTGCGAACTCGGAAATCAGCGTGGAGGCCACCGGCAGCTCAGCGCCGAGGCCAAGTCCGATGAAGAAGCGCAGGATGATGAGGAGTGTAAGGCCTGTTGCTAGGGCGGAGGCGCCCGTCGCGAGGCCATAGACCAGCAGGGTCAGAGCAAAGATGTGGCGGCGGCCGAACTTATCGGCCAAGAGGCCGCCGAAGGTGGCGCCCAGGGCCATGCCGATGAAGCCCACGGACGCCAGCCATGAGGACTGGGTCGGTGTGATCCCCCAGTGCACGGCCAAAGCGGCCATGATGAAGGAGATGAGGCCCACGTCCATGGCGTCGAGCGCCCAGCCGATGCCGGAGCCAAAGAGGAGACGTTTGTGTTTTCCAGTGACGGGAAGGCGGTCGAGCCTTTCCGTGCGTGAGATAGAGCGATGATCAAGACGATTCATGCAGGCTAAGCTTACTCCTCGGGGGTAAAGCTTTTCAGCCGCAGAGAATTGGTCACCACAAAGACTGAGCTCAGGGCCATTGCCAACCCCGCCAGTAGGGGGTTGAGCAGCCCGAACGCTGCCACGGGAAGAAGAATAATATTATAGGCGAAGGCCCAAAAAAGGTTGCCCTTGATGATGCGCAGGGTACTGCGCGCGAGCCGCACCGCCTCTGCAACGGAGCGCAGGTCGTTGTTCATCACCGTGATGTCGGAGGCCTCGATGGCCACGTCGGCTCCCGCACCCATCGCGATTCCGAGGTCCGCCTGCGCGAGCGCCGCGGCGTCGTTGACGCCATCGCCCACCATGGCCACGGTCCGCCCCTGCTCCTGCAGTCGAGCGATAGTCTCTACCTTGTCTGCGGGCATGACCTCCGCTGTCACGTTGGCATCATCAATGCCAACGGCCCGCGCCACTGTATGCGCCGCGCCGGCGTTGTCCCCGGTGAGTAGGTGGGGTGTAAGCCCTAGCTTGTGCATTGCGGCGATGGCGGCGGCGGAGGATTCCTTGATGCGATCCTGTAGCTCGATGGTTCCCACCAGGTCATCGTCCGCGTAGACGCCCACCTGCGTCCCGGTGCCGTCATAGCCCGCAGGCGGCCGGCCCACCCGCACCCGGGAGCCCTCAATCGTTGCTTCGATTCCCTGGCCGGGAAGCTCGTGGAAGCCCTCGGCCGCGGGGAGCTCATCGTCGTAGGCTGTGCGGATGGCTCGTGCGATGGGGTGCTCGGAACCCTGTTCCGCGGCGGCCGCGAGGCGGAGAACTTCCTGCTGCGTGCGTCCTGCCGTAGGTTGGACTGCTCCCACCGACATCTGGCCTTCGGTGATGGTGCCGGTCTTGTCCAGCACGATGGTGTCGATTCGGCGCGTCGATTCCAAAATCTCCGGGCCCTTGATGAGGATTCCCAGTTCGGCGCCGCGTCCGGTGCCGACGAGGATTGCGGTGGGCGTCGCCAAGCCCATGGCGCACGGGCAGGCGATGATGAGCACAGACACGGCGGCCACGAAGGCCGGGGCGACGCCGCCGACCCACAGGTGCGCCAGGAGCGCGAGGATGGCGATGCCGATGACGATGGGGACAAAGACGGCGGCGATACGGTCCGCGAGGCGCTGGACCGGTGCCTTCGAGGTCTGGGCTGCAGTGACGAGCGCACCCATCTGGGCCAAGACGGTGTCGGACCCGACGCGGGTGGCGCGCACCTCAAGACGTCCAGAGGTGTTGATGGTCGCGCCCGTTACCGTGCTGCCGGGAGAAACCTCAACCGGCATTGACTCGCCGGTGAGTAGGGATTCGTCCACGGCCGAATGACCGCTGAGGACCACGCCATCGGTGGCGATCTTCTCGCCGGGGCGGACAACAAAAACATCGCCTACGCGGAGCTCGCTGGCAGGAATGCGGGTTTCGGTACCGTCGCGAAGCACAGTGGCTTCCTTAGCTCCCATGGTCAGCAACGCGGTGAGCGCCTCGGAGGATCGCCCCTTAGCTTTGAGCTCAAACCATCGTCCAAGCAGCAGGAACGTGATAACCATGCCGACGGACTCAAGATAAATATGGTCCATCTGCGCGTCATTGGAGTGCAGCGTCATGTGCATGGTCATGCCGGGCATCCCGGCATCGCCGAAGAAGAGCGCGTAGAGCGACCAGCCAAAGGCGGCGGTGGTGCCCAACGTGATGAGAGTATCCATCGTGGCGGCGCCATGCTTGAGATTGGCCCAGGTGGCCCGGTGGAAGGGTGCTCCGCCGATGACATAGACAAGCGTCGTGAGCATCAAGCAGGCCCACTGCCAATGCTGAAACTGCAGGGCCGGGACCATGGAAAGCAGCATCACCGGCAGTGAGAGCGCCGCGGAGAGCAGGGTGCGCTGCAGGATGTCGGAGGCTTCGCTCTCGCGGGCGTCCTCCGCCGTGCTTGCCGACGCCTCCCCCTCACCATCCACGGTGAATGCTCCGTAGCCTGCGCCTTCGACGACGTCGATGAGATCGGCAGGCGTCGTCGTTGCAGGGTCATAACTCACGGAGGCGGACTCCGTAGCGAAGTTGACCGTGGCTTCAACGTTGTCGAGCTTGTTGAGCTTGCGCTCGACGCGGGAGGAACACGACGTGCAGGTCATCCCGGTGATGCCGAGGGTGAGACTGGTAGTCATGCTGTTTAGGCCAACTCGTAGCCGGCTTCGACGACGGCGGCGGCGACTTGGTCGTCGCTAAAGCCCTCCCCGGTCACGGTGACGGCGCCGGTGGTGTGGTCGGCCGTAACGTCGGTGACGCCACTGATCTCTGAGATCTCTTCCTTGACGGAAAGCTCGCAGTGGCCACAGGTCATGCCGTTAACGGTGTAGGTTGTGGTGCTCATGGTGGATCCTTCTCCTTACCTTGGGGGTTAATGCCACTGTCGAGGATATACCCCCCTGGGGTATGTGGGCAAGGAATAATCGAGTCTTGTGTACCGTTGGGGGTTGATAGAACCGAGAAATATCCCCGAGACTGATAGGAAAAGACATGGCAACGATTGACATTACTGAGGACACGTTCCAGGAGACCGTTTCCGGCGACGGCATTACGCTCGTCGATGCTTGGGCGGAATGGTGCGGCCCGTGCAAGCGCTTCGGCCCAGTCTTTGAGAAGGCATCTGAAGAGCACCCCGATGCCACGTTCGCCAAGCTGGATACCGAGGCCAACCAGGAGCTATCCGCGAAGCTGCAGATTCAGTCCATCCCCACCTTGATGGTGTTCCGCGATGGCATCCTGGTCTTCCGCGAGGCTGGTGCCCTGCCGCCGGCGGCACTGGAGGATCTCATTGGCCAGGTTAAGGCCCTCGACATGGACGAGGTCCGCGCCCAGGTGGAGAGCCAGCAGGCGGAATAGAACTGGTTAGTCCTTGTCTGCGGCGGGGCCCGGCGGCCTGCCGCGCGCGCTTTCCTGTGAGTATCGCTACACTCGCAGGAAAGCGTCTTTTTATATAGGGCACCAATAAGAGCTGCATTAACTACTGCTGCAGGAACCACAAAGGAGTGAGTGCGATGGCAAATCCATTTAGCAAAGGCTGGAAGTATGTGATGGCTTCTTTCGATCAGAAGATCGATGAGAATGCTGACCCCAAGGTCCAGATCCAGCAGGCCGTGGAAGGCGCGAAGAAGCAGCATCGCGAGATTTCCGAACACGCAGCGGAGATTATTGGACGCAAGACCCAGTTGGAAATGCAGCTCAACCGCCTGGTGAAGACCCAGCAGGATTACCAGGATCAGACCCGCCGGGCGCTGGAGTTGGCGGATGCCTCTGAGGATCCGCAGAAGGCCGCCGAGTACAACCAGGCGGCAGAGGTCGTGGCGAGCCAGCTGGTCGCCGTGGAAAACGAGCTGGCTAACCTGAAAACGCAGCACGAGGCGGCTAGCCAGGCTGCCGAGCAGGCGAAGGCACAGCAGCAGCAGTCGGAGGCCCGCCTGAAGGAGCAGCTGGCACAAGTCGACCAGTTGCTGTCCCAGGCAGATCAGGCAGCGATGCAGGAAAAGAACGCCGAGGCGTTGAACTCAATGAACGAGCTCAAGCCGGATGATTCCACGCCGACCTTGGACTCGGTGCGCGCCAAGATTGAGAAGCGCTACGCGGATGCGCTCGGCGCCCAGGAGCTCCATCAGGCGGCGGGTGGTAGCCGCATTCAGGAAATTACGGCCGCGGGCCACGACATGGCCGCCACGTCCCGCTTGGACGAGATTCGCGCCGAGATGGCCAAGAGCAAGGAGCTGGAAAGCTCGCCCTTCGCCAGCGACCAAGCGCTTGAGGCCGGCGCCGAAGCTGATGCTAGTGATGCCAACGCCGAATCGGACACCGCCGAGGACAAGCAGTAGCCACTGCAAAGCACGCCACTGTACAGAAAAGGGACCTTCTAGAGCGGGGCGCGCAGCGCGGCCGGGGTGTTTCAGCACCCCACGCTCTCCAAGGTCCCTTTTGGCGGTTTTCGGTTTAGCTATCTTGGCGGCGGATATTGATGAGCACGCCGCGGATGCCCGAGTGAAAGCCATCGCGCAGGTTGACGCGCTGGGTTTCTGTCAGCGTGTACTCGTGCAGCGTTTCGCAGGCGAATTGCAGTAGCGGGCGATCGATCTCCGGTGGCAGGCCGCCGCCGGAGAGCAGATGGGCCTGATCGCGCTGGTCGGCGCTCGCGGCGTTGTCGAACCACCACGAGGCATATTGTTGCCCCACGTCAAAGGGGGACTGGAAGCCTGCGGAGCTCACACTCTCGGGGGGGACATTCGACGCGGCGCGCGCACATCATCGACGTTTGTGCAGCTGTTTGGGGCCGAGCTGTCGGCCGCGCCCGCATCCTTCGCCTGGCTCGGAGCTCTTGTCGGAGGGACGCTCTCTTCTGCGGAGGCATCGGCGCAGCCGATTCGGATGAGGCAGTCGCGGCAACGCCGTCGCGGCGGCAGAAGTCGGGCGGGCGGCGGGGAGGCGAGCGTTGCGCGTGCTCGTCTCCTGTCCATCGGTGGCACGGCTCGCCTGCTGCGTCTCGTCTGAGGCTCGCGCGATGGCGGCGCGCTCGAGGACCCTCATTGCATCGGCGAATTTCCCGGATGATGGTGGAGAGGCGCACGCCGAGACATCGAATCCCAGCCAAAGCCATAGAGGTGTACGCGCACGCCGTTGTTCACGGCTTCTTGGACGCCGGGAATCATGTCGGCATCGCCGGAGACCAAAACAAAGTCCGTGACTTGGCCCTTCATGGCGGAGACGATCATGTCGGCGACAAGGCGGGTGTCCACGGCTTTCTGTGTGCGACGCTCGCCCCACTCGATGAGCTGGCCGGTGCGTAGCTGGACGCCGTCGCAGACGCGCAGTGCGCGTTGGTAGCGGTGGGGGCCGGTATCCGGGATTCCGTCATACCAATATTGGCGGTGAACGCGGTTGCCCACCTGGGTTTCAATCATCGAACCGAGGGAGCTGACCACTTCGGGTAAATCAATCTCTAGCTGGGCACGGGCGCCCGTCTCCCAGGAGTTATAGAAACTGGCGAGTAGATATGACGTGTCAACGAAGACAAGTGTTCGTTCAAGCATGGCTCCTAAATTCCGTTCTATTTTTTCTAACTAATTTTCTTAGGTCACTTCTGTGAGGTCTTCCAGCCTACGGCCGGTGTAGTCCAGTGTGCCCCATTAGTCACAAAACGTCGATAACCTTGAGGAAATTCCCAGGTCAAAGATATGGAATGGGGAAACCTTGCCCTGGTCGAGTGTTGGTTATATGGTTAGTTACATGAGTAACCAACCAGCTAAGGGGTCTGCATGGACAACTCCGCGCAGCCGCTCTTTCGTCAGATAGCGGTGCTCATCGAGGACGCCATCATCGAGGGCACTCTCGCCGAGGGTGCCCAGGCACCGTCCACGAATGAGCTCGCCGCCTTCCACAGCATCAACCCCGCCACTGCCCGAAAGGGCCTGACCCTCCTCGTGGATCTCGGAATCCTCGAAAAACGCCGAGGTATCGGCATGTTCGTCACCTCTGGTGCCGCAGACCTTATCCGGGCGCGGCGTCGCCAAGAATTTGCAGCCGAGTACGCCGCGCCGCTTATCGACGAAGCCGTGCACCTGGGCTATACCCGCCAGCAACTCCACGACCTCATCGACCTTGTCGCAGAAAGCCGAGGACTCTACTCATGATTTCCACCCCGCACTTCACCTTCGACAACGGCCTTACACACGGCCTCGTCGGCCCCAACGGCATTGGCAAGACCACCCTGCTGCGCAAGATTGCTGGCCAGCTCGGCGGCTCCAGCATCAAGGTCGACGGCGACAAGCCCTACGACAATGAAAAAGTCCTCAACAAGGTTGTCCTCATGGGCATAGACAACCCACTGCCTGCAGGCTGGAATATGAAGAAGGTCTTCACGGTATGCAGCCTGCGCTGGCCCACCTGGAGCAAGACGCGCGCCGCGGAACTGGTCGAGCGCTTCGAGCTTCCGATGAAGAACTACTCGGGTCTTTCCCGTGGTCAGAAATCGGCCGCGAGCTTCATCGTTGCGGTGGCTTCGGGGGTGCCGTACATGCTTCTCGACGAGCCCTACCTCGGCCTCGACGCCGCTAAGCGGGAGGTTTTCTATGACGTCCTGCGCGAGGAGCATGGCCGCACCATTATCGTCTCCACCCATCACCTCAACGAGCTGTCCGGTTTGCTCGATACCGTAGCCCTGATGGGGGACAACCCCTTGTCCGGCCCCATCGATGAGTTCATCGAGGGTGTCGTCCAGCTCACTGGCTCTGCCGAAGCCCTCGATCGCGCGCTGGGGCGCCTGCAGCTCCCGGTGCTTGAGCGCGAAACCTCAGCCGTCGCTGACCGTGTGCTTGTCGACGCCCGCCCCAACCACACCGCCAACGTCTTTGCCATGGCCCAGGAAATGGGGCTTCGCGCCACCGAGGTATCCCTCGAACAGGCAGTTCTGGCATTGGGGGAGGCGTGATGAAGCTTTATAGGCATATGGCGCTGAGCTGGATCAGCTTCTTCTACGCCTTGTGGATTGTCATCCTTCCGGTGCTGGGAATGGACCGTGGGCAAGGCTGGGCCATCGGGTATTCACTCCTTATGGCGCTCCAGCTCTACCTGGTCCAGCCTGACTTCTCGCGCTACCTCACCTTTGGTCTCAGTACGCGCGTCTGGAACGGGCACCGGCGAATCAATGCCTCCCTGGCGCTTTTGCTCCTTCTCGTCAGCGCACCCTGGGCTTTCCCGTGGTGGGTCCTCATTGCGCCGGCGCTCATGTGGGTGGTGTGCATGACGAAACGCTTTGAGCCATCACGACTGACCACTGGCTCCCTCATCGTAGGCAGCGATGGTGATTCTTCGACGGGCTGGTTCTCAGCGTCCCCGGTCTCCCAGATTGTGTTGCGCCCTCAAGCTCGCGCGTGGATGTGGGCTGCATTCGGTATAGCCATCGCAACTGCGATAAACATCGTGGTGAGCAAGCTGTGGGATAAGGGTGTGGGCATCGTAGGCGCCATAGTCACGTTGATTGTCCTGCCGCTAGTGGCTGACGCGGTTCGCAGCTCGATGAAGGATGCGGTGACCTTTGGCGTTCCACGCGCGGCCTGGTCCACAGCGACGTTATTGTGTACCGCGATTCCAGTGGGCTTGGGAGCTGTCACTGATGTGGTGACGTTGATGTGGACCGGAAGCCTCGCCGGATTCACCATCGTTCCCCTTGCAATGGCTGCCGTTCTCGTGAGCTTTGCGATCACCGACAAAGAGACATGGCCCTATACGGCTGTCACGGTCGGAGCCATTGCTGCTGTCTTGCTTGCGTGGCTACTTAACTCTGAGATCTCTGTGTGGTGGACGCTCACAGGGATGGCAATCATCTACGTCGTGTGGGTTGCCGCGTATCCCCGGATGGCTAAAAAGACCAACGTGTTTAGCCCGGGCCTTATGGGCTGGTTTGGGGCACACTGAGTGCCATCCAATGTCTGCGTTAAAAGGTTGTTTTAGTGCACTTCAAGAAGGGGTAAAAACCTTCATTGAAGTGCATATTTGTGTTTTATCAAGGCCGTGTGTAACTTTATATGAGTCAGCGCGACCGACAGCGCCCCACAGGAACTGAGGTTCTTGGAGAGTGGCGGTAGGAAAACAGGCCCTGACAACAAATATTTTCTTTACTCGCAGTACTGCGTTTCGCTCAAGGCGGGCCGTATGACTGTGTGGTGACGATGTCTGAGAACTCAATAGTGTGCCAATGTACTTTTTTGTTGGTTGATTTTTATCATTTTGGCTGTGATACGTCGTATGCGTATCGCGGTTGGTGTATGCCGGATGGCGCTTTTCTTTCAAGCGGCGTCATTGTAAATAATATTAAGTTGTTTGGGCATATGGTTGAAATCTTCTAACTGGGCCAGCCTCCTTTTTGCCCCGTCGGGTTGGGGGTTGGTTGGATTTTTTCTTTATGTAATTTTTGGATAGCCAGTCCGTGTGGTGTGTGCGTGATGTGTGCGCATCATGCGGTGTGGTTTGTCTGTTTGTTAGGTTTGGGCTTTTCACGGCCTTTTTTGTGGAGAGTTTGATCCTGGCTCAGGACGAACGCTGGCGGCGTGCTTAACACATGCAAGTCGAACGGAAAGGCCAGTGCTTGCACTGGTACTCGAGTGGCGAACGGGTGAGTAACACGTGGGTGATCTGCCTTGCACTCTGGGATAAGCTTGGGAAACTGGGTCTAATACCGGATATGAACCGTCTTTAGTGTGGTGGTTGGAAAGTTTTTTCGGTGCAAGATGAGCTCGCGGCCTATCAGCTTGTTGGTGGGGTAATGGCCTACCAAGGCGTCGACGGGTAGCCGGCCTGAGAGGGTGTACGGCCACATTGGGACTGAGATACGGCCCAGACTCCTACGGGAGGCAGCAGTGGGGAATATTGCACAATGGGCGGAAGCCTGATGCAGCGACGCCGCGTGGGGGATGACGGCCTTCGGGTTGTAAACTCCTTTCGACAGGGCCGAAGCTTGTTGTGACGGTACCTGTATAAGAAGCACCGGCTTCCTACGTGCCAGCAGCGGCTGTAATACGTAGGGTGCGAGCGTTGTCCGGAATTACTGGGCGTAAAGAGCTCGTAGGTGGTTTGTCGCGTCGTCTGTGAAATTCCGGGGCTTAACGTCGGGCGTGCAGGCGATACGGGCATAACTTGAGTGCTGTAGGGGAGACTGGAATTCCTGGTGTAGCGGTGAAATGCGCAGATATCAGGAGGAACACCGATGGCGAAGGCAGGTCTCTGGGCAGTTACTGACGCTGAGGAGCGAAAGCATGGGTAGCAAACAGGATTAGATACCCTGGTAGTCCATGCCGTAAACGGTGGGCGCTAGGTGTAGGGGGCTTCCACGTCTTCTGTGCCGTAGCTAACGCATTAAGCGCCCCGCCTGGGGAGTACGGCCGCAAGGCTAAAACTCAAAGGAATTGACGGGGGCCCGCACAAGCGGCGGAGCATGTGGATTAATTCGATGCAACGCGAAGAACCTTACCTGGGCTTGACCTCCACTAGATTGCTGCAGAGATGTAGTGTCCCTTGTGGGAGGTGTACAGGTGGTGCATGGTTGTCGTCAGCTCGTTTCGTGAGGTGTTGGGTTAAGTCCCGCTACGAGCGCAACCCTTGCCTTATGTTGCCGGCATATGGCTGGGGCCTCATGAGAGACTGTCGGGGGTAACTCGGAGGAAGGTGGGGATGACGTCAAATCATCATGCCCCTTATGTCCAGGGCTTCACACATGCTACAATGGTCGGTACAACGCGCAGCGACACTGTGAGGTGGAGCGAATCGCTGAAAGCCGGCCTTAGTTCGGATTGGGGTCTGCAACTCGACCCCATGAAGTCGGAGTCGCTAGTAATCGCAGATCAGCAACGCTGCGGTGAATACGTTCCCGGGCCTTGTACACCCCGCCCGTCACGTCATGAAAGTTGGTAACACCCGAAGCCAGTGGCCTAAACTTGTTAGGGAGCTGTCGAAGGTGGGATCGGCGATTGGGACGAAGTCGTAACAAGGTACCCGTACCGGAAGGTGCGGGTGGATCACCTCCTTTCTAAGGAGCATATTTTTTGGCACCAGTTGGTGTCTTTTAGCCGCACTTTTGTTGTGTGGCTGGTGGTTGAGTGAACAAACGTTTTACTGCCACCGCATAATAATCGGGTGGAGATACATCTTAACTGGGATGATGGATTAGCTAACGCGTTGAAGAGTACTTGGTGCATTGTTGGGTGTCTGGGGCATTGTTCCCTGGTTGTAACCCGCACGAGTTTCAATGGCTGCTTAACCTTTTGTGGTGTGGTTGTTTAAGTTGTGTGGGGTGTTGTGTGAGAACTGTATAGTGGACGCGAGCATTAAACCATGTGCTTGTTACTGTCACTTTTTGTGTGGTGGCAATGTGTGTGGTTTGTGTGATTTCTTTGTTCTTTTTGTGTTTTGTGTGTTCACACCAGCACAGTTTGTTGTGTTGGTTGTGTGTTCGTTATTTAGGGCGCATGGTGGATGCCTTGGCATGCTGAGCCGATGAAGGACGTGTAAGGCTGCGTTAAGCCTCGGGGAGTTGTCAATAAAGCGTTGATCCGAGGATGTCCGAATGGGGAAACCTGGCACCTGTTATGGGGTGTTACCCTTCAGTGAATTCATAGCTGTTGTGGGGGTTTACGCGGGGAAGTGAAACATCTCAGTACCCGTAGGAGAAGAAAATAAAATATGATTCTGCTAGTAGTGGCGAACGAACGTGGATGAGGCTAAACCGTGTGCATGTGATACTTGGTAGGGGTTGTGTGTGCGGTGTTGTGGGCCCCAATGTAAATCAGCTACCACTGGTTTGCTTGTGTGTTGTTGTTAGGTGAAGTGGTGTGGAAACGCCTACCGTAGAGGGTGATAGTCCCGTAGTTGAAGGCTTCAGCACATGGGTTGTTGGGTTGCCCGAGTAGCAGCGGGCTCGTGGAATCTGCTGTGAATCTGCCGGGACCACCCGGTAAGCCTAAATACTCAGTGTGACCGATAGTGTATTAGTACCGTGAGGGAATGGTGAAAAGTACCCCGGGAGGGGAGTGAAATAGTTCCTGAAACCATGTGCTTACAATCCGTCAGAGCACTTTTTATTGTGTGATGGCGTGCCTTTTGAAGAATGAGCCTGCGAGTCAGCGGCATGTCGCGAGGTTAACCCGTGTGGGGTAGCCGTAGGGAAACCGAATCCTAATGGGGTGTTTTAGTGGCATGTCCTGGACCCGAAGCGGGGTGATCTACCCATGGCCAGTGTGAAGCAGTAGTAAGATGCTGTGGAGGCGCGAACCCACGTAGGTTGAAAACTGCGGGGATGAGTTGTGGGTAGGGGTGAAAGGCCAATCAAACTCCGTGATAGCTGGTTCTCCCCGAAATGCATTTAGGTGCAGCGTCGCATTAGCTTGGTGGAGGTAGAGCTACTGGTTGGTTGAGCGGGACTACAATCTTAGCAATGTCAGCCAAACTCCGAATGCCATCAATTGTGTTGTGCGGCAGTGAGACTGTGGGGGATAAGCTTCATAGTCGAGAGGGAAACAGCCCAGATCGCCGGTTAAGGCCCCTAAGGGTGTGCTAAGTGGAAAAGGATGTGGGATCGCGAAGACAGCCAGGAGGTTGGCTTAGAAGCAGCCATCCTTGAAAGAGTGCGTAATAGCTCACTGGTCGAGTGGTCCTGCGCCGACAATGTAGTGGGGCTCAAGCACACCGCCGAAGCCGCGGCAAACTTTTTGTTTGGGTAGGGGAGCGTCGTGCATGTGTTGAAGCGTTACCGTAAGGAGGCGTGGAGTGTGTGCGAGTGAGAATGCAGGCATGAGTAACGAATTGGAAGGTGAGAATCCTTCCCGCCGGATGACTAAGGGTTCCTGGGTCAAGTTCGTCTTCCCAGGGTGAGTCGGGACCTAAGGCGAGGCCGACAGGCGTAGTCGATGGACAACCAGTTGATATTCTGGTACCCGTATATCCGCGCCCATGATAAAGCACTGATACTAACCACCGCGGATACGAATTGTGCACTCTTTGAGTGTGTGGTTTGTTGATGTCGTGGGGCCTGATGTGTGGTTCAAGTGATGGGGTGACACAGTGTAGTAGCCATGCCGCTTAGTGGATTGTTGGTGTAAGCGTGTGAGGTGGTGTGTAGGCAAATCCGCACACCGTGTAAGCCTGAGGCGTGATGCGTAGCCCTTGTTGGGGTGAAGTTGGTGATCTAGTACTGTCGAGAAAAGCCTCTAGCGATGTGGATGTATGGCCCGTACCCTAAACCGACACAGGTGGTCAGGTTGAAAATACTAAGGCGTTCGGGTGAACTGTGGTTAAGGAACTCGGCAAAATGCCCCCGTAACTTCGGGAGAAGGGGAACCACACGACTTAAACACTCCTTGCGAGTGTGGTGGGTTGTGGGGTCGCAGAGAATAGAGGGAAGCGACTGTTTATCAAAAACACAGGTCCATGCGAAGACGTTAAGTTGATGTATATGGACTGACGCCTGCCCGGTGCTGGAAGGTTAAGAGGACCGGTTAGTCACCTTTGGTGGCGAAGCTGAGAATTTAAGCCCCAGTAAACGGCGGTGGTAACTATAACCATCCTAAGGTAGCGAAATTCCTTGTCGGGTAAGTTCCGACCTGCACGAATGGCGTAACGACTTCTCTGCTGTCTCAACCACAGGCCCGGTGAAATTGCACTACGAGTAAAGATGCTCGTTACGCGCGGCAGGACGAAAAGACCCCGGGACCTTCACTATAGCTTGGTATTGGTGTTCGGTTCGGTTTGTGTAGGATAGGTGGGAGACTATGAAGCGGCCACGCTAGTGGTTGTGGAGTCGTTGTTGAAATACCACTCTGATCGGATTGGATGTCTAACCTTGGCCCATGATCTGGGTTGGGGACAGTGCCTGGTGGGTAGTTTAACTGGGGCGGTTGCCTCCCAAAATGTAACGGAGGCGCCCAAAGGTTCCCTCAGCCTGGTTGGCAATCAGGTGGTGAGTGTAAGTGCACAAGGGAGCTTGACTGTGAGACAGACATGTCGAACAGGGACGAAAGTCGGGACTAGTGATCCGGCACCTACTTGTGGATGTGGTGTCGCTCAACGGATAAAAGGTACCCCGGGGATAACAGGCTGATCTTCCCCAAGAGTCCATATCGACGGGATGGTTTGGCACCTCGATGTCGGCTCGTCGCATCCTGGGGCTGGAGTAGGTCCCAAGGGTTGGGCTGTTCGCCCATTAAAGCGGCACGCGAGCTGGGTTCAGAACGTCGTGAGACAGTTCGGTCTCTATCCGCCGCGCGCGTTGAAACTTGAAGAAGGCTGTCCCTAGTACGAGAGGACCGGGACGGACGTACCTCTAGTGTGCCAGTTGTTCCGCCAGGAGCATGGCTGGTTGGCTACGTACGGAAGGGATAACCGCTGAAAGCATCTAAGCGGGAAGCCTGTTTTAAGATGAGGTTTCATTTAAGGTCCCCCAAAGACGCCGGGGTTGATAGGCCAGACCTGGAAGCACTGTAAAGTGTGGAGGCTACTGGTACTAATAGACCAAAACAAACACACACACCCCCTTTGTGGAGTGTGTTGACAACAAACACAACAGTTAATTAATCACACTGTCGCTTGCGTCCACTACACAGTATCTGACACAACACCAGCAACCAGAATTTGCCCCGTGTGTTTGTCGGTGGCCTATAGCAGCAGGGAAACGCCCGGTCCCATTCCGAACCCGGAAGCTAAGCCTGCTAACGCTGATGGTACTGCAACCGGGAGGTTGTGGGAGAGTAAGAAACCGCCGACACCAAACAACAAACCATAACTCAATACACCAAGCCCGCCACCGTTGAGCAACCACTCAACGGTGACGGGCTTCATCATCGTTTTCGCACACAGCCTACAAGCGCAGACCCGCAACCACAGACCTGCGTGCTGCACATCCACGTCCGCGCTTATAGACCGCAAGGGATCCGAGCACGGGTCATACGCGCTAATTATCCCAAGCACAAAGAATCCGCCGCCGCCCAAACAAGCAACACAGCTTTGTCGGCTAAGCACACTCATCGCCAGACCATTTGCCGGCTACAGCACCCGTGGACATAGGCACATCCGTCCAAGTTATGGGCTTGCCTCGTAAAGAACATAGAACATCAAAAATAGCCCCCAGCCGCAGCAAATGCGGGCCGAAGGCTAACTCTACAGGAAACAGGAAAAGGCGCTGTCTTTGGTGACGGTGGTACTTAGCCCTTCTCGCAACCGCGGGTGTCATGCAAACCGCACTGAGGGACGCCCAGGAACGAAAGGGCGATCGATGAGAGCGTGACTGGAATAGCGATAATGTCGTAGAAGGGGGAGTCGACGACGAGTTCATTGAGATCGGTGGACGATCCTTGTCGAGCGTTGTTCACTAGCCCGTCCTCAGCGGTCGCTGTGGGGCTTGCCGTGAGCATAAGTGCAGCGGCACCGATGATAGCTAGGGGCTTCTTCATCGTGTCAGTTCCTTTCGGATAGGGAAGTATAGGGGTGTCCTAGGCTATCGGACCAAGATGTCAATGGCAATGGTTTGGTACCGTTCTAATTCCGTCCCCATTCTTTGGCAGCAGTATTGCCTGGCTCAGCCGTCATGGGGTTTGGAGCCAAAACTACGGGCGAAGAAGATTATGGGTATGTAGGGGTAATTGCGAGTGAAACTCACGGGTATAGCCGGTTACGGGGTCGGTAAAAGAAATGTGCGTCGCCGTCAAGTGCATGGGAATTCGCATGTCTTCGGCTTCTGCCGGGTAGATGACGGGGTAGATGGGGTCCCCAATAATGGGTATGCCAGCCTGAAGCATGTGCAATCGGAGTTGATGCGTCTTTCCGGTCTGCGGCTTCAAGGTGTACTTCGCGAGCTCTGGTAGTGAACCGTGGATGGACTCGTAGGGGGCCTTATCTACCGGCTCCACGCCGGCGACCTCGGTGATGGCATTGACTTCCCCCTCGACGATGCGGCCTTGCAGCTCCCCCGGGGTCTTCTCCATACGGGAGCGCCAAATGGTGCCTGGGGAGACGTCGGCAAGCGGCGCGATGGCCTCGTAGGTCTTGTTTACGCGGCGCTCGGCAAACAACGTTTGGTAGGCGCCCCGGACGGAGCGGTCCTTCGTAAAGACGAGGATGCCGGAGGTAAGCCGGTCGAGACGGTGCGCGGGAGATAGCTCGTTGTTTCCCGTCATCCGGCGCAGGCGAACGGTTGCAGTCTCTGTGATGTGCCGGGCGCGGGGCATGGTGGCCATAAAGGGCGGTTTGTCGACGACCAGGAGGTGCTCGTCCTCAAAGAGGATTGGTATGTCGTATGGGACGGGAGTTTCGGGAGCCGGCATGCGGTAGAAGTACACCACTGCGTTGGTGGCGAGAATACTATCAGGGCGAAGAGGGGAACCATCTTGGCGCACAACTTCGTCTGCGTCGAAGCGGGCCTGTAGCGCGGCCTCGTTGTCGTCGGGGTGACGGTGGCGCTGAGTGACGATGAGGTGGTGAATGAAGTTCCACGCGGTAATCGGACCTTCAGGCACGCGGGCGTGGGTGGGGTTTAGCCCATCACGGATAGGAAGTGGTGTTGCGCCACGCCTTTTTTGCGATATTCTTTGACCCATGGATTTTAACTCTATTCTCGCACCCGTCATCGATTTCTTCTCTAATGGTATCGGTGCCGTCATTCGTGACATTGTCGTGGCCGCCTACAACATCCTCTTCCCTGCGAACGCGGACGCTGCTACCGCCCCACAGGTCTAGTAATAGGTATTAGACTGGAAGTGTAAGCACTTCGAAAGGAAAGGTCATGGCAAAGGAAGACATTGTCGTCGTAGCCGTTGATGGTTCGGAAGCGTCGAAGAACGCCGTCCGCTGGGCTGCTAATACCGCGGTAAAGCGGGGTATCCCGCTGCGTATTGCATCGAGCTATACGATGCCGCAGTTCCTCTACGCCGAAGGCATGGTTCCGCCGAAGGAGCTTTTTGATGACCTCCAGGCGGAAACCCTAGAGAAGATCGAGGATGCCCGCGCCGAGGCCCACAAGGTTGCCCCGGATCTGAAGATTGGCCACACCGTGGCTGAAGGTTCCCCGATCGACATGCTGTTGGAGATGTCCAAGGACGTCACCATGATTGTCATGGGCTCCCGCGGTATGGGCGGTCTTTCCGGAATGGTCATGGGTTCGGTTTCTGCCTCCGTGGTTTCCCACGCCTCCTGCCCGGTGGTCGTAGTCCGTGAGGATAACCACGTCACTGAGTCCACCAAGTACGGTCCGGTTGTCATCGGCGTCGATGGTTCCGAGGTTTCCCAGAAGGCAACCGATTACGCCTTCAAGGAAGCCGATGCCCGCGGCGCGGAGCTCATTGCCGTTCACACCTGGATGGATATGCAGGTGCAGGCTTCTCTGGCCGGCCTCTCCGCTGCGCAGGCCGAGTGGGCTGAGGTGGAGAAGGAGCAGGCAGAGCTGCTGACCGAGCGCCTAGCTGAGTTCCAAGAAAAGTACCCGGAGGTACAGGTCAAGAAGGTTATTGCCCGCGACCGTCCGGTCCGTGCGCTGGCAGATGCTTCTGAGGGCGCCCAGCTTCTCGTCGTGGGTTCCCACGGCCGTGGTGGCTTCAAGGGCATGCTGCTTGGCTCCACCTCCCGCGCGCTACTGCAGTCCGCTCCGTGCCCGATGATGGTGGTTCGTCCGGACTCCGAGTAACCTTCGCATAACCCCGTAATAACGATTCGGGCCCATTTATTGGATATATGGTGGGCCCGGGTCGTTTTGGTGTTTTAACGCGTACGGTGGGGAGCACGTAAATAAAAGCTATTTACTGTTATTAGAAGGAGAGAGTGACATGGGACTTGGTCTCGGTTTCTTTGGTTCGATTGTTGTTGGCATCATTGCGGGCTGGCTCGCTGAGAAGATTATGAAGCGCGATCAGGGGCTGTTCACTAACCTCATTGTTGGTGTTATCGGTGGCCTGATTGGTGGCGGCTTGCTTGCGCTCTTTAATAAGAGTGTTGGTGATAGCTGGTTCCTTATGATTATTACGGCAACGGTCGGCGCCTGTATCCTGCTGTGGATTGTGGGAGCCATTACGGGCCGCAAGAAATAATAATTCGCATACATACCGGTTTGTCTATATTGTGTAGATGAACCGGTTTTGTCATGTGAGGAGAAGAAATGGCCGAAAAGAAGTCGCGACGCAATCGTCCGAGTCCGCGCAGCCGACTGCTCGAATCCGCCACGCGGCTCTTTACCACCGAAGGAATCCGCGTGATCGGCATCGACCGCATCCTGCGTGAGGCGGACGTCGCTAAGGCATCGCTGTACTCCCTCTTCGGCTCTAAGGACGCCCTCGTTATCGCGTACGTTGAGGCCCTCGATGAGGAGTATCGCGCCGATTGGCAAAAGCGCACCGAGGACGCGACAGACCCGGAAAGCAAGATCCTGGCCTTCTTCGACAAGGCCATCGAGGAGCAGCCCTCCATGGAATTCCGGGGCTCGCACTTCCTCAACGCTGCGGGCGAGTATCCGCGGCCAGAAACTGATGCCGAGCGCGGCATCGTGGCCGCCTGCGTCGAGCACCGCACGTGGATGCACTCCACGGTCACAGCACTCCTCAACACCAAGAATGGCTACCCCTCAGAGGAGCAGGCGAGCGAAATTCTCATCTTCCTTGATGGCGGGCTTGCCGGCGCACGCCTTACCCGCGACGTCGTCCCGCTCGTAACAGCCAAGCAGCTGGCTATTCGGCTTCTGTCGGCCCCTCCTGCCGACTATTCGATTTAACAATCTTTCGTGCCTCCGCCACGATCTCCGAGTGGCGCTTGCGGTTAGCGGCGAGCTCTTCCTTGTGCCCCGGCTCCTCTTTGAGCCGCTGCTTGGCCGCTTTCTTTTCCCGCTTCTTCTCCTTGGTGCGCCAGCGCTGGATGCTAGCGCGGCGCTGCTCGTGGACGGCCTCCGGCAGCGGGTAGCGCTTGCGCAGAATGATTTCGTACACGCCCGTCTGTAGCAGGGTGAAGAGGTAGGAACAACCCCAGTAGAAGATGATGGTCACGGGGATGGGGCCGTGCCAGGCCACCATCCACAACATCCACGGGATAAGAACCACCATGAGGGCCATAAACCACAGCAAGCGGCGAGGGATCTTTTCGTCGAAAAGCGTGGTGAGGTAGCCGCGGTAGAGCGTAATGAGCGTGTTGAGGGAGGTAAACACGAGTGCCGCGATGAGCATGGGCAGGACCAAATCACGGTGCTCGCGGGCGAAATCGGTGAGGGGAACGCCGAAGACGGTGGAGGCGCGGAAAGAGGAGACGTCGTCAAGCGTGAGCATTCCCACCGGCTCATGCGTGGAGCCAGAAACCCGGAGCACCACCTGGTAGAGGCCAATAAAGGCGGGAATGATGAGGAAGGCTGGGAAGCAACCCACTAATGGATTGTGCTGAAAGCGCTTCTTGAGATCGCGCTGCGGCGTAAGGACGGCGACGGCCTCATCGACGGTGTCGGCCCGAGCGAGCTGCGCGTTGAGCTCGGTCATCTCTGGGCGCATGAGGGCTCCGATGCGGCCTTGCTTCACGGAAAGCCAGTTCAGCGGTGCGATGAGCCCGCGGACCGTCAGCACGAGGAAGACGATGGTGAGGATCCATGACATGGAGCCGGAGAAGAAAGCACCTAACAGGAGGTGCCAGAGTTTCATGATTCCGGAGACCGGATACATGAAAATTTCGATCATCGCCTACTCCTCTTTCTGCAGGGTGGTGGGGCACTTACACGTTACAGGGAGGCTAGGGTAGTGAGTATGCCCCACCCCACCGCACGCACGCGAACGACCGTCGGCTCCGTCATCGGTGAGCTGATGCTGACGGCCGGCGTGCTGCTGCTGCTCTTTGCTTTTTACGAGTCCTACTGGACCAACATCGCCTCCGGCAAGCTACAGGACGAAGCCAACGAGACGCTACAGGAGGAGTGGCACAATCCGCGCGGCGCTGGCCATGCCCCGCAGCTCGGTGAGGCATTTGCACGCCTCTATATCCCTGCCTTCGGCTCGGACTTCGCCTTCGCGGTCCTCGAAGGCACCAACGAGGATGATTTGCTGCGCGGACCGGGGCGCTACACCGACACGCAGATGCCCGGTGAGCCGGGCAACTTTGCGGTGGCCGGACACCGCGTGGGCAAGGGCGCGCCCTTTAATGACTTGGGTAACCTGCACACCTGCGACGCCATCGTCATCGAAACTGCGACGGAGTGGATCACCTACCGCGTGCTGCCTATCGACGGTTCCCCGGGGGAGTGCTTCAGCCCAGAGCAGCAAGCCAAGCCGGAGTACCAGCCCATTCAAGGCCGCCACATCACGCTGCCGGGTGATGTGAGCGTGCTCCAACCTGTTCCCGGAACGGAGGGCGTTGAGCCCAGCGAATCCTTGCTTACACTCACGACGTGCCATCCGCAGTTCTCCAATGCGGAACGCATGATCGTGCACGCCATGGAGACCGACCGGGAGGCTAAGAAGCCCGGCTCAGATGACAACACCCGCCCCGCCGTCTTGGAGGAGAACTAATGTATCGCGCGCTGTGGAACTTGTTG
Source organism: Corynebacterium sp. Marseille-Q2823 (assembly GCF_903645345.1). Classification (NCBI taxonomy): domain Bacteria; kingdom Bacillati; phylum Actinomycetota; class Actinomycetes; order Mycobacteriales; family Corynebacteriaceae; genus Corynebacterium; species Corynebacterium sp. Marseille-Q2823. The sequence continues at coordinate 250,805 of NZ_CAHJXS010000004.1, read as the reverse complement.
CCTGGCCCTACCGCGGTAAAGGCCGTGCTGGCGCTGGCCCTTGCCGTGGGGGTCTTCTTCCTGCTCATGGAGGTTGTGTTCCCCTGGGTAGCAGCGCAGATGCCCTATAACGACGTCGCCGTTTAGACCATTAAATGCTTAGGCCTAAACGGTTGATCGCTTCCTGCGCTATGAGCTGGGGCTTGAGCGTTTGCAGCTGGTTCGACCACACCACCACGGCGTGGTTGTCCTTCTGCACGGCGAAGACCGAGTGATCCTCAAAGACGCCGCGCCCGCCCGACCAGCCATCGAATTCGGCAAGCTCCGTGTCCTCGACAGGGGCGGCCCAGTCCACGACCGCGCGCGCTTCCTCCACGCTGGGCATCTGGCGGATGAGGACGGTGGCTTGTGGGTCCTCGGGGTAGGACCAGAACACGCAGGCGGGGGTGCCAAAGCGCTTGTCGACGCCCCACCGGGTCATCCTCTGCCCGTTCGTATCGGCCACCCATTGGGTATCCAGATAGGGGCAGTCTTCCCAGTCGCTGACCTCCGCCGTGGCGTCGATGGGCAGGCCATCGCCTGCGTCGGTGGGTGTCGCAGGGCTTGCGGCCGGGGTGCTGGGGGTGGGATCGTCTGCATCCGAGCACCCCGCGGCGGCGAAGCCGATGCCGATCAGGCAGGCGGCAAGCGGGGGAAGTAGGCTGTGGCGCATGACGTCCACACTAGACCAGCGCTCGGTTGAATCGGATGCCCTGCGCAACGGTATCCACGTCCTGACGGCGACGCTGCTGGTGGTGGCGATTTTTACCACGGTGCGCCTACCTCTGTGGCAGGGCGTGCTCAACCTGCTGCTCTTGGTTTCTTTCGCCGTGGTGTACTTCGGGGGCTCAGCCTACTTGGAGACGCTGCCGCGCATCGCACGTTATGGCTGGATAGTCATCCTCACGGTGCTGTGGCTCGCTGACTTGGCGGTGGCGCCCGCGGCCATCTACCTGGTGTTTTCCCTGTACTTTGTGTACCTCTACGTGCTGGAGATGATCCCCGGCGTCGTCTGCGTTATCGCGGCCACGGTGATGACCGTGCTGGTGCAGGTACCGGGCGGGCTGTCCTTCGGCGGCGTTATGGGCCCAGCGGTATCGGCCCTGGTGACGATCGCTATCACCTATGCCTTCCGGGCGCTGAGCCGTATGAACCAAGAGTTGGTGAAAACCCGTTCGCAACTTGTGGAGTCCGAGCGCACGGCCGGTATGACAGCCGAGCGCCAGCGCATCGCCCACGAAATCCACGACACCCTGGCTCAAGGTTTGTCCTCCATCCAGATGCTTCTGCACGCCGCTGACCGCGACCTGGCCCAGGAGAATATCCCTAAGGCGCAGGAGCGCATTGAGCTCGCCCGGCGCACCGCGGCGGATAACCTCCACGAGGCGCGTGCCATGATCGCAGCACTACAGCCGGCGGCGTTATCAGAAACCTCCCTGGAGTCAGCTATGACCAGGATGGCGGATAACTTCGCGGCAACCGGTGGGGTTGATGTTTCCGTGGACGTTGAGGGCGATGTCCAGCAACTTCCCATGAAGGTGGAAGCAGCACTGTTGCGGATTGCGCAGGGGGCGATGGGGAACGTCGTCAAGCATGCCCACGCCAGCAAGGCACGGGTGACGGTGACCTATGCGCCGGATGAGGTGCGCGTGGACGTGGTGGACAATGGAGACGGCTTTGATGTCGAGGCAGTGGAGAATAAGCCGGCGGGGTTGGGGCATATTGGTCTATCGGCGATGCGCAGACGTGCCGAGGAACTTGGTGGAGAGGTCGTGATTGAATCCACGCCAGGAAGCGGCACGGCGGTCTCAGTTAGTGTGCCCTTACATAACGATGTAGATTAGGAATTTGTCCACACCGTACCAATGAGGAGGAAGCCCGTGATTAGGGTCTTGCTTGCCGACGACCACGAGATCGTACGCCTAGGTCTACGCTCGGTGCTCGAGGGGGCTGAGGATATCGAGGTGGTGGGTGAGGTAGCGACCGCCGAAGCCGCCGTCTCCGCAGCGCAGGCAGGTGGCATTGACGTCCTCCTCATGGATCTGCGGTTTGGAGCGGGTATTGAAGGCACCCGCGTCATGGGCGGCGCGGAGGCGACTGCCGCCATCCGCTACTCCATGGAGAACCCGCCCAAGGTGCTCGTGGTGACCAATTACGACACTGACGCGGACATTCTCGGGGCGATTGAGGCCGGAGCGGTAGGCTACTTGCTGAAGGATGCGCCGCCGGTCGAGCTGCTCGCGGCGGTGCGCTCGGCGGCCGACGGTGATTCGGCGCTTTCGCCGGTAGTGGCCGATAAGCTGATGACCCGCGTGCGCACGCCGCGCACCTCCCTTACCCCGCGCGAGCTGGAAGTACTGAAGCTAGTCGCGGCGGGATCCTCCAACAGGGAGATCGGTGTGGAGCTGATGCTTTCGGAGGCGACGGTGAAGTCCCACCTCGTCCACATCTACGACAAATTAGGAGTGCGCTCGCGCACGTCGGCCGTGGCGGCCGCCCGCGAGCAGGGCGTTCTTTAGAGGTTGTTGGCGTCGCGGTAGGCCAGGATGACGTCGTTGGGGATCTTGCCGCGCTCGGCCACCTGGTAGCCGTGCTGGGCGGCCCAGGCGCGGACATCGGCCGGCTTGTAGCGGCGGGTGTCCTTCTTCACCGGGTGACGGGCGGCCTTGACAAAAGGTTCCATTGCGGCGTGGAACTTATCGGCATTCTCCTGGGAAACATCGAGGAGATAGTCTTTACCGTCAACGCTGAAGCGGATGACAATCAGTTCTTCCTCGCTGAGGGGCTTGTTATCAATGTCGTCAAAAAACTGGGTGATTTCGCGGCGTGCCATGATTCTCCATTCGATCTGTAATCTGATCGCGCTGTGCTTGGGCTTCCCTCATCGTTCACCACAAGAGCGGAAGCCTAAACTTTAAGTAACTTAACGGATTAAAGAGAAAGTCATTAAAAGAACCTTCTCTTGTTATTGACTATAGAGCAAAACCACGTCTGCGACACAGTTAAGGGGCGCTAGGAGAAGCAATATTCTGGCCGGTAACAAAGGCTGATTTTAAACCCGAAAGAAAAAGCCTCCGATCCGCTTTCCCGCCCTTGTTAGGAGGCGGGGAATGTGGGGATCGAAGGCTGGAAGCTGTGGTGCGAAGGGTTATGCGCCCAGCTTGGACTGGATCTCGTCGTTGAGAGAATCAATCTCGCCGGAGATGGAGCGGTGTGCGCGCTGGCGCTGCTGCTCAGTCATGTATTCCGCATTGTCGATTGCGGAATCGAGCTCGTTGAGCCGCTCCTTGACGTCGCGCTTAAAGCCGGCGGGCAGCTGGGCGTCCTTCAGGGAGTTGCGGATGCCGGCGGTGCGCGCCTTTAGCGGTGCGCCGTGGCCGGAGAAGGAGGCCAGCTGCTCAGCGCTGACGCCAGCCTTGTGCGCGCGCTTCTTCTCAACCTCGCGCTGGGCAACGGTGATGCCGCGGTAAATCAGGGGCAAAAGAAGAGGTGCGGCGGTGCGCAGGGCGCCGGCATAACGCTTGACATTGTTCTTATTTAAACGGCCTTCCTTAATGCGCTCGAGTTCCTTCTTGGCCATTTTGTATTCGTGCTTGCGGCGGTTCTTCAGGCCCTTTTCCTCGGACTTGATAAGCGCCTTCTCCTGCTTAGCCAACAGCTTTTGCTGACGGTGCTTGGCCTTATCAGCGGCCTTGACCTCTGCCTTTACACGGGTCTTGGCGGCCTTAACCTCAGCACGGGCCTCACGGCGGGCCTTGCGGATCTTCTTCATAATGCCCATTGAAACGTCCTTAAATTATTTTTCCTTAGGGTCTCGCTACAACTCTAGCAAGGTGGTCTACTAAGCTCACCTGCTGTGAAGGATGTGCTCGTCGCCACGGATCTTGTGGGCTGCCGTTATCGCTTGGTGCAGCGCCGCGCGCATCCCGAGATCCCACGTACCGCGGTAAGTCAGGCCCGTGCGGAACGCCATGCCGCGGCCATCGATGCCGCCTTGAGCCGCCTTCCCGCCAAGGGGCCGGGCCGTTTTCGCCGCATTGACCTGGAGGGTAGCGACTTCGAGCGGGCCCTGGCCACGCTCGAGGCCCTAGCTCGTGGGTATACGCACATCACCAACGCCGTCTTTTCCACCGAAGAGTGGATGGTGCGCGTGGAGCTCCTCGTTCGGGACGGCGATATGTACAGCCCCGTTATCGTTTCCGATCACCGCGTGGCGCGCCGGCATGAGGCCTCGCGCGCGCTCGTCGTGCCGACCCACCGCTTGGGGTTGAGCGAGCCCTTGCCGGCCAAGTACAAGATTCGGCATCACGCCATCGACGGCTACCGTTTGGCGCTGGCAGCCCGGGGCTTGGAAGAAGTGGGGCTGAATTCTGGCAGGGGCGCGGCGATTGGGCAGGACCGCAGCCAGGCTTTTGTCACGGATACCTCGCGTTTTGCCATCGATGAGGCACTGGCGCACCCGCTGCCCGCGGGCCCGCGCCGTGTCAAGGAGTGCGCCTCCTGCCGCTTTTGGCCCTTGTGCCGGGAAGAGCTGGAAGTCCGCGATGACATTTCCCTTTTCCTGCCGGGCGACCGCGCCAACCCCTACCGCGAGCGCGGTATCACAACGGTGCAAGGGCTTATCGACGCCTCCCTCGGCGCCCCCTCCGCCCTCGCCGTCGCCTGGCGCGAAGGTATTCCCCTGCTGCGCCGCGGGCAGGTCAGCGTTCCTCGCGCGGATGTGGAAGTCGACGTCGATATGGAGGCCTACCTGGATCAAGGCGCCTACCTGTGGGGTGCACTCCTGGACGGTGAGTATCACTCTTTTGCCACGTGGGAGCCGCTCGGCGGCCGGGCGGAAGCAGAGAATTTCGCCGAGTTTTGGGAGTGGCTCATGGGAGTGCGCGCTGACGCACATGCGGCGGGAAAGACCTTTGCGGCGTATTGCTACTCCGCCCACGGGGAGAACCATTGGATGCGCAGGTCCGCGCAGCGTTTTTCTACCCCCAACCTCCAGGAAGTGGAGGAGTTCATCTCCTCGGAGGAGTGGGTGGATATGTTTGTCCACGTCAAGCGTAGTTTCGCCGGCACCGCGGGGTTGGGTCTGAAGACCGTGGCACCCGTTGCGGGCTTTGAATGGCCGGAAGAGTTTGACGGCGAAGAATCCGTCAATGCCCGCCGCGCTGCGCTTGCCGGTGACACGGACGTGCGTGCGCAGATTCTGCGCTATAACGCCGGCGATGTGCGCGCTACCCACGTGGTCCGCGAGTGGATGTCCGCCGGCGCGCCGGGCGTGCCTCCCCTCGAGCCCTAGCTTCTTCTTCCTTCCCGTTTTGCAAGTCCCCAGACCTGAAACCCGCAACCTGCAGGTGGGCGTCGCCAAGCGCTTGCCGACGCCCCACTGCCCACGCAGGAGGTTGCGGGATCGAGGTCTGGGGATTTACAGGATGAGGCTGAGTCCGCCGAGGATGATGAGCACCGCAAGCGCCACCCACACCTGGTCCCAGTCCGTAGTGCTCGTTGGGGCTGGGCCTTCGGCCTTCTTGAGAAGCACGGCTTTCTGGGCCTTGACCGCGCGGGCGGTGAGGATGGGGAGGACGGCCATGGAACCGAGGCAGAGCAGCGAGGCGGCAACCATGGTGAGGGAACTGGAGGTGGCCAGCCAGAGGGCAAGCCCGCCGTTGATAAAGACCGAGCGCCCCAGCCCCCAGCGGTTATATTCGCGCAGGCCAGCCCGCACCGCTGAAGGGCCGCCGCCCATCGTGGTGGGCAGCATATAGCCCATGACGCCGATGAGCAGTTGGGCGCCAAACCCTACGACGAGCGCGAGCATGGGAATCTGTGGCTCGCTGGAGAAGAAATGCTGGGTGGTGTAATACACCAGACCGCCGAGCAGCCAGAAGCAGGAAAAGAGCACAGAAAGCGCCGGGAAGGTGATGCGCCCGCGTGGTTCCCGGAACACGCTAAGGGCATTGAGTAACCAGCTCTGCAGGCTGAGCGCCCAGCCGACGCAGTAGAGGATGAGGCCCGCTTGCGGTACATTCCACGCGCTGCCGATCACGGTGGTCACCACGCCCAGCGCCAACAGCGTGAAGCTCAGGCCCATGTGCGGATTGATTCCCTTGGTGCGCCAGATGGACGGGAACAAGATGGTGAGTGAGCCGGCCGCCGCCAGCCCCACGAAGCCACCAATATTGGCGGCCACGTGCGCGATGAGCAGGCGCGGATGGGAGGGGTGCGTCGCGAGGAAGGCACCAAGAGTGGCACCAACGGCAAGAAAGAAGGCAGAGGCTACGTACGCAGCAACGACAGGGCGGAATCTTTTGGATTCCGCTTGGCGCCATAAGGCAAAGAGGGCCACGCCGTGCCAGACCACGGCGAGCGCGACAAGTGTGGCACCTATCTGTGTGAGCACCCAGTGGTGGCCCCAATATTCACTGAGGATTTGGCCCACGAGGGTGAGGATAACGCCGGCATTCTGCAGATAAATCCGCGCGAGCTGGCGAGGGCGGGCCGACATCGGAACCTTGAGCTGCACGAACTTCTCGGTGAGATGCTGGGACCACACCACGATGCTGTTGCTGAGGATGCCGAGCGTGAAGAGGTGGATGAGGACCCAGCGGTAGTTCGGGATAAAGGTATGGATTGCGCCCGCGAGGAGAAAAACCATCATCCACAGGCTGACCGGGCGGGATGCTTTCCGGTGCCATGTACGCGGTGACCACTTATCCATAAAACACGATTTTATCCGGTTTTTCTCACGGCCCAACTCAGCGCCGCGATACCCGCTGCGAGGGCTGCGTAGACGGCGATGAAGCCGGTCCACGACAGGAAATCAAAGAGCACGCCCGCTAGCGCGCCCAGGAGGGAACTGCCCAGGTAGTAGAAGAAGACATAGAGGCTGGAGGCCTCAGCGCGGTCGTGGGTGGCGATGTGTCCGACCCAGCCCGAGGCTGTGGAGTGTGCGGCGAAAAAGCCGATGGTAAATAACACGATGCCCAGTAGGGTGGGGAGTAGCGAACCCATACACAGAGCGATGCCCACGGCAAAGAGCGCGCAGGAGAGTAGAAGCGTGTTGGCGTGGCCCACTTGGGTCACCAGCCGGCCAGCGCGCGCCGAGGACCACGTGCCGGTGAGGTAGAAGAGGAAGACCAAGCCGGCCAAACCGGGCGCGAGGTGGAAGTGGTCGATGAGCCGAAAAGCCAAGAAGTTATAGAGGGACACGAAGGTTCCCATCGCCACGAAGGCCACGATGAACAAGGGAATCAGGCGGGTATCCCGGGCATGGCGGAAGATGGCGCGCAGCTCCGAGCGGAAGTGAATCGCTTTCGGGGTGAAGTTCTGTTGGTAGGGCAGCAAGATCGCCGCGATGATAGCCAAAATCAGCGTGACCAAGCTGGAGCCGGCCAGGGCCCAGCGCCAGGACGTGAGCTCGAGCAGCCCGGTGGGAATGAGGCGGCCGGTCAGCCCACCGATGGTGGTGCCGGCGATGTACAACCCCATGGCACGGGCAACGTAGGAGCTTTCCAGCTCCTCCGAGATCCAGGCCATGGCGGTAGCGGGTGCGCCGGCGATGACAGCGCCCTGGAGCGCGCGGGTGGCGATAAGGATCTCCGGATTGGGCGCCAGCGGTACGAGCATGCCGATGAGCGTGGCCGCGATGGTGGAAACGAGCAACAGCTTTCCACGGCCGATGCGCTCGGAGATGGACAGATCACGCAGATACAGCGCCGTGGCGCGGAGAGGCTGCGGCTCCGTGGGGACATGCCATGCCTCACCAGGTGGGCAGCATGCGGGGGTAGAGGCAAAAAATGCCAGCCCACGAAGAGCATGGCAATGGGCGCGCGCGTCTGCATGCATAGGCCTGCGCGGGTTATGTAAATGTCTAAAAAGCACATAAACAGCGAGTGCATGCTGAGGATGTGCGCGTCGTCGCCGTGGCCGACCATGGCCTCGTCGGCGCGGCTGCCGACGCCCTCGGGCTCTCCCAATCCGCGCTAACCCGCCGCGTGCAGCGCATTGAGGCGGAGGTGGGGGCCAGCCTCTTCGAGCGCAGCGGCCGGCGCCTGCGGCTCAATGCCCGCGGCCAGGCATTCGTGGAGCATGCCCGGCGGATGCTCATGGCGGAGACCGCCGCGCGCGACGCCGTTTCCCGCCTCATGGATCCGGAGCGCGGTACCGTGCGCCTCGATTTCATGCATTCCCTGGGTACGTGGATGGTCCCGGAGCTACTCAAGGCTTATCGCGCCAGGCATCCTCACGTGGATATTCGCCTGCACCAGGGGGCGGCCCGGGAGTTGGTGGACAGAGTAGCTGCCGGCGAGTCCGACCTAGCGCTGGTTGGTCCCCGACCTATAAGCCCAGGACCGCTGGGTTGGCACCAGCTCAAGCTGCAACGACTGGGGCTGGCGGTGCCGGAAGGCCATTGGGCCGCGGGAAGAGACGGGGTGCGCATGGAAAACTTCCGCGACGAGCCCTTCATCGGCATGCTGCCGGGCTATGGAACCCGCATGCTTCTCGATTCCCTGGCGGGCGAGGCCGGTTTTAGCCCTCGCCTCGTCTTCGAATCCATGGAGCTGACTACCGTGGCCGGCCTCGTGGCCGCCGGGCTGGGATCGGCCCTGCTGCCGCTTGATGACCCGTATCTAAAAGCCCGCAACCTCATTCCCTTAGAACCAGAGGCCTACCGCGAGCTGGGTTTGGTGTGGCGCGAGGGCGATGATGCCCCGCCGGTGGAGCACTTCAAGGATTTCGTTGTGGCACGCACCGCCGACTAGCTATCGAACGGCAGCGCGGCCGCCAACGCGCAGAGTGCTTCAGGGCTGGAGATCTCGTGTGGCAGCCTGGCACTGGTGCTCCCAGGCGGCGGAGTGTCTTAACGGATAGGCCAACTGCCCAATATGACGAAGATCCCTCTCGGATCTGCCGCAATGGCGGCGCATAACTTTGGCGGATCGGGCAGTTGTGGTCTGGATATCGGGGTTGGGTGGTCCTCCGCAAAGCCTGTAGAGGGAGTCACAACGCGAAACCGCGCTGAGCCTCAATGAAGAGGACCCAGCGCGGTCGAAACTATATGGCCTTAAAGGAGGCCAGAGTGCTTACTTGGTAGCAGCAGCGTAACGCTCAGCAACGTCATCCCAGTTGAAGACGTTCCAGACAGCCTTGACGTAGTCAGCCTTCACGTTCTTGTACTGGAGGTAGAAGGCGTGCTCCCACATATCCAGCATCAGCAGCGGGGTGAAGTTCACCGAGATGTTGCCCTGCTGATCAGTGAGCTGCTCAATAATCAGGCGACCAGCAACGTGGTCGTAGCCCAGAACTGCCCAACCGGAGCCCTGCAGGCCGGTCGCAACAGCGGAGAAGTGAGCCTTGAACTTCTCGAAGGAACCGAAGTCGCGGTTAATAGCCTCAGCCAGCTCGCCGGTCGGCTCGCCGCCACCGTTCGGCGAGAGGTTCTTCCAGAAGATGGAGTGGTTGGTGTGGCCACCCAGGTTGAAGGCAAGGTTCTTGGACAGAGCGCGGATAGCGTCAGCGTTAGCCTCGCCGTTGCGCTGCTCCTCCAGCGCCTCGAGCGCAGCGTTAGCGCCAGCAACGTAGCCAGCGTGGTGCTTGGAGTGGTGCAGCTCCATGATCTCAGCGGAGATGTGCGGCTCCAGAGCGTCGTATGCGTAGTCGAGTTCAGGAAGTTCGTAAACAGCCATTTGTGTCATCCTTTCTTTGGGGTACGAGGCCCCATCGTAGGGCGCGGATGAGGATTTGGCCACAATAATTTTTTAATGGGAACCGCCGTGAACGAAAACCTGGATTGCAAGCGGCGTAGCGGAGTATAAGGGGAGGACAACACTACGCGAAGGAGAATCCTGCATGTTTCTTTTCAAGCCAGAACCCAAGCTGGTGGCAGCGGAGGACGCCCTTCCCGGGCGATCCGAGCCCGTCTTGGACAACCCGCAGCCCCATGCGGTCCTGGGGACTCCTATCACCGGTCCGTGGAAGGAAGGGCAGAAGTCCCTCATCATTGCCATCGGCTGTTTCTGGGGCGCGGAGAAGATGTTCTGGGAAACCGAGGGTGTGGAGTCGACGTCCGTGGGCTATGCGGGTGGCACCACTCCTAACCCGACGTACTACGAGGTCTGCCGCGGGCTGACCAACCACGCGGAGGCCGTGCAGATTACCTACGACCCACAGCGTGTGAGCCTGCGCGACCTAGTGGTCAAGGCTCTGGAGGCGCACGATCCGACCCAGGGCTTCCGACAGGGCAATGACGTCGGTACGCAGTACCGCTCGGCGTTCTATCCAGAGGCCGGCGAGGAGCGCCAAGAGATCCAGCAGCTCGTGGATTCCTACGCGGGCAAGCTTGCCGACGCCGGCTTCGGCGCCACCACCACCGAGGTCACCCTCCTCGGTGAGACGGACTCGGGGGAGTATTACCTGGCCGAGGATGAGCACCAGCAGTACCTACACAAGGTGCCCAACGGTTACTGCCCGCATCACAGCACCGGCGTCAAGTGTGGCTAGCGCAGTGAGCGCACTGGCGCGCAGCTAGAGCTGCTTGCGCACGTGCGTGCGGAAGTCGGAAGGTTTGTTGAGCTGGTCGCGCTCCACAAAGTCCCGCATGCGCTCAGCGAGCTCCGGAGTGAGCTGGGTGCGCGTTTGGGATCCGAGGACGGAATCCCAGTACCAAAAGGTTTCCTCAAAGTAGTTGTGGCCGTGGCCGCCCGGCACGTTGAGCGAGTTGATCTGGTCCAGTGCTACCTGCCAGAAGGTGATGAACGGGTGCCAGCGCAGGTTCTTAAAGGTATCTGCGTACAAGGTCTGCGGGGTCGGTTCGTGGATCCAGTTGGGGCGGGCATAGATGAGCTTGCTGTCCCACCACACGATGGCATCGGAGGCGTGCTGCCCCACCGCCACGCGCGGGCGCTCCCAGGGGCCATAGGGTTCGCCGAAGGCATCGTGTTCCATGTGGGCCGGAACGGCGGCAAAGCGGAGGTGCCGGCCGCCGTCGATAAGCGGCAGGCGTTCCAAGGAACCGCGTTCGCGGTGAAGGCGCCGCATGAAGCTGGTCATCCGAGGCGGCCCAGTGAACACCGCACCATCGCAGGCGTCGAGCAGTTCCTCGAGCGTCTCGTAGTTTTCCACGATGGCATAACAGCCTAAGGACTCGCCGCTTAAGTACAGCTTGGGGCGGTTGTCCTCGGGCAAGAGTGCGAGGCGGGCATGAACGGCGGCGATGAGCTCGCGCGCAAAGGTACGGGAGAGGTTCTTGTCCACCAGGTAGGAAAACATGGAGGGAAGGTAGTCAAATTGCAGGGCTACGGTGGCGCAATTTCCGCGCGTGAGGAATTCATAGCCGCTGACCGAATAATTGTTGATCCAGCCTGAGCCGGAGGGCATCTGCAGCACGATGGTGTCGCGGTGGAATGCGCCCGTGCGATCCATCTCCGCCACCGCGTGGCGGGCGGCGGCGTGCGGACCACGGCCGCGGATGAGCCCGATGTAAATACGGATCGGCTCGTGGGCGCGTTCGAAGTGCATGACCTCTTTGATGTCCTGGGCGCGTGGGCCGCGGTCGAGGAAGGCCCTGCCCTGGGAGCCGACGGCCGTCCACGGCTCGTGGGACCAGGGGCTTCCCGAGCGTTCCGGCTCCCACGGCATCGCGGAGCCTGGGTACACCAATTTATTGAGGGCCAGACCTTGGATGGAGGCCCTGCGGAGCAGCCGGCGCCACACCATGCGGTCGCTGACTACGGCCGCAGCGAAGCCGACCGCGCCGCCGGCTAGCGGCCACGCTATCCACCTGGGCAGCCAGCGCTGCACCTGGCGGGAAAGCTGGGTGACGGCGATCTGCGCTGCTTCCCCGACGATGAGCAGGGCGCCGTAGCCCGCGGTGCCCACCACCATGCCCAGTGCTGCGGATTGGGGGCCGCGGTCATTGAGCTTGCTTACGAGGCGGGCTTGTTCTGATTGGTTGCGCAGGGAGCGTATGCCCGCGATGAATGTTCCGAGCCCAAGCAGGTAGTAGGAGTAGCGCCGGGTGGTGGGGCCCACGTGGTCCTGGGGGCGTCGCCCAGCGAGGCGGAGCCCGCGCTTCGCTGCGAAGGCCGCGGTGGTAGCGGCGAGGTGTCCCGCACCTTGGCCGATGGCCACGTTGGCGGCGGTGACCCACCACGGGCGTGGCAATAGCGACGGGGAGACGGCTGCCCAGGTTGCTACCTCCGCGCCGAAGATCCCGGGCCACATATTTTGCGGCAGGCGCCGCCGGCCGGTCATGCGCATGCCGGGTGTGAGATCGCTGATGAGCTCCAGGGAAAAGATTGCAGCCTGAAGGCCCTTCTGGGCGGTTGTCAGTGCGACGCGGCGTGCGAGTTGACGCATGGTGGCCATTGAACCAGCTTTAGCGCGGGCGCGCAGGGAAGCCTCAAACCGTGCACAATCGGACATGAAAATGTGAGATCGGACTACTGGTCCTGTGAATTCGGGCGCATAACGAGCAAAATTCGGACATTGGGGGCACAATAGGAGGCATGGGAAATCATGTTGGAAACAAAGTAGTACTCATCGGCGCTGGCGACGTTGGAGTTGCTTACGCCTACGCTCTGGTCAACCAGGGCACTGTTGACCACCTGGCCATCATCGACATCGACGAAAAGAAGCTCGAAGGCAACGTCATGGATCTCAACCACGGCGTTGTCTGGGCCCCGTCCCGCACCCGCGTGACCAAGGGCACCTACGAAGACTGCAAGGACGCCTCCATGGTCGTCATCTGCGCCGGTGCTGCGCAGAAGCCTGGTGAGACCCGCCTGCAGCTCGTGGACAAGAACGTCAACATCATGAACTCCATCGTGGCGGACGTCATGAAGAATGACTTCGACGGCATCTTCCTGGTCGCCTCCAACCCGGTGGACCTGCTGACCTATGCAGTGTGGAAGGCCTCCGGCTTCCCGCACCAGCGCGTCATCGGCTCCGGCACCGTTCTGGACTCGGCCCGCTACCGCTACATGCTCTCTGAGATGGATGACGTGGCGCCGACCTCCGTCCACGCCTACATCATTGGTGAGCACGGTGACTCCGAGCTGCCGGTCGTCTCCTCCGCCAACATCGCAGGTGTCTCCCTGTCCCACCGTTCTGAGAAGGACCCGGGCTACAACGAGCGCATCGAGAAGATCTTCGAGGACACCCGCGACGCTGCCTACCACATCATCGACGCTAAGGGCTCCACCTCCTACGGCATCGGCATGGCCCTGGCCCGCATCACCCGCGCGGTCATCCAGAACCAGGCTGTTGCGCTGCCGGTCTCTGCCTACCTCCAGGGCGAGTACGGCCACGAGGATGTCTTCATTGGCACCCCGGCCATCGTTGACCGCTCCGGCGTCAACCGCGTTATCGAGCTGGCCCTCGATGACCACGAGAAGGAGCGCTTTGAGAACTCCTTCAACACGCTCAACACCATCAAGGAAGAAATCTTCGGCTAGTGAAGATCGTCGCCCACAGGGGATACTCCGGGAAATATCCGGAGCTATCCCCTCTTGCCTTTGAGAAAGCGCTCGCGCTTCCCATTCACGGTATCGAGTGCGATATCCGCCTGAGCAGTGATGGCAAGGTGGTGGTTCACCACGATCCCACCCTGGACCGCACCACGAACGGCTCGGGCCGAGTGTCTCGCCTGACCTGGGAGGAGCTGCGCCGCCTGAAGATTGGCGGCGGCCAGCGCATGCTGCTTCTCGACGAGCTCCTTGAGATGCTCGGTGACAAGAAGCATCACCTCTACATTGAGACCAAGCATCCCTCGGGGCAGGGCGACATCCTTGAAGAGCAAATGGTGCTGCGGCTGCGCTACGCAGGGCTTCTCGACGACCCCCGGATCCACATGATTTCCTTTTCCCACCGGGCCATTCGTCGAATGGCAGCACTCGCCCCGCACGTCGACCGCATCTACCTGCGCCGCGATTGGGAGCGCCACGTCAACCGCCCGGATATCCTGTTATCCCAGCCCACTGGCTTAGGTATGTCGCTGTTGCGCGGCAAGCTCCAACCTGGTGCCATCGGCGCGCATGGTCTGCCCACGTACATGTGGACCATCGATAAACCCGAGGACATGAAGTGGGCATGGGCCAATGGGGTGGATATTCTCGCCACGAACCAACCGGAAGTGGCCCTGCATGCCATTGAGCTGTAATGAACAGGTAAGTTGTTCAGTATGGCCAAGAAGAAAAAGAAGAACGAACAGCTGCCGGAGGGCATGTCCCGCCGCCAAGCTAAGCTCGCTGCCCGCGCTGCCGAGCGCGCTGCCCTGGAAAAGGACCCCCGCCCCTTCGGTGGGCTCGCCGCTGAGGCTAGCCTCGTCGCCCTGCAGGAATTTGTTCCTTCCGCAACGGCGAAGCTGTCCGTCAAGGGCTTTGACAAGGACGTCTACGTCGCCACCGTGCTGCCCGGTGCTACCGCGGCGCTTATTCGTGACGAAGAGTCTGGCGGTGAGGCTTTTGTGGGCCTGCAGGTACAGTCCCACACTCACAACCCGGGCCGCGACTTGGCTTTTGCCCTGAACTGGGTGAAGAACAACGCGCCGGGCTCCACCCTCGAGTCCACCGCTGCCGACGGCTCCCAGCCGGAGCTCAAGGAGCTGCTGGAAGAGGACGCTGAGCTGGAGATCAACGTCTACCAGGACTTCGCGTGGTGGATGCCGGAGGGCGCGCAGGTTCCTCCGCAGAGGGCGCACGCTCTGCAGCGCGCCAACGGTTCCGTCATCGAGTCTACCAGGTGGGCCGGGAGGCCGAAGGTTTTGTCGGCACCGCTTTCTGGGAATGCCGGTGGCGGCAAGGCCCACATCCGCTGGGTCCGCCCGTGCGATGACGAGAACGCTTTCCTCAACGCGCTGGCACGCGTGGCCGCTCGCGGCGAGCTCAACTTGGGCGAGGACACCAAGTTCGCCGGTGTCTTCCGCACCCACGGTCTGATCGCTCCGGTCTTCGACCTCGATCCAGAGGTTGCGCACGACTCCTACGAGGCCGAGCTGTCTCGCGTGAACAAGGCGCTGGAGGAGGAGATCTCCAACGACGCCAACCTCGACGCCGATGAGCGCAAGCAGCTGCAGAACATCAAGTCCCGTCAGGTGACGCTGCGCTAATTCCTCGGCGCCTTCGCCCCGAAGCGTAGGTACATATCGATCAAATAGGGCTCCAAAACCACGAGGTTTTGGAGCCCTATTTGATCGAAACGACCGGCCGAAGCCTTAGCGCATGGAGTCCCAAAGTGCTTGGGCCTCGGCGTCATCCCAGAGGACGACGTTGCCCACGACCGTGTCTTGGAAGCCGCCGATCGGCACAGTCTTTGTCTCCACGCCCGAGGCCATCGACAGTGCCACGCGGGCAAGGTGCCAGACGTGGTCCTTCTCGTTGACGATGAAGGAATCCGCGGTGTGGTTGACCAGGGAGACCGCCTTGAAGGGGTTGCCGATGGTGGAGAAGGATGTTGCCTTATCCAGCAGCGCGGCGAAGAACTCGCGCTGGCGCTCGACGCGGTCCAAGTCACCCATCGCGGTAGCGCGGGTGCGCACGTAGCCGAGGGCATCCGGGCCGCGGAGCTTCTGGCATCCCGCTTGGAGGTCGATGCCGGCGAGCGGATCGTTGATGGGCTCCTTGACACAAATCTCCACGCCGCCCACGGAATCCACGACGTTGGCTAAGCCGCCCATGCCGATCTCCGCATAGTGATCGATGTGGAGGCCGGTGGCTTGTTCCACGGTTTGGGTCAGCAGCTGCGGCCCACCGTAGGTGAAGGCGGCGTTGACCTTGTCCATGCCGAAGCCGGGCACATCGACGTAGCTATCGCGCGGAATGGAGACCAGCTGGGCCTTTCCGGATGCGGGAATGTGCAGAAGCATGATGGTGTCGGTGCGGCCAACTCCTACGTCACCGCCGGTGCCCAGCTCGGCCTGTTGTTCCTCGGTGAGGCCCTGGCGCGAGTCCGAGCCCACCAACAGCCAGTTCGTCCCGGAGGTCGGCGTCACCTGCTCGGAGGGCAAGGCATCGATACGGGTCAGGCGCGAATCCGTCCACAAGGTGAAGGCCACCATGAAGACGAGGGCGATGACGATGAGCCAGCCTAAGCAGCCGAAGACCTGCTTGGCCGGGTTGACCTTCTTGCGGCGGCTATGCGGGCGCCGAGCAGGACGCCCGCGGGACGCAGTCTGTGGGGAGTAGCTGCGCGGCGGTGCGTCGGGGCTTCGCCGGTATGCGCCGGCGGCAGGTTCCCGGGCGGGCATGTTCTGCTGGGGCGCCGGGCGCGGCGATGCGTGCTGAGCCATATAAGCATCGACGTCGAAGCGGGTTTCCTCCGGACGCGAGCGCTGCGCACTGGGGCGCTGAGCGCGAGAAGAAGAGTGCGTGGGATTAGCTCGCTGCCCGGAGGGGCGGCGACGCACCGGGCGTCCATAACGATCCCGCAGGGGCTGCCCGTCAGCGCCAAGGACGAACTCACCGGCATCCTGCCCGGCAGCATGCGCACCGCGCGGGCCATCCGGGCCGTGGGGGTGGGCCGGGCCAGTGGCACCCGCGCGGCGGGAATCGCCGTGGGGATCGCCAGCGCGGCGGGAATCGCGCTCTGGATCGTGTCCTTGGTAGGTCATGGGGAACACTGTACCGCGAAATCACTTCCGCCCCACCTTTCACACAGGGCGCGGTCGTGGTCTTTTCGGTGCCACGAGCCCTCGGCCCGCGCTTAAGCACCGAAGAGCAATGTGTAGCCCACGAAAGCGATGGCGTCGATCAGAAAATGCGCGATGACCAGAGGCCACACCTTCCCCGTGCGGTGGAAGTACCAGCCATAGAGCACGCCCATGATGATATTGCCGAAGCCTGCGGAAACACCCTGGTAGAGGTGATAGGAGCCGCGCAGGATGGAGGAAGCAGCCAGCGTTGCGGGCAGGGCCCACCCAGACTGCTTGAGCCTGGTCATGAACCAGTACACCACCACCAGCTCCTCCGCCCACGCGTTGGCGAAGGACTTGATGAGCAGCACCGGGATCTCAATCCAACTGTCAAAAGCCCCCGGCACCACCTCCTTGGTCCAACCGAAGTGCAGCGCCACGTAATACAGCACCAACCCCGGCAGACCAATGACTGCCGCCAACGCCGCGCCGTGCACACCATCGCGCCACCGCGGGCGGGGCGGGAAAGAGATCAGATAGAGCGCAAGCGCTCCCCACGCGAAAAGCACCGCGGCGCTGCAGAGTTGGAAGGCGAGGTCGAGCAGCGTGGTCGCCGATTGGGAGGCGTTGATGGTGACCGATTGCTCGTTGAGCGGGGCCGGGTTAAGCAAGGCATCAGTCAGCCGCAGCGCGGCGCGCACGCCCGAGATACCAAACGTGATGGTGAGGACGATGAGGATTTCCGCGCGCAGGCGTGAGCGCGCGGTCATGGGTGAAGTACCTGGGCGAGGCCGAGAAGGGAGGCGTCGTCAAGCGTGATTGAACCCAACTGCACGCCCACGGGCGGGTGATCGCGCACCGGCCACGGCACGGAGATGGCAGGCAGCTGCGCCACGTTGAACAACGAACCCCACGGTGACCACCGCGTTTGCTCATCAAAGTTGGCCTGGTGCTCCAGCGCCAGGAAGTGCCCACGCCGGGGCGGATCGAAGGCCAGCATGGGGCTCAAGATGGCATCGACTTCCCACTCTTGTGCCAGCAGCTCCGGCAGCTGCGCGGCGTGCGCGCGGGCTGAGGCGAATTCGGAATCCGTGACGCGCCGGCCCTTCGCACGGATCCACTCCGCGTAACCCTCCGCGAAGTCAAGGCCGGCCAGCCGGCGGCTAAAGATGTGTTGAAAGGCCTCAAAGGTAGTCGCGGCCTGGGGGTAAGGGGAAATGGCCACGGTTTCAAATCCCGCGCCTTCAAAGGTGGCGGTGGCCTCTGCGACCGCGCGCAGCATGTGCGGGGCCACCTCGGTGTTAGCGAAGAGGGGATCCGTCAGCACTCCGATGCGGGCGCGCCGGGCGCGCGGACGAAGGCCGTGCAGCGTTGCGGTATCGGCGATGCTGCGCGTGATGAACCCCTGCACCGAGAGGTCCTCACCGCCGGGCTTGAACCCGACGACGCCACAGGCGGCAGCCGGCACGCGGATGGAGCCTCCGCCGTCGGAGGCATGCGCAGCGCGCAGCAGACCCCGCGCCACCTGGACCGCCGCTCCACCGGAGGAACCGCCCGGGGTATGGCCCGGGTAGAGCGGGTTATCCGGGTGGGGCAGGCCTACGGGTTCGGTGTCCACGCGCAGGCCCAGTTCGGGCGCGGCGGACTTGCCGACGATGAGCGCGCCGGCGTCGATCAGCTCCTGCACGAAAGGATCGGTCTCCTCCGCCACGTAAGCGCGCTCGGCATGACCGAGCGTGGTGGGCATGCCGGCGACGTCATTGAGATCCTTGACCGAGAGAATCCAGCCGCTCAAGCGCCCGTGCGTGTGCGGCCGGCGCTCGAGATCGAGGTACGTGAAGCCGTGCTCCGCGGGGCCCAGACCAGATAGATCCTCGCGCAGCTTGTCCAGAGTGAACTCGGTGCTGTCCATGGCGGCTCAGTTTAGTAGTTACGTGAGATAAAGTTGCTGTCATGAGCACCACCATCGCATTCCTCGGGCCCGCCGGAACCTTCACGGAAGCGGCGATGCAGCACTTCGCCGCAGACTTTGCTTCCCCCGAGGGGCTGCCGGTGAACTCGCCGGCCGAGGCGTTGGCAGCGGTGCGCTCAGGTGCGGCGGACTATGCCTGCGTGGCTATCGAAAACTCCGTGGACGGTCCGGTGACTGCCACCTTTGACGCGCTTGCCGACGGCTCCCGGGTCCAGATCTACCGCGAAGTAGACCTGCCGGTGTCCTTCTCCATTCTGGTGCGCCCCGGCACTTCCGCGGAGACTCTTCGCACCTTCTCCACGCATCCTGTGGCCTACCAGCAGGTGCGCGGTTGGTTGGAGCAGAACCTG
The DNA here is from genome assembly GCF_903645345.1 of Corynebacterium sp. Marseille-Q2823. Taxonomy (NCBI): domain Bacteria; kingdom Bacillati; phylum Actinomycetota; class Actinomycetes; order Mycobacteriales; family Corynebacteriaceae; genus Corynebacterium; species Corynebacterium sp. Marseille-Q2823. The sequence goes on along the minus strand of NZ_CAHJXS010000004.1, from coordinate 231,844 downwards.
CCGGGCGTGGACTATGTTCCGGCGGCGTCGAATGGCGCGGCGGCGCAGGCCGTGGCGCGCGGGGAGGTCGATGCCGCGGCTGCCCCGGCACGGGCAGCGGAGGTCTTCGGGCTGGAGTCTCTTGCGGAGAACGTGGCGGATGTCGCGGGGGCCACGACGCGGTTCGTCCTCGTGGGGCCGGCCGGAAAGCCCACCGCGCGGACCGGCAAGGACAGGACGTCCGTCATCTTCACCCTGCCCAATGAGCCCGGCTCCCTGGTCGGGGCCCTGCAAGAATTCGCGCACCGCGGGGTGGACCTCTCCCGCATCGAATCGCGTCCGCTGCGCACCGTCTTCGGTAACTACCGCTTCCACGCCGACCTCATCGGACACATCGAGGACCAGCCGGTCGCGGAGGCGCTGCGGGCGCTGTGGTTGCGCGCGGAGGATGTCGTTTTCGTGGGTTCCTGGCCTTCCGTGGTGGCGCTAGGGGAGGCCCCACGGGATTTGGCGCGGTTGAAAGAGGCCGATGAATGGGTAGCGCAGGCGCGCACCGGCCAATAGTGTGGTGAAGCATGACCGGAAGAATCATCCTGCTGCGCCACGGCCAGACCTTTTCCAATATTGACCGCATCATGGACACCCGCCCGCCGGGCGCCGAGCTCACCGAGCGCGGCCGCGGCCAGGCGGAAGATGTTGGCCGCGAGTTGGCTGAGCTGTGCGCGGGGCGCCGCGTGCGCTTTGTGTGCTCTATTGCCCTGCGCGCCCAGCAGACCGCGATGCTGGCCGCCCGCACATACGGCGAGGCCGCCGATGAGCGCAACGTCTCGGTGGAGGTGCGTGTAGGCCTGCACGAGGTCTTTGCCGGTGAGCATGAAATGAGTGGCAGCGAGGATACCCACCGCGAATACATGGTGGCGCTGCGCGGCTGGCTCGACGGCGATGAAGCTGCCCGGATGCCTGGCGGTGAGAGCTACGTGGATGTGCTCGAGCGCTACCAACCGGTGTTGGAGGATCTTGCTGCGGAGCTGGAGGATGATGAGGATATCGTCGTCGTCAGCCACGGTGCTGCCATCCGCGTGGTGACCACGCATGCCTGCGGCGTGGACCCCGACTTTGCTTATACCGGCTACATGCCGAACTGCCGCCTTACCCTCATGGAGCCGCAGGGCCAGCCTTTTGGCCAGTGGACGCTGAAGCGCTGGGCGGATACCGAGGTTTAGTTTCGCTCTGGCTACGGTAGGCGCCTACCCCCAGCCGAGCTCGTGGAGGCGGTCCTCCTCGAAACCGAAATAGTGCCCGACCTCGTGGAAGACGGTCACCATGACCTCGTGGGCGAGCTCCTCCTCGGAGTTGCTGATGGCCTGCAAAGGTTGTCGGTAAATGGAGATGGTATCCGGCAAGTAGCCGGTGTGCGAGGCGGTGCGGTGCGTGAGCATCACGCCTTCGTAGAGGCCCAGCAGGTTAGGGTTTTCTGGGTTTTCTTCCTCCACCAAGATGACCAGGTTGCGCATCTGGTCGACGAATCGATCGGGGATCTTATCCAGGGCCTCACCGACTAGCTCTTCGAAGCGTTCCTCGCTGACCTCGTACATGTGCTTACTCCCTGTGGAATAGTCGGGGTTTATTGGGCCGGCGCCGGTGCAGTAGTGGCGGCAGGAACGGCACTGTCGCCAGCCGGCTGGGAGTTCTCGCCGCCCGGCTGGGTGTTCTGATCACGCAGCGGGTTGCGCTTCGGCTGCTCGGTGGGCGGGGCGCCGTTGATGTTCAGGGAATCTCGTCCCTCCGCAGCGGAGCCGGTAATGGTGGAAAACAGACCGTCGTTGACGTGGATGAGGGAGCAGTTCACCGAACGGGAGCCGGCTTCCCAGGACTCGCGGTTCATCGCGCCCCAGAAAGGCTGCAGTGTGGATTGGTAGAGGTTTTCCTCGCCGCCCAGGTAGTCCATGGCGTCCTGAGTACACGTTTCGGAGAGGAACTTATCCATGTCCTCGTCGTTGGGGTAGCCATCGGGGAATTTCTCGGCGAGGTTAATGACGGATACGGTCTCCATCTGGTGCGGCTCGCTACACGGAACGGTGCTGAGCACTTGGTTCTCGTCCACCTTGCGGCATTCGCCTGGCTTGGCGACGACCGCCTGGTCCACCTCACTGACCTTGCCAGTGGATTCCTGGGGGACGCCGTTGGCGTCGGTGGTTTGCAGGCCGCACAGCAAGGTGCGGTCGCCCTGCTCCCAGGAGGCGGCCGGCGGCAGGATGGAGGCGATGTCGTAGCGGCCGTTGGGATCCCACTTGCCGTTGAGGTAGCTCACCGTGGGGGCTTCGCACAGCTCGTCGCGCAGGGCGTTTTGCCGTGTGATGTCGGGGCGCTTGGCATTGGGTCCGAACTCGCTGGTGGGGTAGGTGCTGAGGTCCTCGCGGGAGGAGACCTCGAAGCGGTGCGGCTTATCGCAGCTGGTCTGCTCGAAGCCGGTGGCAGTGCCGTCTGGGGCGATGTCCCATGTCACGCACGAACCAGCGGAGGCGGTAGTAAAGGATGCGATCTCTCCTTCGGAGGGATCGGCGGCCTGACTGCCGTCGGCGTTGGGGGTAGCGGAGCCTTGTGCGGCCGAATCGGTGCCGGTTGGCTCGCCGCTAAAGAGGCCGTAGGACGCCATGAAGGCGGCCGCGGCCACGGCTGCAACGAGGACGACGCGGATGGCGGAGGCGGAGCGCCACGCAGATGAAGTGCTCATAGAACTCTTCATACTACTCCCTTGGCGGCCCTGGCTTCTAGCCCGCCCGGCGCCGTGCGGGAGCACGGCGCCGCTAGATACGTGCGCGGGAGACGTGCGTTGTGAGCCGGTAGCGGTCTGTGCGGTAGACCGAGGAGCACCACTCCACGGGGCGATCGCCGGAGCGGGCGAGGCGGGTGATGTGGAGGAGAGGGGTGTTCGGGGGGACGTCGAGAAGCTCAGCGATGTCCTCCTCTGCTGCGACGGCCGTGACCGTCTGCTCGGCCCCGGTGATGGGGACCTCGAAGGTGCTATCCAAAATCGCGTAGACGGAATTGTAGATGTCATTCTCCAGCAATGACGGAGCAAAGGTGGAGTTATACCAGCCATCGTCGATGGAATAGGGCTCGCCATCGCCCAAGCGCAGGCGCCGCAGGTGGGTATGGGCCACGGTGGTTTCCGTGCCGAAAAACTCGCAGACTTCGCTGGGGGCGGCGCTGCGTTCACCCAGCAGGATGCGCGAGGAGGCTTGTACTTTCTGATAGCCCATCTCATCGGAGAAGGACGCCAGATGGAGCCGGGAGACCAGTGGGTTCGGAGCCACGAAGGTACCTTTACCGCGCACGCGGCGCAGGCGGCCCTCCGCCACCAAGTCACCAATGGCGCGGCGCACGGTGATGCGGGAGACGCCGTAGGTTTCCTCGAGAATGCGCTCGCCCGGGAGGATGTCACCAGGTTTGAGGGTGGTGCGGCAGAGCTCGGAGAGAATATCCCGCAGCTGAGCGTGCTTGGGCACGGGGCCGTCGGTAATAATGTGAGCTGCCATGTTTTCCATGATAGCCAGCTGGTTATGACCAGCGCAAAGGTGTGGCCGTGCGCTAGACTATCCGGCGTGATTGATCTCAAATTTCTTCGCGAAAATCCCGATGTCGTCCGCGCCTCTCAGGTAAACCGTGGGGAGGACCCCGCCCTGGTGGACCAGCTGCTCGCCGCCGATGAGCAGCGCCGCGCGGCAATTGTGAAGGCTGACCAGCTGCGCTCGGAGCAGAAGGCCTTTGGCAAGAAGATTGGCCAGGCCTCCCCGGAAGAGCGCCCCGCGCTGCTGGAGGGCTCCAATGAGCTGAAGGAAAAGGTCAAGGCGGCCGGCGAGGAAGCGGCCGCGGCCGAAGCCAAGGTGGAGGAGCTGCAGTACCAGCTCTCCAACGTGGTGGAGGGTGCCCCGGCTGGTGGTGAGGATGATTTCGTCGTGCTCGAGGAGGTCGGCGAGAAGCCGCAGTTCGACTTTGAGCCGAAGGATCACCTGGAGTTGGGTGAGACGCTGGGGCTTATCGACGTCAAGCGGGGCGCCAAGGTCGGCGGCGCACGTTTCTACTACCTCACCGGCGACGGCGCCTTCCTGCAGCTGGGCACGCTTATGCTGGCTGCGCAGAAGGCCCGTGAGGCCGGCTTTAGCCTCATGATCCCGCCGGTGCTCGTGCGCCCGGACGTGATGCAGGGCACCGGTTTCTTGGGTCAGCATGCGGATGAGGTCTACTACCTGCCGGCGGATGATCTCTACCTGGTCGGTACTTCGGAGGTGGCTCTGGCTGGCTACCACAAGGAAGAGATCATCGACCTGTCCAAGGGCCCGCTGCAGTATGCGGGCTGGTCCTCCTGCTTCCGCCGCGAGGCGGGTTCGCACGGCAAGGACACCCGCGGCATTCTGCGCGTGCACCAGTTCGACAAGCTGGAGATGTTTGTCTACTGCAAGCCGGAAGACGCCGAGGAGATGCACCAGAAGCTGCTGAACATGGAAAAGGACATGCTCGCGGCGATGGAGCTGCCCTACCGCACCATCGACATCGCGGGCGGAGACCTCGGTTCTTCTGCAGCCCGCAAGTTCGATAACGAGGCGTGGGTGCCTACCCAGGGCACGTACCGCGAGCTCACTTCGACCTCGAACTGCACCACCTTCCAGGCGCGCCGCCTCTCCACGCGCTACCGCGACGAGAACGGCAAGACCCAGTACGCCGCCACGCTCAACGGCACCCTGGCTACCACCCGCTGGCTCGTGGCCATCCTGGAGAACCACCAGCAGGCAGATGGCTCCGTGGTGGTTCCGGAGGCCCTGCGCCCATTCGTGGGCAAGGACGTGCTGTACCCCGTAAACTCCTAGAAGAACGCGGTGCGCGGGGCTTCGCGCGCCGCCCTCTCTTGTCCCTCCTCGCTGCTCTCAACGGCGGGGCCTTAGCTGTTTGGAGCACCATGAGCGCTGTGACTAACTTCCTCTACCGGCAGATCACACACATCGGCCGCGGGGTGACTCTGGCCCAGGGGCTCAAGATGCGCTTGTCCGGGGAGGAGAATATCCCGGATAAGGGCGGGGCCGTCATCGTGTGCAACCACACGGGTTACATGGATTTCCTTTTCGGGGCCTTCTTGGCTTACCGCAAGCGCCGTTTGGTGCGCTATTTGGCTAAGGCCTCCATCTTCCAGACGCCGGTGGCCGGTCAGCTTTTTCAGGTGATGGGGCATGTTCCGGTGGATCGCATCGATGGCGGGGCGTCGATTGTCAAAGGCATCGAGCTGGCCAAGAATGGCGAGCTCGTGGGGGTCTTCGCTGAGGGCACGATTTCCCGCAGCTTCGAGATCCGCAGCATGCGCAACGGTGCGGCGCGTATCGCCCACGGCGCGGGTGTGCCGATCATCCCGCAGGTCATCTTCGGTTCCCAGCGTATTTGGACGAAGGGCCAGAAGAAGCACCTAGGCCGCACCAAGACCCCAGTGCTGATCACGGCTCTTGAGCCCTACTACACCACGGGCGATTTCGATGCGGATATCACGGAGGTGCGCCGCCGGATGCAGGAGGCTCTGGAGGGACTGTGGGCTCAGTACGAGGAGGAATTCGGCCCGATGCCGGCCGGCGAATACTGGGTACCGGCCCGCAAGGGTGGGGGCGCGCCGACGCTGGAGGAGGCCGAGGCCCAGGATTCCGAGGTGGAGACTGAGCGCTACCGCGTGCGCCGGCTGCGCGATGATCTGACCAACCTCAAGGAGCACGTGTCCGAGGCCACCGTGGAGCTCATGCGCGATCGGATGGCGTTGATGAAGCCGGGCAGTAATGAGGAAACCGGTACCGCAGAAGCCGGAGCCGAGGCCACCGAGAAGGACCGCCCGCGTACCGCGCCGGAAACCCTCGAGTGGATCAAGGAAAACCTCAACTCGGTGGTGGAAGAGGCTATGCGCGGTGTCGAGGAGGGCCGCGACAAGGTCACGGGGGTGATGGCGCAACTGAAGTCTGATGTCATGGAGGCCCAAGCTTCCATGGCTGCGAGCAGCAAGGAAATCTTCGCTGGCTCCGTGGTGGAACAGGGGTTGCTCTCCGCGGCGACGCAATCTCGGCTCATTGTCTCGCGCCTGCCCCACCGCGTGAAGGCTCAATACTCTGAGGTGCCGCGCGTGATCGTGGCGGATCAGAGTGCGCTGAGCATGGAGAACGGGGAAATCTCGGCGCGGCTCCAGGAAGCGCTGACGCAGCTCCACCCGCAGGTTGAGGAGTTTGTCGTGCTCTCGCCGCAGGGCGAGGTGCTGGACGCTGCCGCCTTTGGGGACCTTCCGCAATCGTGTTGGCGCATCGCCTGCTCGGAAGGTGCCGAAGGGGTGCAGTTCAACGATGCCCCCGGGGGAGTGGTGGCGACGGCTTCTTCCCCCGCGGAAGGGCTGGCGGCCGTGGTGAAGAAGATTGGGGCCGAGCCTAAGGATCTCCTGTTCTTTGCCAATGAGCCCGGGGATGAAACCTTTGCGGAGGGCGGGGACGGCGTCGCCGTGCGCATGGTGGCGCTTGAGACTGCGCCCATTGAGGTGATTAAGGCTGCGCAGGCGGTGACGTATTCCACTGAGCGCTACGGAATGGCCGAGGTGCTGGAGGCGATGGCGCGCTTGCAGTAGGAGAAGAAATAAGTCTTGACACCCTGGACTTAAGAAGCGTTCGCAACGCCCGTTAGCACCCCCGGAAGGGGGTGTTATTTTATTTTGTCATCCTATGAAACGGCTTAGAAACTCCAGCTTACGGCGGCGGAACTTACGTGTGAGTAGCGTCTCCGGAGAGAAAATCGGGTGATCTATAGCATTGGCAGTGGGAGAAAACTTCTTCTTCATCCGCTATCCGAGCAATTAGCCGAGGAATCGGCACACTGGGTGCGTGGTGGATGAGCACAATATGCTGCGCATACCGTCAACGAGGGCAGGGCTTTCTGGCGCCGTGCAGCGAGAGAGGAGACTCGGTCAACAATGACCACGACGAGTATTAACAGCTTCAACCCTGAGTATTTTGAAAAGACATGGAACGACTACTCCACCGAGGACTATGACGTTGTCATCATCGGCGGCGGCTCAGTCGGCGCTGGTGCTGCGGTGGATGCGGCCACCCGCGGTTTAAAGACGGCCGTGCTGGAATCCCAAGACTTTGCGGCAGGAACGTCCTCGCGTTCCTCCAAGATGTTCCACGGTGGCTTGCGCTACCTGGCCATGTTCGACTTCCGCCTCGTTGCGGAGTCCCTCAAGGAGCGCGAGCTCAACATGTCGACCCTGGCGCCGCACCTGGTCAAGCCGCTGAAGTTCATCTTCCCCCTGACCCACCGTGGTTGGGAGCGCGTCATGATGTTCGGCGGCTTTACCCTCTATGACCTGATGGGCGGAGCCAAGAGCGTCCCGATGCAGAAGCACCTCACCCGCAAGGGCGTGCTCAAGGTCACCCCGGGCCTTAAGGAAGACGCCGTCGTCGGTGGCGTGCGCTACTACGACACGCTTGTCGACGACGCCCGCCACACCATGACCGTCCTGCGTACCGCCGCTGAATATGGCGCAAGCGTGCGCACCGGCACTGAGGTTATCGGCTTCGAGAAGGACAACCGCGGCCGCATCACCGCCGCAAAGGTCCGTGACCTCGAGACCGGCCGCGAGACCACCGTGAAGGGCAAGGTCTTCATCAACGCCACGGGTGTCTGGAACGACAAGATCCAGGACATGGCCGGCGCGGAGGGCAAGTTCACCGTCCACGCTTCCAAGGGCGTGCACATCGTGGTTCCGAAGGATGCCCTCGATGCCGACGCCGCGCTGTGCTTCGTCACCGAAAAGTCCGTGCTCTTCGTCATCCCGTGGGGCGAGTACTGGATCATCGGTACCACCGATACTGACTGGGAGAAGGGCCTGTCCCTGCCCGACCCGGCCCCGACCAAGGCAGATATCGACTACATTCTGGACCAGGTCAACCAGCGCGTGCGCAACAAGATCACCCGCGAGGACATCGTTGGTGTCTACTCCGGTCTGCGCCCGCTGCTGTCCGGTAAGTCCGACTCCACCACCAACCTCTCCCGCAACCACGCTGTTGCCCGCGTAGCCCCGGGCATGGTCTCCGTTGCTGGTGGTAAGTACACGACTTACCGCGTCATCGGTAAGGACGCGGTGGACCTGGCCGCCAAGGAACTGGGCTTCAAGGTGGCAGAATCCGTCACCGAGCGCACTCCGATCTTGGGCGCGGACGGCTACCACGCTCTGGCCAACCAGGTTCCGGCGCTTGCTCGCCGCTACAACCTCGACGAGAAGCGCATCGAGCACCTGCTTGGCCGCTACGGTTCGCTCATCAGCGAGGTGCTGGCTCCGGCCGCCGAAGATGCCTCTCTCCTTGAGCCGATTCCGGGCGCTGAGAGCTACATCTGGGCAGAGGCCCGCTACGCCGTCACCCACGAGGGCGCCCTGCACATCGACGACATCGTCTCCCGCCGCCTGCGCGTGGCCATCGAGTTCGCCGACCGAGGCGTTGCCGCTGCTCAGCCTATTGCTGAGTTCGTCGCGCCGCTGCTGGGCTGGGACCAGAGCGACATTGAGCGCGAGGTTTCCCACTTCAAGCAGCACACCGAGGCGGAGCTTGCCGCCGAGGCTGCCCTCACCGACCGTGAGGCAAATGACATTCTCGAGCGCGCTGGCAGCGCACGAGCCACTAAGGAAGAAGCCTAAGCATCACGGGCCCAGCGAGGACGTTTGCTGTCTCTCGCTGGGCCTTTGGCCTAGGCAAAAGAGAAAGGACAAGTTATGACCGGAACTGATGCATTCCTGTGGGAGTTCCTTGGCACGGCAGTGCTGCTCCTGTTGGGTAACGGCGTCTGCGCCACTGTAAACCTCCGCACCTCCGCGGCGCGCGGTTCAGACTGGATCGTTATCGCAATGGGCTGGGGTCTCGGCGTCTACTTGGGCGCTAGCATCGCGGACCCCACTGGCGGTCACCTTAACCCGGCGGTGACCATCATGCTCGCTGTCAATGGCTCTCTCGAGTGGAGCCTCGTGCCTTATTACCTCCTGGGTCAGATCCTGGGCGCCATGCTTGGTGCCTTCCTGGCGTGGGCAACGTTTAAGCAGCTTTTCGACGCCAACAATGTCGACGAAGCCGGCAACGTCACCGGAGCCAACAAGAACACCGGCGGTATTTTCTTCACGAACCCGGCGCACCCGAACAACGGCTGGAACGCAGTGACGGAGTTCATCGCTACCACTGTGCTGCTCATGTTCATCGCCTTCGGTCCTACCGGCGGCGAGCTCGGCCCGCTGAGCTACTTCGGCGTTGCCTTCGTCATCGTGTCTATCGGTCTGTCCCTCGGTACCCCCACCGGATACGCCATCAACCCGGTCCGTGACCTCGGTCCCCGCATCATGTACGCCTTTGTCCTCCCCATCAAGGACAAGGGCACTGGAAACTGGAGCTATGCCTGGGTTCCGGTCGTCGCGCCGATGCTGTCGGCCGTCGCCGTTGGCCTGCTATCCATAGCCCTTTAAAACACCCCCGACAAGGAGAAAGTTATGTCCACCAAGAGCTACGTTGCAGCGATTGACCAGGGCACCACGTCCACGCGCTGCATTATCTTTGACCACGACGGCGAGCAGGTGTCCGTCGGCCAGCTCGAGCACGAGCAGATTTTCCCAGAGAAGGGCTGGGTCGAGCATGACCCAGAGGAAATCTGGAGCAATACCCGCCGCGCGGTGGGTGAGGCCTTGGCCAACGGCGACATCAACGTTGAAGACATCGCCGCTTTGGGTATCACCAACCAGCGTGAGACCACCGTTGTGTGGGACAAGAACACCGGCAAGCCGGTCTACAACGCCATCGTGTGGCAGGACACCCGAACCACCGACATTTGTAAGGAACTCGCCGGCGACGACGGCGCGGACAAGTGGCGTCGCCGCACCGGCCTCATCATCAATTCCTACCCGGCCGGCCCGAAGGTGAAGTGGATCCTCGATAACGTCGAGGGCGCCCGCGAGCGCGCTGAGAAGGGCGAGCTGCTCTTCGGCACCATCGATACCTGGCTGCTGTGGAACCTCACCGGTGGCGCCGACGGCGACAACGGCCAAGAGGCCCTGCACGCGACCGACGTCACCAATGCCTCCCGTACCCTCCTCATGGACATCGAGAAGCTTGAGTGGGATGAGGAACTGTGCAAGGAGATGGGTATCCCGACCTCCATGCTCCCGGAGATCCGTCCGTCCCTGGGCGACTTCCGCACCGTCCGCGAGCGTGGCTCGCTGTCCGGTGTGCCGATTCGCGCCATCCTGGGTGACCAGCAGGCCGCCATGTTTGGCCAGGGCTGCTTCCGCCCGGGTTCTGCCAAGAACACTTACGGCACCGGTCTGTTCCTCCTGCTCAACACCGGTACCACGCCGAAGTTCTCCGATAACGGCCTGCTCACCACCGTGTGCTTCCAGCGCGAGGGCGAGCGCCCAGTCTATGCGCTCGAGGGTTCCGTCTCCATGGGTGGCTCCCTGGTGCAGTGGTTGCGCGATAACCTGCAGCTTATTCCGAACTCCGCGTCCATTGAGAACCTGGCCCGCGAGGTCAAGGACAACGGCGGCGTCTACATCGTGCCGGCCTTCTCCGGCCTCTTCGCTCCGTACTGGCGCCCGGACGCTCGTGGTGTCATCGTGGGCTTGACCCGCTACGCCAACCGCAAGCACCTGGCCCGCGCGGTCCTGGAATCCACCGCGTACCAGACCCGTGACGTCGCCGATGCCATGGTGGCGGACTCCGGCGTGGAGATCACCGAGCTGCGCGTCGACGGCGGCATGACCATGAACGAGCTGCTCATGCAGTTCCAGGCGGACATGCTTGGCGTGGAGGTGCACCGCCCGAAGAACGTGGAGACTACCGCCACCGGTGCGGCCTTTGCCGCCGGCTTGGACTCCGGCTTCTGGGATGACCTCAGCGTGCTGGGCTCCCAGCAGGGAGACTTCAAGGTCTGGAAGCCACAGCGCGAGAAGGACGAGGTAGACGCTCTCTACCGCGACTGGAAGCGCGCCATCAAGCGTTCCCTGAACTGGGAAGACGTGGACGATGACGACATTATCGCCTAAGTCCTAAGCTGCAGTCTTTGCAGGCAAGCGCGGCTGTCACGAGCATTCTCGTGGCGGCCGCCTTCGTCGTTGTGTGCGTGGCGGACTGCGGCACGGTGGTAGGGGGTCAACGCTGCAGTGGACGTTGTTGTGGCTGCCAGCGTTGCAGGCGCGCCCTCGTGTGCATCGCTCTGACGTAGACTCAGGTCTATGGCCAGTGACGTATTTTCGGACCGCGCTCCGCGCCTCATCATCAGCGATATCGACGGCACCTTGTTGGATCGGAACCACCGAGTTCCCCGGCGAAACCGCGAGGCAGTGGCCCGAGCAGTTGCCGCGGGCAGCGAGTTTGCGCTGGCAACTGGCCGCCCCTTCCGCTGGATCATGCCCGTGCTGGAGCAGCTGACCGTGCGCCCGGTGTGCGTGACCTCAAACGGTGCGGTGATTTATGACTCGGCGGAAGACTGCGTGCTCTCCGCCCACGAGCTCTCGCCGGAGGCCCTCGCGGAAATCGTGGAGGTGGCCACCAAGGTACTCGAGCCCCATGGCGGCGTTGGCTTCGGTGCGGAACGCACGGGAGGCTCGGTTATGGATCCGGTTGAGGAACTCTTTGTGGTTGAGTCGCACTATTCGGAAAACGCGCTCTTCGAAGGCTTTGGGCTGGTTAGCGTGGGGGAGTTGGTGTCCCGGCCGGCGGTGAAGCTGTTGATTCGCAACACCGCATTCTCCGCGCCGGAGCTCTACAGCCTCATCGCTCCCCACATCGATTCCGAGCTTGCCCACGTCACCTATTCGATGTCCGAGGGCATCCTCGAGGTGGCGGCCCCCAACGTGACGAAGCAGCGCGGAATTAAGTGGTTGGCTGAGCACCACGGTATCGCCCGCGAAGACATCATCGCCTTTGGCGATATGCCCAACGATATCGAGATGCTCGAGTGGGCTGGGTGCGGTGTTGCCATGGAGAACGCACACCCGGATGTAGTGGCAGCCGCAGATACTGTGGCGCTAGCGCACCACCAAGCAGGCGTAGCAAAGCTCCTTGAGCGTTGGTTCTAGCGCTGATGTACCCCGCCGCGCTGTAGCCGTGAAAACCCGCGCTACCTGCCCTGCTTGTAGCGGAGCCTGAGAGTTTTTGCCTCCGGTTGCGGGGTGGGTGGTGGTGTTTTAGTCTCTTGGCCATGGGGGATTTGGAGACTTATTTCTCCTACCGCAGTTCGGGGTTGGATCTTGTGGGGCTTGCGGTAGGCAGTGTGGATGATTTACGCGCGCGTGGTGCATCAAGGGCTGATGCTGCGGAGTTGGCTGGGTTGCATGGGGTGTATTTCGGGTCGACGCGTTTTACGGGCAAGCAGCGCCAGGCGCGTGCGGCTGCGGTTGCTCACAAGCATGATGTGGCGACGTTGAGTTTGATTGAGTCGTATACCGCCAGGGTGAAGAAGGAGTTGGATGCGTGGAATCTGCGTGTCCGTTTGGCGGGCACCCCAGCAGACCGTATCCCGAAGGTGGCCAAGGAGAGGTTGAAGCAGTTGCGGCCGCGGCGGGTGCCGGAGGGTGGGGTGCGTCTGACGTATCGGGCGTCGGGTCCGCATTCGTTGACGATTACTGATTCGCCGCTGCGCATTAGTGAGATGCGTGGGGTGTTGGAGTCGATTAATCCGGCTGATTTGTTGGATGCGGCCGGTCAGGTGTTTTTCTACCAGGCGCATGGGGGCACTAAGCCTGCGGTGGCGACCAACGTGGTGGTGACCTTGGATGAGTTGGACCGGATTGTGCGGGGTGAGGGTGATGATATTGAGCTGGTACTCACCAATGGCGGGCGGATGACGGGTCGGGAGTTTGTCACTTATAAGTTTGCTGAGGTTGGGTATGTGACGTTGGTGCATCCAACGATTGGGCCGGTGTGGTTGCACAGGGTGCGGCGTTTGGCTGGGTTTGAGCAGCGGATTATGGCTAGTGCGGAGCATCCGACGTGTGCGCGTGAGGGGTGTAATAAGCCGGCGGATTATTGTCAGGTGCATCATTTGGTGCCGTGGCAGGCGGGTGGGACCACGGATCCGCCGAATTTGACGATGTTGTGCGCTTATCACAATGGCATTAATGATGATGATCCGGATAAGCCGACTGGTGCTGGCTATGTCTTCCGGTTGCGGGGTGGGGTGGGTTATGTGCCACCCTGGGCGGAGCCAATTACGTCCCAGCCGGCGTACAAGGCAGCGCAAGCAGCATTGCAGCAGCAGGCCACAGGAGACTTAGCGGGCACAGCGCCACCGGATACCTAAACCCCAATCCCAAACAAACGCCGAAGCGGAAGCCACCGGGTGGCTCCCGCAACATCGGCGATCCCACAGAGCCGCACGCGCACACGGTGCGGCTGGGATTAGTTCGTGAAGACCTGAATCTGCTCAGTCTCCGGGTTGTAGACAATGGAACCGCCCTGGAACTGCACGCGGACTTCCTTGCCGAAGCCGGTGGGGAGTTCGTCGGACGTCGGCAAGCCGAGCGTCGCCGAGTTGTCGCCCGACGCCCATTCCTTGGCGATGCGTCCCACCAGAGCGTGCGTACCGGTGTCCTCGGAGCTCAGCACGACGCCGTTCTGGAAGAGCTGGTAGATGATGCCGGCGGATTCATCCGGACCACCAACAGCCAGACCCAGCGCTGGGCCGAAGGCATTAAGGACTGTCGTCCACGTTTGCTTCAGGCCCTCGTTCTTGCTCAGGGACAACACTTTGGTCACGATGCCCGGGATCTGCTCCACCGGCAGGCCATTGACCGTCTTATCCGTGTCAATCTGCTGGTCCGAGCGGGCATACATGATGGCGAAGAGCGTGCCAGCCAGGCCGACTAGTGCGGTGATGGTGCTCATCGGGATTTCAGTATCGCCCAGCGAGGACGTTGCCTCCTGTGCGGGAGCTGCCGGTGCAGGAGCGGAAGGCGCGTGGTTGTCGTTCGGCGTGGAGTCGGAGGTATCCGGCGTAGGGGTATCCACGCTGCCCCAGTCCGTGGAGGTCGAACCAGACGCGCCCGACTTGATGGCGAGGTACTTCTTATGCGCTGCCGCACGGATCTGCGGCCAGCGGGCAATGGTGTACTGGCCCGGGCACGCGGTGTAGTGAACGTCGCTGTGGCCGAAGAAACCGTAGACTGGGGCATCCGAACCGGCCGGGTACTTCGAGCCGCGGAAGTTCTCCGCCGAGCGCAGGGAAACGCGGGAGGTCGGATCAACACCGGAAATCGCGCCCTTCCAGCCGGCAAGATCGGTGACGGACTCCAGCAAGGCTTCCGTTGGCTGAGCCGTCTCGTAGTTACCAATCATGGAAATGCCCCACGTATTCCGGTTGAAGCCACCGATGTGGGCGCCCTGCACGGCTTCATCGAGTCCGCCGTAGCGGCCCTCGTAGATAGTGCCGTACTTATCCACCAGCGCGTTGTATCCGATATCGCACCATCCCAGGTTCTGCGCATGGTACTTGTACGCGGCGCGCACCTGCGCGGCCGCCTGCGCGCGGGTGTAATTATTGGAGCCCGCGGTGTGGTGCAGCGCAATGGCCTCCACACCATCGTCATAGGTGGGACTCGAGCAGCGGATGCTCTCATCCGCGCCCCAACCTGCGCGCGAGACCACGCGCGGCATACCGTCGGTCTCGGCGGTCGGCTCAATGACCTCGCCCTCCTGGGCGTTGCCGTCCATGAAGACAGCCTCCAGGCCTTCCACGTCGCTATTGACGGGAAGTTCTTCGGTCTCGGCGACGGGGGCGATGTCGCCGACGTTGAAGGAGGCGTCGTCAAGCGCGGTGTCCTCAACGGGAGTCTCGGTGAACTCTTCGTCCAGATTCGACCCGGTTACCAGATCCACATTGTTGATGGAGACCTGCACGTCGTTGGTATCGCCCACGAAGATGAGCTCGGTGCCATTCGTAGCGTTGGGGTCATCGTTGTTGTAGGACATAGAGTCCATGTCGTACCACTCGGACCAAGACCCGTCCGGCTGCTTGGCGCGGGCGAAGGCTGCGACGTCGCGCGCACCCTTCCACGTGACGGCGAAAGAAGAGAAGGTCTCATCGCGGTGGAATTGCTTGACGGCGCGCGGGCCTTCGCCCTCGCCCTGGGCGGCGATGGCCGGGTCATCCACCACGACCGTTTCGCCGGACCTGAAGGATTCGGAGGCCGAGCTCACTTCGATGGGGCCGCTGCCCGCTTCCTGGGTATGGATGAGGGTTTGGCCACCCACGGCTGCGGCAGCGACCACAGCGATCGAGGTGACCGTAGCGATAACCGGCGTAGACCACGTCGATTTCGCGGGAACAAGACGACGTTTGAGGTGCACTGTTACTCCCTAGGGTGGTGTGCGCCACGAGGTTAAGAGAAGCGCAAAAAGTTAACTAACGGGACAAATGTTACGTCAGGTGTTGAAGTGAAAGAAGGTGTGACACGCGAGTTTTCTCGCTTGGGTGTCACCCGCCGTTCTGTGCGTGCTACTGCTTTAAGCTGATGCTCATGACTGCATATGACCTCATTGTTGTTGGATCTGGATTCTTCGGCCTCACCGTGGCCGAGCGCGCAGCCTCCCAGCTGGGCAAGAAGGTGCTCATCGTGGAGCGCCGCGAGCACCTGGGCGGCAACGCCTATTCGGAGGCCGAGCCGGAGACCGGCATCGAGGTCCACAAGTACGGCGCGCACCTCTTCCACACGTCGAATAAGCGCGTGTGGGAGTACTGCAACCAGTTCACGGATTTCACCGACTACCAGCACCGCGTCTTTGCCATGCATGACGGCACGGCCTACCAGTTCCCGATGGGTCTGGGTCTGATTAACCAGTTCTTCGGCCGCTACTACTCCCCGGATGAGGCGCGCCAGCTCATCAAGGAGCAGGCTGGTGAGTTCGCCGTGGATGAGGCGAAGAACCTGGAGGAGAAGGCCATCGCGCTCATTGGCCGCCCGCTCTACGAGGCCTTCATCCGCGATTACACCGCCAAGCAGTGGCAGACCGACCCGAAGGAGCTGCCAGCCGGCAACATCACGCGCCTGCCGGTGCGCTATACCTTCAACAACCGCTACTTCAACGACACCTACGAGGGTCTGCCCGTCGACGGCTACGCGGCCTGGCTGGAGAAGATGGCGGAGCATGAGCTTATCGACGTCCGCCTCAATATCGACTGGTTCGACGTGCGCGAGGAGCTGCGAGAGGCGTCGCCAAACGCGCCGGTGGTCTACACGGGCCCGCTGGACCGCTACTTCGACTTCGCTGAGGGTGAGTTGGGCTGGCGCACGCTCGATTTCGACATGGAGGTGCTGGAGACCGGTGACTTCCAGGGCACCCCGGTGATGAACTACAACGATGCGGACGTGGACTACACCCGCATCCACGAGTTCCGCCACTTCCACCCGGAGCGCGCCGATAAGTACCCCAAGGATAAGACGGTGATCATGAAGGAGTACTCGCGCTTCGCGGAGAAGGGTGATGAGCCGTACTACCCGATTAACACCCCGGAGGACCGCTCCAAGCTGGAGGCCTACCGCAAGCTCGCCGCCGCTGAGGCCCGCGAGAACCAGGTCCTCTTCGGCGGCCGCCTGGGCACTTACCAGTACCTGGACATGCACATGGCCATCGCGTCTGCGCTGAGCCTGTTCGATAACAAGCTGGCCCCGTTCTGGAACGAGGGCAAGGCGCTGGAACAGGAGCGCGGTCACTAGGCTGCGGTGCTGCCCCGGCTGCTCGCGGTAGTGCAGCGTGGCGCGCTATGCTGAAACACCTCGATGGAAGGAGGTGACGGCATGGCGCAGCGCAAGAAGAAGCGCGCAGACCGCAGCATGTGGAAGATGTCCCCGGAGCGGCTCGAGGAACACCTCAAGCTGCGCAGTCGCGCAACGCGCATTCCCGATAAGAAGAAGGAACAATCCAAGAAGGCCTGCCGGAACACCCGGCGGGCCTTTGGCCGTTTATGGGGGACGTTTTGCCAGCGTGCGGAACTAGACCAAAGAAAATTAAAACTTGTGGTCTGGCCAACAATCACTTAAGGTTAACAGTAGGTTAACAATAGGCGAACAGAAAGTGAGTTTAGAGATGACTTCCCCGAACGCCCGCCGTTTCGATACGTTGCGCCAGGATTTACACGCAGATTATGGCCACGAGTACACCGCGCAGGAGATTGACTCCTTCCTCGATGCCACTATTGAGCGTCACGAGGCTGGCGCGACTTTAGAAGAGTTCATTCCCGTGATGGTGGAGCGCGAGGTGCGCGAGCACTTCGGCCCCCATCGCATCCACGTGCGTTTCTCGGCAGGTGCCGACCATGCGCTGGCGCAGGCAGCCGTGGCTTTGACGAAGAAGTATGCCGGTAACGCGCTGCTGGTGGACGCCGCCGTAGCCCACCCCGAAAATGATCCGGACTCGCACATGGCTCACGTGCTTCAGGAGCGCGGCATGGCGGAGCACCCGGACCGCTACGTCGAGGACCTGCGTCTGGTGACGATCCCGGATTACATCGTGTATCTCGGCCGCGAGGTGCCGCGCGATGAAGCCGGCAAGGACGTCAAGATCTGGGACATCGCCACCGCCGAAACCGTGGAGGAGACCCGTGAACTGGCCGATGACCTCGGCGCCCGCGTGCTCTACATGCTCAACCGCCTGGGCATCGATCCCATCTCGGAGGATGCCGCTGTCACGGCCTAAATCAGCTGGATAAAGACTTCCTCAACGCGGTCGACACTGCGCAGGGAATCTGGAAGGTTAAGACCGGCATGGGCGATGACGTAGGCGTCGCGTACATCGGTCTTGGAGTTGCCGACGTGGATGCGAGAGAGCTGTCGCATCGCAAGCCCCGGTAGATAGCGAACATCTGCCCCCATGTCTTGGGCGACTGCGACGGTTAATCGGCCGATGTTGTTGGGCTGATCGACAATGACAAGGACCGAGGCGTTGTCGGCGAGGAATTGGCCGAAGAGCTTGCGTAGCGAGCCTTCATGCTGATTGATGCGTTTGGACAGGACTTGCCTGCCTTGGGGATCGAGGACGCAGGCGTGGTGGAAGTATTTGCCGACGTCTACGCCAATGACGAAGTCATAGGCCATGGGTGTATGCCTCCTAGCGATGAATTAGAAGTTGGACTATTTAAGCTTCATCGCTGGGGTTGTCGGACATGCTTGCGCTGGCATCCACATTACTGTGAGACCTCATACCACCTGGGCTGGGTCGGGTTCCTATTAGCAGTTTGAGGATGTCACTGTCTTCGGCGGCATCACCCCCGGATCATTTTCGGACAGGGGCGGGAATAAGCCATACCGAAGCCAGCGACTAGTTCCACTGTCCTTTCAGACGGAGGGACCGGAAATAAACATAACCAGCCCAATCGGGTGGACAGGCTATGAATCTTCGGTGCCCTGAGGTGGAACTGCTAACAACGTAATGGGGGGAAGCGGGGGCAAAGTCAATAATTCGAGTCTGGCATAAGTTGATAAGGATTGCCTAACCTAATACTGTTTCAAGTTATGTTCCGATCGGGAATCGGCAACGGAAGCGAGGCGGCGACGATGAACAGAAAACGTGGATCGACCAGAGAACCCCTCTCCGGAGGGGGAGTCGGGGACGCGGGCCCGGACGGGACGGGCGACGGCGACGCGGTGGCGTCGCAGACGGACGACGGGCGGTTGGTACACGTCGCACCGGTCGCAGCGGGTGGCCGACCATCCACCCGCGATATGCTCGTCGCCGCCGCGATCGGCGTCGCGGGGTCTCTCGTCGTCGTGCCCCTGACCTACCTGCAGGTGTTCGCCGGCATCGCCCACGTTTATCTCGTCGCGGCGACGCTCGGGTTGTGGTTCCTGCAGTGCGTCGTTCCCCTCATCGTCGTCCGCAAGCCTGGCGCGAGCCTCATTGCGTGCCTTGCCATGGGCGTCGTGTCCGCGGCGACCACCCCGTTCGGCGTCGCCGCGATCGGGGCGCTGATCATGGAAGGATTGCTCATCGAGCTTCCATTCATGGTCACCCTGTACCGGCGGTGGACGCGTACCCAGTTCGTGGCGTCGGCGATGTTGTTCTCCGCGCTGATGGGAACGATGGCCCCGCGCGCAGTTGGCGTCGACTCGCCGACCACGCCCATGACCCTGATCAGCTTCGCCGTAGCCTTGGCATCGAGCTTGGTGTTTTTGGTCCTGGGCTTTGCCGTCGCAAAGGGGCTTCGCAGCCGCGGGGTCACCCGGTGACCGGCGGAGCACCCGCGTGCGCCGGTGCGACACGCGGGACGGCCCCGGCCCGGTTACGGGTTAGGGGCGCGGGCGTGCGGCACGCCGATGGGCGATGGGCACCCGACATGGTGGATCTCTCCTTCGATTTCGGCACGATCAACGCCATCACGGGACCCGTGGGATGCGGAAAGACAAGCCTGGCCCACCTCATCGCTGGACTGATTCCCTCGCACATCCCCATCGACCATGCCGGATTCGTGCACATCGTCGATGCCGACGGCACCGAACGCCCCGTGGACGGGGACCGGGTCACCTTCGTCGGGCAAGACCCGGCGACGCAGGTGCTCACGCTCCGAGTCGTCGATGACGTGGCCATGGCCCTCGAGTTTTCCCTCGTGGAAGCCGGTATCGTCGCAAAGCGATCAGCCGAGGCTCTATCGGAGCTCGGGCTGTCAGAGCTCGCGGAGAAGGATCCGTGGGCTTTGTCGGGCGGGCAACGCCAGCGGATGGCCATCGCTGGTGCGGTGGCCAGGGCGCCGGAGGTCATGATCTTCGACGAGCCCGCGGCCCACGTCGACGAGGACGGTCGCCGGTCGCTGTTCGCCGCCATCCGTGATTTGCGGGCCCCGGGGCGCGTCATCCTGGTCATCGAGCACGACCTCCGTCCGTTCGACGGGTGGGTCGACACGGTGACGATCCTCGATGCGGACGGGAGCGTCGCCGCCCACGGAGCGCCGGATGGCATCGCGGTGAAGGGCATTGCGACGACGGCCGCGACCGCCGGAACGCCGGACGCCAGTACGCCGGGCACGGGGGCACCGGACCGTCTCAGTCCGGACCGGCGGCGAAGGCCCCGGGGAGCCGGGGATGGCGCCGATCCGGAATCGGAGGCGGACGCCGTTCCACTGCTGGCCTTGACCGGAGCCCATGTGGCCCGGGGCAGGGAGCGGATCCTGAACGGGGCCGATCTGACACTGGAACGGGGCGAGATTCATGCCCTAGTCGGTGCCAACGGAGTCGGTAAGTCCACCTTGCTGGCGGTGCTGTCGGGCCAGATGAAGGCGGGAGCGGACCTCCGGATTGACGGCGCGTCCGCCCGGCGCGTCCCCGACGCCTTCGCGTCGTTGGCGTTCCAGAACCCCGAGCACCAGTTCACCCGCGCGACCGTCGCCGCGGAAATCGACTCCGCGCTGGCCGGCACGGACCCGCACGGACCACTCGGCGCCGATGAGCTGTGGAAACTGCGGGAAGCCTTGTGCCCCCGGGCACTTGACCCCGTCTCGCCGTTCGTCCTGTCGGGCGGACAGAAAAGACGGTTGGGCATCTTCCTGGCGGTGGCGGCCAATCGCCGTTTGCTGCTTCTCGACGAGCCGTTGGCGCATCTGGATTCGCCGAGCTCGCGCATCGTACTGGATGCCCTAGCGGAATACGCAGGGGCCGGCGGAACCGTTGTGTTCACGTGCCACGACCGCCGTGCTGCGCGAACGTGGGCGGATCGGGCGAGCATCGTCGCCGAAGGGAAGGTCGCCTGGTCCGGTCCCGCAGCCGACGTGCCGGCTTCCCCGGAGTCGTCCCGGCGGGATCGCGCACTGCCCGCGGCCGGCGCACGGACGTCCTTGGACGAAAGCCCCTGGACCAGTGGATCCGCCGCTCGAAGGCGCGCGGGGTTGAACGCCATCACGATTGTCGCGGCGGTGATGCTCGTCCTCGTCGCCGGGCTGCTCTCCGGCGGAGACGCCGTTCTCGCTCTGACGGGGGTCGCGTTCCTCGCACTCGCTGCGATCGCGGAACGTGACGTTCGGGCGACGGCGGGGAAGGTCCTCCTCGTCCTGTTGATCGGGGTGTTCTTCGGCCTGCTCGGGTGGCGCTCCGAGTTCTACGGCAGTGGGGATCCAGCGGAGGCTGTCCGCCACGGCATCCATCACGGACTGCTACTGACGGCCGTGTTTGCGGGGACGGTCCTGGTCTCCGCGTGTATGCGCGTCGAGGAGCTTTTCGACGCCATGGTGCAACGCCTCCGGGTGCCCTACACATGGTGCACCATAGCGATTTCCGGGGTGAGCATCGCGGCGTTCCTGCGCAGCGAAATCCCCCAGCTGACATGGGCGATTAGATTGCGCTCGATGCGACCGGGGCAGTCTTTCCGCTCCGGCTTCATTCGCGCGACGACGCCCGCGCGCATCGCCTTTCCCCTGTTCGTCAGCGCCGTGCGCTGCGCCGAAAAGCTGTCCCTGACCCTGGCGATGCGCAACTTCGGCCGCCATCCGCGGCGTACCTTCCGCACCGATCACCCCTGGCGAGTGCGTGACGGTTTCGCGGCCGCAGCGTCCGCCGCGGCCTTCGTTGCCGCCCTGGTGTCCGCAGTGACTTGACGGGCACCCGGAACCGGCGGGTCCCGGGCCCGCGAGCGTTTCCGAGCTTGTGCGGAGACGCGCCCCACCCAGTTGCTTCACCCTTTCAACCCTTCAGACACATCCTCCGGGTCACGCCATGCGGGCCCGGTCCGCCCGGCACCGGCATGGCGCCGACAACCGAAAGAGGTACCAATGAACACGATCCGGACCATCAGCGACGTGCTTCGGGACAAGGCCGATGAGACGAAGAAGGGGATCACCTTCGTCGAGAATCGGCGGGACGTCCTCGTCCCGTACGGCCGGGTCCATGCGGAGGCGGTGGCGGCTGCGACTCGGCTGGCCGAAGCCGGCATCGGCCCGTTCGAGGTGCATGCAGACTCACTCGCCCGTGCTTGCATCGACTCAGGCACCGGGTACATCGACGTCAACGATTCGATCGACGCCCGCCGCGCAATCATGGCCCTCGACGGGGATGCTCGGCGGGAGGGGGTTCCCGTGCTCACCGGGTTCGGCCTGTGCCCGGGCTTGTCGACGGCCCTGTTGATGCTCGGGGCCTGCGCTGCGGGGGCCGAAGAGGTCCGCGATGTGCGGGTCGATCTGCGAATTGGCGCCGACCAGGAATCCGGGCCGCGGCGGGCGAGGCGATGCTCCGGACCATTCGCGGCGGATACCGCGCGATGCTCGGCGGCGCCATCGTCGAAGTGTGGCGCAACCTGGTGTCGTCGCAAAGCGGAATCGGCTACGAATGCCCGGACATCGACGTCGTACGCGGGGTGTGCCCCTCGATCCTCGGATTTTCCTACCACGTCGCCTTCGATGCTCTCCCCGATGAGTCGGTGGAGAAGATCCGCACGTCGAGACTGTACGCGATGTCCGTCGTCTCCGGTCTGCTCGCCCGTCTCGGGGCGGCCGTGACGTCGCGGAAGGCGCGGGCGAACGGCACTCCGCAACCCGCCGAGCTGGTCATCGCACTGTCCTCCGCCGGCACGGGCGATGCGGGGTCGGCGGCCGAGACGACCGTAGTCCGGGCGACCGGCCCAGGTTCCTACAAAATGACCGCGGCGATTGCTGCCGCCACCGTTGCGTCGGTCGCGGGGAAGCCGGTCGCGCCGGGGTGCCGGGATCTCGTCGGCCACCCCCGGCTCCTCGAACCGGTCCTCGCCTTCGCCCGCGATGCGGGCATCCATATCGAAACGCCGCATGACAACCCGACCACGGGGCCACTGCCGGCAGCGGCCCACTGCGACACCAAAGAAAAGGAGAAACGATGACAGATCAAGCTGAACGGGGTGCGGCGATCGTCGTCCGCGACCTCACGAAGAGCTACCCGATTGCGGGCAAAGCCGGCACCGCGCCCGAAGGCGGGGCAGGTGCTCCGCCGGACGGCGGGCGCAAGGGAAAGCGCGGCGCCCGGATGCGCAAGCATGTGCTCGACGGCGTGAGTTTCACCGTGCCCGCCGGGTCGATCGTGTCGTTCCTCGGCCACAACGGCGCAGGCAAGACCACCCTCATCCGAATCCTGTCGACGCTCATCACCGCAGACTCCGGCGAGGTGAGCATCTTCTCGCGCGATGTGAAAGAGGATCCGGCGGGCGCGCGTGCCGACATTGCCACCACCGGCCAATTCGCGGCGATTGACGAGAACCTCACCGGCCGGGAGAACCTGGAGTTCTTCGGGCGTCTGCGCGGACTCGACCGCGCCGACGCGGCCGCCCGCGCGACGGAACTGCTCGCGCAATTCTCGCTCGCGGACAGTGCCTCGACGCTGGCGTCGGCCTATTCGGGTGGCATGCGGCGCCGCCTCGACATCGCCGCGTCGCTGTGCGTCGTGCCCAGGTTGCTGTTCCTCGACGAACCCACGACGGGGCTGGACCCGGTCAGCCGCGAAGAGTTGTGGGGCTTCATCCGGCAACTGCGGGACGACGGAATGACCCTGGTGCTGACCACCCAGTACCTGGAAGAGGCGGAGGCGCTGGCAGACCACGTCCATCTGCTCAAGGACCGCCGCATCGTCGCCAGCGGAACGCCGGAGGAATTGCGCCGCGACTTCGGGTCGCACGTGCTCCGCGTGTCCTTTGCCACCACCGCCGAGGCGGAGGCGTTCGCCCGCTGCCTAAGGGGAGCGTGTCTGGACCGTGCCCGCGTCGCGGGGAAGTTGGTGTCCCTCGACGTCGACCCCGGACCGCAGGTCCTCGAGGCGGTGGCGCGGGCGATGGAGGCCTCGGAAACGTTGCCGGATTCGCTGAGCGTGTCGCCGCCCACCCTCAACGAAGTGTTCATATCGATGAACGCGGGGGGTGCGGCGCGATGAGTGCGACGTCGGTCGCGGCGTTTCTCCGTCGGGATCTGCTGCTGCTGCGACGCAACACCGCGTCGCTGATCTCCATGTTCGTCGTTCCTCCCCTCTTCCTGCTGTGCCTGTACGCGGTGTTTGGGTACTCGGCAGGGCAATCCGGCTTCGGGTACCTGCGTTTCGTGCTCGGCGGCTGCCTGTTCCAGGCGGCGATGTTCACCGCCGCGGCGTCGGCGATGGCGGTGGGACAGGACGTCGAATCCGGGCTCGTCGACCGTGTGCGCGTGTTGCCCGGGGCCACGGGCGGCTATGTCGCCGGCAGGCTCGCCACCGATGTGCTGCGGATGTCCGCGTCGATCGCGGCGCTGCTGATCGTCGCGTGGGCCTGTGGCCTCGACATGGCTCTCGGTGACGTCGCGTGGACAGTCCTGTGGTCACTGCTCGCCGCCGCGGTCCTGTCCCTGGTCACGGACGGGGTGATCCTGATGGTGCCCGCCCCGGTGTCGACAGCCTCATCGATCCAGGCGCTGGAAATGCTGCTGCTCATGTTCTCCACCGCGTTCATTCCGGCGACCGCTTTGGACGGCTCCCTGCGCGACGTCGTACGTCACATGCCGTTTTCGCCGATCATCGAGGTGATCAGGGCGGCGTCCCCGGATGCCTTCCCGGATAGTGCCGGGGAAGAGGCAGCCCTGTGGCTCGGTGTCGCGGCGGTCGCCGGAATCGTCCTGTTCATCCGCCGGTTCACCTCGAGGAGCGAATCATGATCGGCCCCATCTTCGTGCATCTGCGGCGCATTGCCCACATTTGGCTGCGGCGCCCCGACTTCTGGTTCATGACGTTCATTGCTCCGCTCGTGTACCTGTTCATCGTCAACCGCATGTTCGGTAGCCTGGTCAGGCAGCTCACCGGAGAGTTCGAACTCCCGAACGCGGTCATCCTGGTCGTGACGACGTGGGCGTTCATCTTGGCCATCACGGGATCGTCCACTGTGTTCGTTGAACGCAGCAATGGCCTCCACGAGCGGTTGATCACCATGCCGGCACCGTACGCGGCCGTGCCGACCGCACGGATCATCGCCGAGTTCATCCGGATCATGGCGATGACGGTCGTCGTCGCGGCGATGGCCGCCTTGCTTTCCGACAGCCCCCCTGAGGCGTCCTGGTGGTGGAGGATCGCGGTGACCGGCGCGATGGTTGCCGCGGCGGCCGCATGCACCGGCACGTACATCGCGTTCTCCATCACCAGCCCCCAGGGATCCGTGGCCCTCATCCCGTTAATCATCGTTGCGATGTTCGTCAACACGGTGCTCATGCCCGCCGACCACTTCCGTCCCCTCCTGCGCGGAATCGCCGGGCACACCCCCGTATCCGCGGCCGGCGAGGCCGTCAACGGCACCGGGGCTGCGGGTCTGGTGGTCTGCGCGGCCTGGTTCTTAGGCATCGCCGTGCTTGCGGCGTGGGGCATCGCCGTGAAAACGAGGCCGGGGGAGTCTGCATGACGGGCACGTCCACGGGGGCATCGCCGCCGACGACGGCCCGCGAATCCGAGCATCTAACCCGAAACCGCCGCGTGGACGCGGCCCACACACCCGGAGACAGAACCAGATGAAGTCGATCGCCCAGATCGTCCAGAACAACCGCAGGCTCCTCGCGGCCTACGAGGACAAGGTCCAGCCGAGGTTCCTAAGCCGCTATGCGCGCGAACCGATGGACGCCGCCGCCGTGTACCGGAAGCTCCGTGCGCTGGATCCCGGGCCGGATGCGCCGGCCCGGGTCCTCGACCTCGGTTGTGGAACCGGGTGGCTCGCCCGCACGCTCGCCGCTGAGTCTCGCTATCGCAGGGCGAACATCGTCGGCTACGACCTGTCGCCCAATGCGATCCGCATCGCCCGCGAACGCGCCGCCGCCGACGGGCTCGGGGCCCGGACGGATTTCCACGTTGCCGACATCCTCACGCCGCTCGCGGGAGAGCCCGGCGGGGCCTGTGAAATCTGGGTGTGTGGCGCGCTCCACCAAATGAAGGATGCGGGAGCCGCGCTCGGCAGGGGCTCCGGGCTGCTCGCCGACGGCGGCATCGCTTACGTGCAGACGTTCGTCGAGGATCCCGACGTGAACGAGCGGGCCGACATGGCCGGCATGGCGAAGATGGGCCACCGGGTGTTCCGGGGCAGCGAGCTCGAGGACCTCGCCGAAGCCAACGGGCTGAAGCTGGACGGAGCCTCACGCGCCGGCATGGTGTATTTCTGCACTCTCGCGAAGAAAAGCGCGATCGGGGAGGCGGGGAAGTGAGCGCCGTGGACGGGACCGTCGGCCCGTGGTCGCTGCTCGCCCCGATCCGGACCCGGATGCGTGCGGTGGTCGCGTTGTCCGTCCTGTCGTCGGTGGCTACCGTCGCTTCGCTGGTCGGCATCATCGACATCGCGATGACGTACCCGGAGGCCCCGGTGCATCGGACGTGGTTGGCCGTGGTTGTCATCGTCGTCGCCGCGACGGTGCGAATGGCTGCGGACGGCGCCGCCGGCATGCTCTCGCACCGGGCGGATAACGACCTGCAGCTCTACCTCCGGCGCCGGTTGGTTGCCCATATCCGGAAGCTGCCGCTGGGTTGGTTGGACGCCCGGCGCTCGTCGGGGATCATCGGGTCGGTTGAGAAGGACGTCGCGGCCGTCCACCAGCTCATGGGCCACACCGTCGGCGAGACCGTGGTGGCGGTGCTGGTGCCCCTGCTTTCCCTCATCGCGCTCGTCGCGGTCGATTGGCAGATCGCGGCGGTGGCGGTCGTCCCGGTGCTGGTCACCTTCGCCCTGATGGGCGTGATGATTTCGCGCGGAGCCGGTCTTCAGCGCGACTACGAGCGAGCCTCCGAAGGAGTGACGGCCGCGGTCATCGAGTTGGTGCGCGGTATCCCGGTGATGAAGTCCTTCGGACGCGCCAACCAGGGCGCGGGTCGCTACGATGCCGCGGCGTCGTCGTTCGTCCGCGCGTGGTCCGCCTGGTCCCGGCAGTCGAACATCTATCTCGGGCTCATCGACGTGGTGACGTCCCCGACCACAGTCCTCGCAGTGGTGTGCGGCGCCGGCCTCGCTCTGAGGGACACCGAGGGCGGCAAACCGGAGGGTCTCGTCGCCGGGCTGGTTCTCGGCCTTGGACTCTCCGCGGCGATCGTGAGGGTGGCTATGAACTCCGAACCCATCATCGCGGGGATCGCCGCCCTGAAGTCCATCGCGGAGGTGCTGGGCACGCCGCCGATCACCGAGTCCGCCGAGCCGGTGCCCGTGCACGGAGGCGCGCTCGAGGTTCGGAACCTGGTCTTCTCCTACGGCGATGGGCCGCGGGTCCTCGACGGGATGTCCGCGACGTTCGAACCAGGGACCCTCACGGCGCTGGTGGGGTCCTCCGGTTCCGGAAAGTCCACCGTCGCCCGGCTGTTGGCGCGTTTCCACGACCCCGTTGAAGGCTCGGTGCTGCTAGGCGGCGACGATCTTCGCGACATCGCCGTGCGCGACGTGCACCGCTCGGTGTCGGTGGTGTTCCAAGATCCGCAGTTGTTCACGCTGCCGTTGCGGGAGAACATCCGGCTGGCCAGGAGAGACGCCACCGACGATGAAATCATGGCGGCCGCGAAGCTCGCGAACCTCGATACGGTCATCGCGGCGCTGCCGAAGGGCCTGGATTCGGTGGTCAACGTCGACGTGACCTTTTCCGGTGGTGAGGCGCAGCGCGTGGCCATCGCGAGGTCGATCGTTACGGACGCGCCGGTGCTCATCTTCGACGAGGCAACCGCTTACGCGGATCCGGCTTCCGAGGCCCTCATTCAGTCCGCAATCGAGCGTTTGGCTCGTTCGCGGACGGTGATCGTGATTGCGCACAGATTGAGCACGATCCGCAACGCCGATCGCATCCTCGTTCTCGATGGGGGAGCGGTCGCGGAGGCGGGTACCCACGACGAGTTGCTTGCGCGCGGTGGCCGCTACCGGGATCTGTGGCGCGCGTTCGCGCTCGACGACGAACCATCCGCTCCGCGGGGCACTGAATCAGACGATGAAAAGGCAGGGAACCGATGATTCGGGACTTGTGGTCGATGACGGATCGGCTCTCGAGAATGACACTGGTGTGGCTCATTGCGTTGGCCACGCTTGCCGCGCTGGCCCAGGGAGCGGCGTTCGTCGCGCTGCTGCCGCTGCTGTCGGCTCTGGCCGAGGGAGATGATGCGACGGCGTGGCGTTTCACCGGCGTCATCGCCGGCCTCGCGGCCGCCCATGCGGTGCTGTCCCTCGCCGCGGGGACGGTCGGCAGAGCGAATTCCGCAGCGGTGCTGTCGTCCCTGCTGCGTTCCCTGGGCGAACGCGTGCTGACGTTGCCACTCGGGTACGTCACCAAGTCCACGGCCGGCCGCTTTTCGGAGATGGCGTCGTCGGGTATCGCGTTCGCGGCGTCCGTGCCGCACGTGATCCTGCGGCCCGTCATCGCCGCGGTGGTTACGCCGACCGTCATCGCCTTCGGAATTCTGGCGGTGGATTGGCGCGTCGGTTTGGTTCTTGTCGCGTCGGCACCGGTGCTCTTCTTCGCCTACCGGGCCATTGGCCGGGTCGGCGGGGAGTCGGACGAAGCGCATGCTGACGCCGTCGCTGCCGTCTCCGGCAGGCTGATCGAGTTCACCCGCGGCCAGCAGGCGATTCGCGCCGCGGGCGACGGTTCGGCGGCGGACGCGATGGTGGATGAGGCGATCCGGGCCCAACACGATGCGTTCGCGAAGGCGACGTCGACGCAGGGGGCGGCCATCGGACGGTTGGGTTCGGTCGTCCATGCGGTGTTCACAGCGGCGGTGATCGTCGCCGTGGCAGTCGCCGCGACGGTGGACGCCGACGCATTTGGCGCCGATGTCCGTCTCGTCCAGTTCACGGCCGATCACGGGGAGCGTAGCCGCGGCGTGCCTGCCGTACCTGCGCATCCGGCGTTCACCTCTACCGCGGAGCTGCCCGACGGGCATGACGTGGAGTTCCGCGACGTGAGCTTCGGGTACGGGGATAAGAAGGTTCTCGACGGCGTCAGCTTCCGTGCACCTCAGGGAGCACTGGTTGCCGTAGTGGGACCGTCGGGGGCGGGCAAGACGACGGTCATGCGGCTGCTGTCGCGTTTTCATGATCCAGACTCGGGGGAGATCCTCATCGGCGGGGTGCCCTTGCCTCGGATCGGCACCGACGGCGTGAACTCGCTGGTGACCCCGGTGTTCCAGGAGACGTTCCTCTTCGACGCGTCCGTGCGGGACAACGTGGTCTTCGCCGACCCCGGATTCGGTTCCGGGCCCGGCGACGGAGACCGCTTGCGCGAGGCCGCCCGGCGATCCGGGGTGGACCGCATCGTGGAGCTGCTGCCTTCCGGTTGGGATAACCCGGTGGGGGAGGAGGGGACGCTGCTGTCGGGAGGCGAGCGGCAGCGCCTCGCCATCGCCCGGGCGCTTCTGAAGGATTCCCCGGTGGTGCTTTTCGACGAGCCGACGTCCTCGCTGGATGCGGCCACTGAGCGGGCGATTGTCGGCACGATGGAAGCGTTGCGCGGCGATCACACCGTGATCGTCGTCGCCCATCGCCTGCACACCGTCCGCGATGCCGACCTCATCGTCGTGCTTTCGGAGGACGGGACGGTCGCAGAACGGGGCACGCACGATGAATTGCTGGCGAAGGGCGGCCGCTACGCCGAGTCGTGGACGTGCCGGACGGGAGGCTCCCCGGGCGCCTGATCCTCGTCCGTCGAGGACTATCGCTCCGGTACCGGTGCAGTGGTCCCGCCACGCCGTCCCGGTCAGCGGGTCCTCGACGATGCCCTGGGCGATAGGGTCGTAATTGAAGCCGTAGTGCTCGGTGCGGTGGGCGGGGCACACGTCTTGGACGGTGATGTTGGTGACGCCGGGTTCCCGCACGAAGGAGTTTTAGTGGGGGAGCACGGCATTGTCGTGCCGCGTGCCCAGGAAGGTGTACCGCACGCCCGGTCTCGTGATGTCGCCGATGGTCAGCTCATTCAGCAGCATGGAACCGGAGATCTGCTGTTCCCAGGCAAGCGCGTTCGTTTTGCCGGCGTTTCGGGAGTATCCGTGGCGCATCTCGGGGTGGAGGTCAAAGCGATCGGCTGCGCTGTGCGCCCGGGGCCTGTGGTTCGAGGCACCGGTACCGATGAGCTGTTCGACGACCCGGTCCCCGGAATGAGGATGACGGGCAATTCACCGTCCCGGGGCGGCACCGGAAGTCGTTGGCGCCGGGGGCACCAGACCGGGCTTGGCCATGGACAGGGCCCGGGCGGCCGCGGGTGAGGTTTGCCGGCGGCCGGGCCACCGGTCGGGAAACCGCCGTCCGACAGCGACGAGGGGATTCTCGTCACCTCGTCGGGGGTGTTCCTATATAGGTTGTGAACTCCACGGGTGGGCTTGGGGCCTGACCCCCGGAGAGTAGACACGTCGGGGGTCAGGCCCATCCTTGGTTCCTCATTGGGGCATGTGATGGCGGGGATTTCTCTGAAGGTTTCGTTTTCCCTTGCTGGCGTTCTTTTTGCAGCATTTCTTGTTTGTGCCGGCGTTTATCTCACTTGGGGAGCAGTTGGGAAGAGGTTCGCTAAAGTCGACTCTTTGATCTGACTGAAATAGGAAGAAAGACACTCTGATCATGTGTTGCTATGAGGAGTATCCTTCTTATTGTACAGAGTTAATAGTTGTCAGTTAGCGAAAAATTAGTCAGTATTGTTCTCTACTTTCTCAATCTCCCTCCGATTCGACACTCTCTTGAGCCTCTGACAATTGCGGCCACGAGTTCGTGACCATCGAGGTCGATTTCCTTTTGGCGCCGCAATCATAGGCGACGAAGTCGGCAAGGACATCAAGATTTGGGATATCGCTACGGCAGAAACCGTAGAGGAGACCCGCGAGCTGGCTGACGACCTCGGCGCCCGCGTGCTTTACATGCTCAACCGTCTGGGCATCGAACCCATCTCGGAGGATGCACCCCTCTCGGCTTAGCTTTCAGCCGCGTGGGAACTCAGTGCAGCAGTACTTAACCACTAATCTTGGTTTCTGAATACTGTCGAAATCTGTGTGGAGAACCGAAGATATCGTGACTGCCAACAATACTGCTGCGTACGAACCCGTACAGCGCATCCTGCTGCCCAAGCGTGGCGAGCCGGTCGACGTCCGCATGCTCTACCTCATCGAGTCCGAGCAGAACCGCGAGCGACTCAGCTGGAGTGGCCGCACCTCCGTGACCATCCCGGCCGGCGAAGAGGCCTCCTTCGAGACCTATTTCAACGCGTTCCCGGCTGCCTATTGGCGCCGCTGGTCCCAGCTGAAGTCCATCGTGCTGGTCATGGACGTCGAGGGCGAGGCCAACATCTCCCTGTACCGATCCAAGCAGGACGGCCAGCGCATCGCCGTGGCCAACCACGTGGTGACCACCGGCCACCACGAGTTTGAGCTGCCCCTGAAGAACTTCGAGGACGGCGGCCTGCTGTGGTTCGATGCCTCCGCCGTTGAGGACACCGTGCTTGCCGACGCCTCCTGGTGCGCCCCGCACGCCCCGAACCCGCAGCTCCTGCCGGACGGCAGCGAGTACCCGGCGCAGGAGAAGCGTGTGGCCGTGGGTATCCCGACCTTCAACCGTCCCACCGACGCCGTCGCGGCGCTGCAGGCACTGGCGGAGGACCCGGTGGTGGACGGCATCATCGACTACGTTCTCATGCCGGACCAGGGCAACCAGCACCCGGCGGACGAGCCGGGCTATGACGAGGCCGTGGCGCACTTTGGTGAGCGCTTCCGCGAATTCCGCCAGGGCAACCTGGGCGGCTCGGGTGGGTATTCCCGCATCATGTTCGAGGCGCTGGAGAATACAGACTCGCCCTACATCCTCTACATGGATGATGACATTGCCATCGAGCCGGATTCCATCCTCCGCGCAGTCCAGGCGGCGCGTTATGCCGCCAAGCCCTTCATCGTGGGCGGGCAGATGCTTAACCTGCAGGAGCGCTCCCAGCTGCGTACCACCGGCGAGCGCGTGAACCGCGCTGACTTCATGTGGGGCGCGGCCGAGCACGCCGTCTACGACCACGACTTTGCCAAGTACCCGCTGCGCGCCATCGGTGACGCGCAGTCCCGCCTCGACCCGAAGAAGTATGACTCCCGCGCGCTGCACCGCCGCGTCGACGTGGAATACAACGGCTGGTGGATGTGCCTCTTCCCGCGCGTCGTCGCGGAAAGCATCGGGCAGCCGCTACCGCTGTTTATCAAGTGGGACGACACCGAATACTCCCTGCGTGCTGCCGCCCACGGTTTCCCCACGGTGACCTGGCCGGGCGCGGCCATCTGGCACATGGCATGGGCGGATAAGGACGATGCCATCGACTGGCAGGCCTACTTCCACCTGCGCAACCGCCTCATCGTGGCGGCCCTCTACCACGAGGGCGATGCGCGCGGGATTACCAAGTCCATCTTCAAGTCCACCCTCAAGCACACCATGTGCATGGAGTACTCCACCATGGCCATCCAGTTGGAGGCTATGAAGGACTTCCTGGCCGGCCCGGATCAGCTCTTCGACATCCTGGAGTCCTCGTTGCCGCGCATCGCCGCAATCCGTAAGGAATTCCCGGATGCTGTCATTATCGATTCGGCGGACCAACTGCCCGCGCCCACCGGCGCGCCGGGCGTGCCGACCCGCAATGTCGGTGGCCGCCTGGGCAAGATCAAGAAGATCCCGTGGCTCATCAAGTCTGCCAAGCACTTGGTCACCAAGGAAGATCCAGCGCACCATGAAGCGCCGCAGCTCAACCTCACCCCGGAGGAGGCCCGCTGGTTCACGCTCTCCCGCGTTGATTCGGCGACTGTTTCCACCGCGGGTGGCACCGGCGTGGCCTTCCGCAAGCGCGACCGCGAGCTGGCCCTCGAGCTGGTGAAGTCCACCCGCGAGCTGCTCAAGGAAATCGAGGATAACTTCGATGACCTGCGCGCCGAGTACCGCGCGGCCCTGCCGGAGCTGACCTCCCGCGAGTCCTGGCGAAAGGTCTTCGATGCCCAATAAGCTTTCTGTCGCCGAATCCCACGTCCTTGAAAAGATTCAGGACGCGGCCTTTGATGCGCCCGGTGTTCTGCCCACCGCGCGGGGTTTAAGCCACTTCGGCGAGCACGCCCTGGGCTGGCTGGCGCTCTCCGGCTTAGGTGTCGCCGTGAATTACCAGAATCCGGCGCGTCGCCGCCAGTGGCTAGCCGTCGGTGCGGGTGCTTTCACGGCGCACGCGGCCAGCGTTGTGATCAAGCGCATTGTGCCCCGCAAGCGCCCGGACTATGACTACGTCAAAGTCGGCGTGAAAACCCCTTCTAAGCTGTCCTTTCCTTCTTCGCACGCGACGTCGACAAGCGCGTTCCTCGTGGGTGCCGCGCACGTTCTGGGATCCCCGGCACCGCTCGTTGGTGTGCCGGTCATGATGGCCTCGCGTATGGTGCTCGGGGTACATTACCCATCCGATACGGCGATCGGTGCCCTGCTGGGAGCCGCCACCGCGGAAGCATGCTATCGCTATGAAAGGAAGACCGCATGAGCGAACGTCCTAACCGCGTCGACGACGGTGAGCAGAGAGTCTTCCACTCTGAGCCGCACACCTCCGGCATTGATACCGGCCGCAAGCGCAAGCCGCCGAAGAACCTCGCCGACGGCATGGTGAAGGCCCTGCGCCCCAAGCAGTGGGTCAAGAACGTTTTGGTCTTGGCCGCCCCTGCGGCTGCGGGCGCGGAGTCGCTGTTCCACACGCGCGTGCTTCTCGACGTCCTCCTCGCCTTCATCGTCTTCTGCATGGGCGCGTCCTCCATCTACCTCATCAACGATGCCCGCGACGTGGAGGCGGACCGCGCGCACCCGACGAAGCGCTTCCGCCCGATTGCGGCGGGTGTGCTTCCGGTGGGCCTGGCCTATGCCATGGCGGCGGTGCTCATCATCGGTTCGATTGGCCTGTCCTTCCTGGCCACCGCGGGCCTGCAGCTCGCCATCGTCATGGCCATCTATATCGGCCTGCAGCTGGGCTATTGCTTCGGGTGGAAGCACATGCCGGTGATCGATATCGCCCTGGTGTCCTCCGGTTTCATGCTGCGCACCATGGCCGGTGGTGTGGCCGCGGGCATCGTGCTCTCCCAGTGGTTCCTGTTGGTGGCTGCATTTGGTTCGCTGTTCATGGCCTCGGGCAAGCGATACTCGGAGATCCTTCTGGCGGAGCGCACGGGCGCCAAGATCCGTAAATCCCTGGAGGGCTATACGCCTACTTACCTGCGCTTCGTGTGGACCTTGGCCGCCACCGCCGTGGTCATGTCCTATTCGCTGTGGGGCTTCCAGCTCTCCAACGAGTCTGATGGCCCGGCCAGCGTGTGGTACCAAATCTCTATGGTGCCGTTTACCATCGCGATCCTGCGCTATGCCGCCGACGTGGACCGCGGCAACGGCGGTGCTCCCGATGAGATCGCTTTGGAGGACCGCGTTCTACAGATCTTGGCCCTGCTGTGGCTGGCCTGCATCGCCATGGCTGTTTACATCATGCCGGTCATGATGGGCTAAACTCTCTCCCCATGCGAAAATCCGATACACGTACCGCGGCGGCGCTCAGCGCGCTGGCCTCGGTCATCGTGATCGGAGTTTTCTCGTTGTGGGGTGGCTTCGCGCGCCGCTGGATTTCCGATGACGGCCTCATCGTCCTGCGTACCGTGCGCAACCTGGAGGAGGGCAACGGCCCCGTTTTCAACGTGGGTGAGCGCGTGGAGGCCAATACCTCGACGCTGTGGCAGTACCTCATCCTCCTCGCCCGCTGGGTCACGAACGCCCCGCTGGAGTCCATCGC
The DNA here is from genome assembly GCF_903645345.1 of Corynebacterium sp. Marseille-Q2823. Taxonomy (NCBI): domain Bacteria; kingdom Bacillati; phylum Actinomycetota; class Actinomycetes; order Mycobacteriales; family Corynebacteriaceae; genus Corynebacterium; species Corynebacterium sp. Marseille-Q2823. Next base: position 197,110 of record NZ_CAHJXS010000004.1, on the reverse strand, counting down.
CGTCAACCTGGGATTGCTTCTGGCGGTCGCGGCCATGATGTTGGGGGCGTGGGCCACAGCCCGGGCCTTCTTCCGCTCGGGCCAACTCGCCACCCCGCTTCTGGCGCCCGCGGGCGCGCTGGTCTACCTCGCGCTGCCGCCTGCTCGTGACTTCTTTACCTCCGGACTCGAGTGGGGCCTGTCCATCTTCTACCTCGCCGCCCTGTGGGCGTTGCTCCAGCACTGGGCGCAGTCTCGTGACAACGCCAGCGCCTACTGGCTGGCGCTGTGGGCCGGGTTGTCCTGGCTCGTGCGGCCGGAATTCGCGCTCTACGGCGGGCTGGCCGGCCTGCTCCTCTTGGCGGCACACCGCAACTGGAAAGTCTGGCTCGGCATTCTTGGCGCGGCTCTGCCCATCCCGGCGGGTTACCAATTCTTCCGCATGGGCTATTACGGCCTGTTGACGCCGCACACGGCGGTGGCCAAGTCGGCGTCGTCAAGCGCGTGGGGCAGCGGCCTGGACTACGTGGGTGACTTCGTTGGGCCGTATGCCCTGTACCTGCCCGTTCTCGTGCTGGCGGGTGCCGCACTGTGGACCTTCCGTGCCCACCTGCGCCCGGCAGCCCTGCGAAGCTCCACGACCGTCACTTATCTGCTGGTCGGTGCGGCGGTGGTGCATGTGGTGTACGTGCTGCGCGTCGGCGGCGACTTCATGCACGGCCGCATGTTGCTGCTGCCGCTGTTTGCCGCCCTCCTGCCGGTCTTCGTGCTGCCGCTGAGAGGCCTGGTGTCTGGGCTCGCGGCGGCCTTCTGCGCGGTGTGGACCGTGGTGGTCGTGCTGCGCGGGCACCCCACGGACTGGGAGGCCTACGAGCAGCCGCTGTCCATCGTGGACGAGCGCGACTTCTGGACCTACGCCACGAACCGCGAGGCGGGTTACCCGCCGCGGTCGGCACAGGACTACATGACGATGAAGTTCATGCGCGGATACGGGGAAGTCGCCGAAAAGTTAGCGGACGGCGATGCGCTGGGTGTTATCTACGTAGAGGACGAGGAAAAGGACCTTCTCAATTGGCTCACCGTCCCGCGCGAGCCGGGCGCGGAGGAGCCGCCGACGGTCTACCTGGTCAACCTGGGAATGACCTCAATGAACGCGCCGCTCAACGTGCGGGTGCTCGACACCATTGGTCTGGCCACGCCGCTGGCCGCACGGATGCCCCGCGAGGAAGGCGGACGCGTGGGCCACGACAAGCACCTCGAACTGGAGTGGCAGGCGGCGCTGACCGGCGCGGACATTGAGTACCTCCCGCCGTGGTATGACAAGGACAAGACTCGGCAGGCGCGGGCGGCGCTGGCGACGCCAGAGGTGCAGGAGCTTGTTGCTTCCTACAGCGAGCCCCTGACGTGGGAGCGCTTCCGCGCGAACCTGGCCTTCTCTTTGACCACGGGGCGCACCCTCATGTTTTCTGCCGATCCGGCCGATTACCCTGCCCACTAGCTTGGGGCGGGCTGGCAAATACCCCCACGGGGAGGCAAAAATTGCCAGGGTGCGTTACGCTACAAAAGATTCTCGTTATTGATCCGTAACTATCGCTGGCGTGTTGGCGATGTAGTAATGGCAGTAAAAATGTTAAGGAGAAACATGAGTTCACTAAGCTCTGGCCTGCGGACTCGGGTCCTCTCAGTGGTGGCCGCTATCGCCGTGGCCTTGGGCCTGGTCGTGACCGCCGGCACCCAGGAAGCATCCGCGGCTCACCGTGACTGGCTGCGCGCGGACGCCACCGGCACCTGCGAGTGGGATCGCGTTGGCTTCTGGGTGCAGCGCTGCGATGTGTGGTCCCAGGCGATGGGCCGAAACATCCCGGTGCAGATCCAGCCTGCCAAGAACGGCGGCAACGCGGGCCTCTACCTGCTCGATGGTCTGCGCGCGACCGATTCCACCAACGCGTGGATCCATGACGTCAACGCCGCGCGCACCTACGTGGATCACAACATCACCCTGGTGATGCCGGTGGGCGGCGCTGGCTCCTTCTATGCAGACTGGAACGGTCCGGCTACGTACGATCTGGTCAAGCCGGTCAACTACCAGTGGGAGACCTTCCTGACGCAGGAGTTGCCGGCTTACCTTGAGGGCAACTTCGGCGTGGCCCGCAACAATAACTCCATTGCTGGTCTGTCCATGGGCGCTACCGCAGCGATTACCCTCGCTGGCAAGCACCCCGAGCAGTTCCGTCAGGCGCTGTCCTACTCCGGCTACCTCACCACGACGTTGCCGGGAGCCCAGACCTTTATGCGCCTGGCGCTTCTCGACGCCGGCGGCTTCAACATCAACGCCATGTACGGCTCCGTCATCAACCCGAAGCGCTTCAGCAATGATCCCTTCAACCTGATCCCGGATCTGGCTGCAAACGGAACGGATGTTTACGTGTCTGCTGCCTCGGGTGTCCCGGGGCCGCTGGATCAGCAACGCTACCTGCCGCAGCACATCGCGTCCGGTATGGCGTTGGAAGCCTTCGCCAACGGCACCACCCGCCTGTGGGAGCTCAAGGCTCGGGCGATGGGTGTTCGCCTGCAGACGGATTACCCGGCCCAGGGCCTGCACAACTGGGAGCAGTTCGGTTACCAGCTGGAACGCTCCAAGCCGCAGGTGCTCAACGTTATGAACGCCTGGTAACTAGCTAGCCGCCGTGCCCTTGGGCGTGGCGGCTTTTTCATCCCGCCGCTGGGCGTGTCCCCCTACCGAAAGTCTCAAGTTAAACTTAAACTTGAGAACACACTAGACCGCTCACCACGCGTGCGGCGGCGAGTTCCGCAGGAGGGGAACCTGCGGAGCTCGCTCGCGGCACCGCGTGCCCTTATCTCGATATACCCCTTAAAAGGACTCTTCAATGCCGAACACTGCGTCATCTCAGCCTCGCCGGTCCGCTAAGGATTCCGGCCTGCGTTCCCCGTCCGCAGCCCGCAAGGGCCTGACCATCGCTGCGCTGCCCACCGCCGTGGCAGTGGGCTTTGCGTTGCTGCCTATCGCAAACGCGCAGTCCTCAAGCTCCTCGAGCGAGGGCATTACCGACCTGCTGGGAAGCTCTAACTTCTCCGATTCTTTCGCCCCGTCCAACCCACCGCAGCGTACTCCGGTGGAGACGGAGTACCCGAAGATCGAGGGCCTGCCGGAGGGCGTGTCCGTCTCTCGCGTGGAATATCTGACCAACCGCCACCTCAAGGTCTACATTAAGTCCGCTGCGATGCCGGACAAGGAGCAGGTCGTGCAGATTCAGCTCGCGCGCGATTGGTACTCCAGCCCGGACAAGACCTTCCCGGAGGTCTGGGCACTCGACGGCCTGCGCGCGCGTGACGATGAGTCCGGTTGGACCATCGAGACCAACATCCTGTCCCAGTACGCCGACCGCAACGTCAACCTCATCATGCCGGTGGGCGGCGAGTCCTCTTTCTACTCCGACTGGCAGAAGGAAGACAACGGCACCCACTACATGTGGGAGACCTTCCTGATGAAGGAGCTCATCCCGATCCTGGAGAAGGGCTACCGCTCCAACGGCAAGCGCGCCGTGACCGGTATCTCCATGGGTGGTACCGCCGCCATGAACCTGGCCGAGCGCAACCCCTGGGCCTTCAAGTATGTGGGCTCTTTCTCGGGTTACCTCGACACCACCACCACCGGTATGCCGGAGGCCATTACCGCCGCGCAGGCTGATGCCGGCGGATTCACCTCCACCAACATGTGGGGCGATCTCTACTCCCAGGATTGGATCGATCACGATCCGAAGCTGGGTATTGAAAACCTCAAGGACATGAAGGTCTACGTCTCCGCCGGCAACGGCAAGGACGACTACGGCCAACTCGGCTCCGTGGCGAAGGGCCAGGCCAACATGGCCGGCGTGGGCCTAGAAGCAATCTCGCGCATGTCCACCCAGACCTTCGTTGACTACGCCAAGCGCGTCGGCGTCGAGCCGGTCGTGAAGTTCCGCCCGACCGGCGTTCACAGCTGGGAATACTGGCAGTTCGAGATGACCGAGGCATGGCCCTACATCGCCGATTCTCTCGGCTTGGACAAGAGCGACCGTGGCGCGGACTGCACCCCGGTTGGGGCCATCGCTGAGGCCACCAAGTCCGGCATCATCGGCTCCTGCGTGAACAACGAGTATGACGTCGCCGAGCGCGGCAAGGCCCAGGACTTCCAGGCCGGTACTGCCTACTGGTCCCCGGAGACTGGTGCGCACGCCGTTATCGGCCGCATCGGCGCACGCTACTCCGAGCTCGGTGGCCCGACCTCCTGGTTGGGTTTCCCGAAGACCGGTGAGGAGAAGACCCCCGACGGTCGCGGACGCTACGTCCACTTCGAGCATGGCTCCATCTACTGGACCCCGGAGACCGGCGCCTGGCCTATCTCGAAGGACTTCTTCGACGCCTGGGGCAAGAACGGCTTCGAGGGCGGCGACCTCAAGTACCCGGTAGCCGAGCCGCGCAAGGTCGGCGACGGCGAGGTCCAGGAGTTCGAGGACGGCGTACTGACCCGCAATCCAGACGGTTCCTTCCACATCGTGCACGGTGCTATCGGCGCGAAGTACAAGGAGCTGAAGGCTGCTGACTCCGAGCTGGGCTTCCCGGTGGGTGAGGAGAAGGCCGTCAACGGCGGCTTCTTCCAGGAGTTCGAGCACGGCAACATCTACTGGTCCATGGACTCCGGCGCGCACTACATCCTCAAGGGAGAGATCTTCGATGAGTGGGGAAAGCACGGCTACGAGCAGGGCGAGTTCGGCTGGCCCACCGAGGATTATGCGACGATCCCGGCCGGCGGGCTGACCCAGACCTTCCAGCACGGTGTTATCCGCAAGGTCATGGGCCAGGTTCAGGCGGATAAGAAGTAGGGACGGCTATGCGATTTTTCTCCGCCCGTCCCGGTGCGACAGCCGGCGCGGCCGTGTTGCTGGCCGCCGGTGCGCTGTTGACCGGCTGCGGTTCCGCCACCGTCGAGGAAGGTGAGGCCACCGAAACATCGGTGGCGCCGCTGGAGCGCTCCTCGGGGGCGAGCGGTGAATCGTCGTCAAGCAAGGCGTCGTCCAGCTCAGCGTCGGCGTCGCCCTCCGAGCAGAGTGAGCGAGCGCAAGGCGACGAGCCGGAGGACCGCGGCGCGCGCGAGATCTCCGAAATTCCCGCGCCCGCGCCTGAACAGGGCCCGGACCAGGACTTCCTGGCCACAGTGGCTGAGAAGGGCGTGAACATTGACGGTGTGGAGGACCAGCTGGTGGGTGCCGCGCAAGCCTCCTGCCAGGGCGATACCGTCACCGTGCCCGCGGTGGCCGGGCAGCTCATCGAGCAGGGCCGCAGCGAGCTCAGCCACGAAGAACTCGTCCAGCTCATCACCGAGCAGGGCCGCGCGCTCTGCGCTCAGTAATGTGGCAGGGATTCCCCAGGGAATCCCGCACCTTTCCAAGGTAGAAATTTCTTCATGCGTAAAACCATGCGTAACACACTGACCGTCCTTGCCGTGGTCGTCCTCCTCGCCCTGATTGGCGGGGGAGCGGTTCACTTCCTCAACACCCGTGAGGAAGGGGAACAAGGAAACCTTGCGGAGCCTGCCCCTTCCCAGGAGGAGGACAACACGGCCCCCGAGCAGCCGGACTGGTGCCCGCGCGTGGAATTCATCTCCGCGCCGGGAACGTGGGAATCCGCCGCGGACGATGATCCGATCAACCCGGGCGCGAACCCGAACTCCTTCATGCTCTCGATCACGAATCCCCTGAAGGAGGCCTACGTCCCCGAGGACGTTAAGGTGTGGACGCTGCCGTACACCGCGCAGTTTAAGAACATCAACGCGCAGCACGAGATGAGCTACGACGATTCCCGCAACGAAGGCACCTCGCGCCTCGAGGGCGAGCTGACCTACATGCACGAGACCTGCCCGGACACGAAGTTCATCCTGAGCGGATTTTCGCAGGGAGCGGTCATCGCGGGTGATGTGGCGGACCGCATCGGCGGCGGCAATGGACCCATCCCCGCGGAGAGCGTGGCGGGGGGGGGCCTCATTGCGGACGGCCGGCGCCAGGACGGCGTGGGCATTAACCCGGGTGCGCACGTCGGCGGCGTGGGCGCGGAGATTGCCCTGCAGCCGGTGTCGACCTTGATTCAGGGCATCGTCCCGGGCGCCACCATGCGCGGTGCGCGCGCCAATGGCTTTGGGGAGTTGGCGGACCGCACTTTCCAAATCTGTGCGCCGAATGACTCTATTTGTGATGCGCCCCTGGACGTGAGCAACGGGCTCGAACGAGCGCGTGACCTCATCGACGCCAACGGCGTTCATGCACTGTATGCCTACAATCCGGACGTTATCGAAGGGGTCACCACCAACCAGTGGGTCACGCAGTGGGCTAAGGACACCATCGACGCGCAGTAGCGCTTGACGACGTCCCGCCCGCGCGCCATGTAACGTTCGGCACACTCCTTCTGATATTTTCAATGTCAAAAGTACGTGAAGCAGGGGTGCGCGCCCCTCTCTACCCTACGAAGGAGCTTTCCCACATGGACCTGAAAGCCTTGATCGGCCAGTTCTTCGACGACAAGGGCAACATCGCCCTGCCGCCTCACCTCACGTTGGCGGGGCTCGCCGAACACGTCTATGCCGCGGAGCAGCAGGCGGGAATCCCGGATCGCCCGGTCATGCGCCAGTGGGTCTATACCGATAATCCGGAGGGCACCCCGCGCGATATCACCCGCTCCCAGGTCAATACCCGCATCAAGGCGGTAGCAGCGCGCCTGCAGCAGGTGGGCAAGATGGGGGATCGCGTGGCCATCCTGGCGGGCAACTCCCCCGAGTACATCTTCGGCTTCCTGGGCGCGATGTACGCCGGTATGACCCCGATCCCGCTCTATGATCCGAACGAGCCCGGCCACACCGATCACCTGCGGGCGGTCTTCGGCGATGCCAACCCGTCGATCGTGCTGACCAACAACACGTCCGCTGCCGCCAACCGCGCGTACTTCTCGGACCGCCCAGCAGCCGAGCGCCCGCGCATCATCTCCATCGACTCCCTGCCGGATTCGCTGGCACAGAGCTGGGTCAACCCGCTGGAGACGGAGGAAGGCAAGGCCGCGCTTGCCGCGCTACAGACCGCGCCGCTGGATCAGCCGGCCTTCCTGCAGTACACCTCCGGTTCCACCCGCACCCCGGCCGGCGTGCTGCTGACCAACCGCAACATCATGACCAACGTGCTGCAGATCTTCACCGCGGTACAGATTAAGCTGCCGGCCCGCGTGGTTTCCTGGCTGCCGATGCACCACGACATGGGCATCATCCTGGCGGTTTTCGTGACCATCCTGGGCGTCAACCTGGAGATCATGACGCCGCGTGACTTCGTCCAGCAGCCTAAGCGCTGGATTGACCAGCTCAAGCGTCAGCCCATCGATGAGCAGCTGCAGGGAACCTACGCCGTGGTTCCCAACTTCGCCCTCGAGCTCGCCGCGCGCTACGGTGCTCCGGCGGCGGGGGAGACGCTGGACTTCAGCAACGTCGATGGCATCGTGATCGGCTCGGAGCCGGTCACGGAATCTGCGGTGAACTCCTTCTGGGAGACCTTCGGCAAGGAGGAGTATGGCCTGCGCCGTGAGACCCTGCGCCCGTCCTACGGCATGGCGGAGGCCTCGCTGATTGTGACCACCCCGCAGACTCTGGAGCGCCCGATCATTTCGCACTTCGATCGCGAGCGTCTGGCCGAGGGCGAAGCGGTCATCGTCGAAAAGTCTGCGGACTCCGTGGCCTACGCCTCCTGTGGTCAGAGCGTCGTGGCTCAGCACCTGACCATCGTGGACCCGGAGACCAAGGTCGAGTTGCCGGATGGCCGCGTGGGCGAGATCTGGCTGCATGGAGAGAACCGTGCCGCCGGCTACTTGGACCGAGCGGAAGAAACTGCCTCTACCTTCCACAACACGCTCGGCGAGCGTTTGGCGGAGGGCACCCGCGTGCCGAACGCGCCGGAGGACAACAACTGGCTGGCCACCGGTGACCTGGCGGCCATCGTGGATAACCAGGTGTACATCACCGGTCGTCTCAAGGACCTCATCGTGGTGGCTGGCCGCAACCACTACCCGCAGGACATTGAAGGCACCGTGCAGGAGGCCTCGGACCACGTGCGCGCGGACTCCATCGCGGCCTTCTCCGTGGAAGGCGGCAGCACCGAGGAGCTCGTGCTGCTCATCGAGCGCGCCGACGACGCCAACCCGGCCGATGACGCCGCTGCATCCGAGGTCATCCGCTCCGCGGTCTCCGCGAACCACGGCGTGACCCCGGCCGTCATCCAGTGGTTCGGCGCTAACGAGATCAAGCGCACCTCCTCGGGCAAGATTGCCCGCCGCGTGGCCAAGAAGAGCTACCTCGCCTCTTAAAGGCCCCGCACCATTCAACCCCCGTTCCCCGCGTGAGCCGTGGGGGCGGGGGTTGCCGCTGCCTGTGGGTATGTCGGTTATGAGACCTAAGTTAACAAAGTGAGATTATCGTCCGATAACCCCTATAGACGCATCGATGTGCGCGCTTTTGTGCTGCGCAAAATCGACCGCATAGATAGAAAATTTTAGTCCGCGTAAGAAAGCTAGAGATTTATGACCGTTGAAGAGCTTCGTGGCTGGCTGCGCACCTGGGTTGCGCAGACCACCGGCCTGTCGGCAGAGGAAATCACGGACACCAAGCCACTGGAGAATTTCGGGCTGTCCTCGCGTGACGCAGTAGTCCTCTCCGGCGAATTAGAAAACCTCCTCAGCATCAAGCTCGAGCCCACCGTGGCCTACGAGTACCCCACCATCGCGCAGCTGGCCGAGCGTCTCGTCAACGGCGCCGCCGGCGCCCCGGCAGACAGCGCGCCGGGAGCGGCGGCACCGCGCTCGGCCGCCATCGCGGGCGGGGACATCGCCGTCATCGGCTATGCCGGCCGCTTCCCGGGCGCCAAGAATGTCGACGAGTTCTGGAACATGCTCGTCGAGGGCCGCGCCGGCACCGGCCCGCTGCCCGTCGGCCGCTGGTCGGAGTACTCCTCTGACCCGATTACCAGCGAGAAGATGGAGCAGCAGAACACCGACGGCGGCTACATCGAGGATATCGCTTCCTTCGACGCCGAGTTCTTCGGCCTCTCCCCGCTGGAGGCGGCCAACATGGACCCGCAGCAGCGCATTCTCCTGGAGGTGGCGTGGGAGGCCCTCGAAGACGCCGGTCTGCCCGCCAACCAGCTGCGCGGCACCGCCACCGGTGTCTACATGGGCTCCACCAACAATGACTACGGCATGCTGATTACCGCCGACCCCGCCGAGATGCACCCTTATGCGTTGACGGGCACGTCCTCGGCGATCGTGGCCAACCGCCTGTCCTATGCCTTCGATCTGCGCGGGCCTTCCCTCAACGTGGACACCGCCTGCTCGGCTTCCCTCGTGGCGGTCAACCAGGCGGTCAAGGACCTGCGCGTGGGCGCAGCTGATACGGCTCTCGCCGGCGGCGTGAACATCCTGGCCTCGCCGCACGCCTCCATCGGCTTTAGCGAACTGGGTGTCACCTCGCCCACCAGCGCCATCCACGCCTTCTCCGACGACGCCGACGGTATCGTCCGCGCGGACGCTGCCGGTGTGCTCGTGCTCAAGCGCCTCGAAGACGCTGAACGCGACGGCGACACCATCCACGCCGTCATCAAGGGCTCCGCAGTCAACTCCGACGGCCACTCCAACGGCCTGACCGCCCCCAACCCAGACGCGCAGGTCGACGTCCTCGAGCGCGCTTACGCCGACGCCGGCATCCGCCCGCAGGACGTCGACTACGTCGAGGCCCACGGCACCGGCACCATCCTCGGTGACCCCATCGAGGCCACCGCGTTGGGGCGCGTGCTGGGCCCGGGCCGCCAACCGTATAACCCGACCCTGCTGGGCTCCGCCAAGACCAACATCGGCCACTCCGAGTCCGCGGCCGGCGTGGTGGGCCTCATCAAGGTCATCGAGGGCATGCGCCACGGCGTTATCCCGCCAAACATCAACTACGCGGGCCCCAACCGCTATATCGACTTCGACGCCGAGCACCTCGAAGTCGTCGAAGACCCGCGCGAGTGGCCCGAGTACTCCGGCCAGAAAATCGCTGGTGTCTCCGGCTTCGGCTTTGGCGGCACCAACGCCCACGTGGTGCTGACCGACTACCGCGGGCTGACCCACCAGGACGCCCCGCAGGTCGCCATCGGCGAAGGCCACCCGGTGGCCCTGCCCGTTTCCGGCCTGCTGCCCTCGCGCCGCGCCGCAGCCGCAGCCGACTTAGCGGACTACATCGAAGCCGAGAACCCGAACCTGCTCTCCCTGGCCCGCACCCTCGCGCGCCGTAACCATGGGCGCTCGCGGGCGGTAGTGGTGGCGTCGTCAAGCGAGGAGGCCGTCAAGCGCCTGCGCCAGGTCGCCGAGGGGACCGTCTCCGTCGGCATCGCCGCCGCGGATTCTCCCTCCGTCCACGGCCCCGTCTTCATGTACTCCGGCTTTGGCTCCCAGCACCGCAAGATGGCCAAGGACATGATTGAGATCTCGCCGCTGTTCAAGGAGCGCCTGGAGGAGCTCGACGCCATCGTGCAGCGCGAATCCGGCTGGTCCATCCTGGAGCTGGTGCACGACGACGCCCAGACCTACAACACCGAAACCGCGCAGGTGGCCATCACCGCCATCCAGATTGCGCTGACGGATCTGCTTGGTACCTTCGGCGTGCGCCCGGCCGGTGTTATCGGCATGTCCATGGGTGAAATCGGCGCGGCTTATGCTGCGGGCGGCATCACGGCAGCCGACGCCATGCTCATCGCCTGCCACCGCGCGCGCCTGATGGGTGAGGGCGAGGCTTCGCTGCCGGAGGACCAGCAAGGTGCCATGGCCGTCGTCGAGCTCTCCGCCGAGGAGATCGACGCCCTGCCAGGCTCCATCGAGCCCGCCGTCTACACCGGCCCCGGCATGACCACCGTGGGCGGCCCGCGCGAGGAGGTCCTCGCGCTGGTGGAGAAGCTCGACGGCGAGGGCAAGTTCGCCCGCGCGCTCAACGTCAAGGGCGCGGGGCACACCTCCGCTGTGGATCCGCTGTTGGGTGAGCTCTATGCGGAAATCGCCGGCATGGAAGCCGCTCCGCTGCACACGACGCTCTTCTCCTCCGTCGACCGCGGCAAGGTCTACCGCCCGGGTGCGGTGCTGCACGATGAGGATTACTGGATCCGCATGACCCGCAAGCCCGTCTACCTGCAGGATGCGACGGAGGCGGCGTTTGCGGCTGGGCACACGCAGATCGTGGAGATCTCCCCGAACCCGATTGCGCTCATGGGCCTGATGTCCACCGCCTTTGCCGCGGGCAAGGCGGATGCGCAGCTGCTTTACAGCCTGAAGCGCAAGATGGATCCCACCGAGTCGCTGCTGGACCTGTTGGGCAAGCTCTACGTCACGGGTACTCCGGTGGACTACACCAAGGTCTTTGGTTCCGGTGCGCTTGTCGCCGCCCCGCATACCCGCTTCCGCCGCCAGCGTTTCTGGACCAACGCTCGTCCTTCTTCTGGCGTATCCGGCCTGCCGGGAGCGCGCGTGACGCTGCCGGAGGGCGCGGTGGCGTTCTCCACGAACGCTGACCAGGCGCCGAGCGCGCTGGCCATCCTGGAGGCTGCCGCCGAGGCCGTGACCCCGGGCGCCCACATCGCGGCGAGCGAGGAGCACCTCGACCTGCCCGCGAAGGGCGAGGTCACCACCATTGTTCGCCGCACGCTGGGCGGGCTGTCGGTGGCGGTGCACTACGTGGATGGAGCGACCACCAAGCTTGTTGCGGAAGGTTTTGCCTCGACCCTTAACCTTGCAGAACCCACCCCGACGGCCGAGCCGAGCCTGCCGCAGGCTGTGACCGCGCCGCAGTTCGCGGACCCCGACGTGGGCGTCGATGCCGTGCGCTGGGACCCGGCGACGGAGAGCGTGGAGGAGCGCTTGGCACTCATCGTGTCGGAGTCCATGGGCTACGACGTCTCCGATCTCCCGCGCGAGCTGCCGCTCATTGACCTGGGCCTGGATTCGCTCATGGGCATGCGCATCAAGAACCGCGTGGAGAATGACTTCCAGATTCCGCCGCTGCAGGTGCAGGCGCTTCGCGACGCCTCCCTCGCCGACGTCATCACCATGGTCGAGGAAGCCGTGTCCGAACAGCCCGGTGCTTCCGCGCAGGCGCCGTCCGACGCGGCCGCCGATGCCGCAAGCGCCGAGGCACCTTCCACGCTCACCACGGAAGGCAACTCCACTGAAGACTCGTCTGATGTGAGCGCGAAGGGCGGCGAAGGCGTGGGCGTGGCGCCGCGCGATGCCTCCGAGCGCATGGTCTTCGGCACCTGGGCCACCTTCACCGGTAAGGCCGCGGCCGGCGTGACGTCCGCGCTGCCGCAGGTCAGCGATGAGGTGGCTGAGAAGATTGCCGAGCGTCTCACCGAGCGCGCCGGCATCGAGGTCACCGCGCAGCAGGTCCACGAGGCCGAAGCGCTGGAGAATCTGGCGGACCTCGTCCGCGAGGGCCTGGAGACCGAGGTCGAAGGCAACATCCGTGTCCTGCGCGAGGCCGACGGCCCAGCCGTCTTCATGTTCCACCCGGCCGGCGGCACCACCGTGGTCTACCAGCCGCTGACCCGCCGCTTGCCTGCCGACGTCGCCGTCTACGGCGTGGAGCGCATCGAGGGCAGCCTGGAGGATCGCGCCGCCGCCTATATCGAGGACATCCTGCACTACGCGCGCGGGCGCAAGGTCGTGCTCGGCGGCTGGTCCTTCGGCGGCGCGCTGGCCTATGAGGTGGCCTACCAGCTGCAGGAGCGCGCCGACCGCGGCGAGGATACTGCTGAGGTTGCCTTCATCGCGCTGCTGGATACCACCCAGCCGGCGCATCCGGCCCCGAAGACGCTGGAGGAAACCAAGGCTCGTTGGGGCCGCTATGCCGCCTTTGCCAAGAAGACCTACGGCCTCGACTTCGAGCCGCCCTACGAGATGCTGGAGACCGTGGGCGAAGATGCGCTCATGGCCATGCTCGCGGAATTCCTCAGCTCCACCGATGCCTCCGAACATGGCCTGTCCGCCGGCGTGCTGGAGCACCAGCGCGCATCCTTCGTGGACAACCAGATTCTGGGCTCGCTGGATATGGGACGGTGGGCGTCGGTAAGCGTGCCCGTCATCCTCTTCCGCTCCGAGCGCATGCACGACGGCGCCATCGAGCTCGAGCCTGCCTATGCGGAGATTAACCCGGACGGTGGCTGGGGCGTTATCGTGAAGGATCTGGAGATTGTGCAGCTGCCGGGCGACCACCTGGCGGTTCCTGACGAGCCGGCAATCGGTATCGTGGGCAAGCACATGGAGGAATGGATCGAGGAGAAGATTCGGAAGTGACTAGTACCGCTGACAAGCTAGCGGACCTACGCGAGCGCCTCGAGCGCGCCCAGGACCCCGGCAGTGAACGCTCCCGGGCCCGTCGCGATGAGGCAGGGCGCTCGACTCCGCGCCAACGCATTGCCGCGCTTCTCGACGAAGGCTCCTTCGTCGAAACGGGTGCCCTGGGCAAGACCCCCGGCGACCCGGATGCGATTTACTCCGACGGCGTGGTCACCGGTCACGGCCGCATCAACGGCCGCCCGGTGTGCATCTACGCACACGATAAGACCGTCTATGGCGGTTCCGTGGGCGTGACCTTTGGCAAGAAGGTCACCGACATCATGGACCTGGCCATCAAGATTGGTTGCCCAGTTATCGGTATTCAGGATTCCGGCGGTGCGCGCATTCAGGACGCGGTGACGTCTTTGGCCATGTACTCCGAGATTGCCCGCCGCCAGCTGCCGCTGTCCGGCCGCAGCCCGCAGATTTCCATCATGATGGGCAAGTCCGCCGGTGGTGCGGTGTATGCGCCGGTGACCACGGACTTCATCATCGCCGTCGATGGTGAGGCGGAGATGTACGTGACGGGTCCGAACGTGATCAAGGAAGTCACAGGCGAGGAGATCTCTTCCCATGACCTCGGCTCTGCGCGCCAGCAGGAGCTCAACGGCAACGTGTCCGTCGTGGTGCCTTCCGAGGATGAGGCCTTTGACTTGGTGCGCGATTTGCTGGACCACCTGCCGCTGACCTGCTTCGACGAGTCCCCGGTCTTCGACGCACCTTCTGATGACGAGGTAGCTGAAGACACCGAGCTGGATTCCTTCATGCCGGATGACACGAACGCCGGCTACGACATGATGGACCTGCTGACGCAGCTTGGCGACGATGACGAGCTCATCGAAATCCAGGAGAACTACGCCCCCAACGTCATCACTGCCTTTGGGCGTATTGACGGCAAGGCCGTGGGTTTTGTGGCGAATAACCCGATGCATTCGGCGGGTTGTATCGATGCGGATGCCGCCGATAAGGGCGCGCGCTTTATCCGTATCTGCGATGCCTACAACATCCCGCTGGTCTTCGTGGTGGATACGCCGGGCTACCTGCCGGGCGTGGACCAGGAGAAGGCCGGTCTGATTCACCGCGGTGCGAAGTTCGCTTTTGCTGTGGTGGAGGCTACCGTGCCGAAGGTCTCGCTGATTGTGCGCAAGGCTTATGGCGGCGCCTATGCCGTGATGGGTTCGAAGAACCTGACCGGTGATATCAACTTGGCGTGGCCGACGGCCCAGATTGCCGTGATGGGCTCGGCCGCCGCCGTGGTCATGATTGCGGGCAAGCAGCTCGAGGCCGCCGAAACCCCGGAGCAGCGCGCCATGACGAAGAAGATGTTCATGGACTTCTACGACGAGACCATGACCGCACCCTATGTCGCCGCGGAGCGTGGCTACCTCGACGGCATGATTAAGCCTTCTGAGTCGCGCTTGGCCCTGCGCCGCGCGCTGCGCCAGCTTGCCGATAAGCAGGAGAAGGACTTGCCCAAGAAGCACACCATCTCCCCGCTCTAGCGTCGTCTGAGCCAGGATAGAGGCTGAAGAAGGCCTGCGGATCGCGCTGAACTTTGTTTCTCGGCGTAACGTGCGGGCCCGTTCTATCCGATAAGTTTAAGGACTAGGAATTCAATCAAAGGAGCACTTCAATGCTGTCTAGCGTTCTTGACCTCAGCGGCGACGTTATCAACCTCGTTATCATGCTGCTCAACCGCGTCGGCGTGACCATCTCTGGCTCGTCCCTGAGCTCGAAGTAGCGTTCGCGCGCACCCCTCTCCGCCACACGTGCGGCTCCCCGTTGGACTGATTGCTCAGTCCAACGTGAGCGGCTCAGAAGCGGGGAGGGTTTCTTTATGCCCTGGCTCGTGTGGCCGAGGGAGTCAACGCGCCTTGAGAAGGCGCGGTGCGCTAAAACTCTGAATGCGGGATCGCCGAAGAGCCCTAGGGTCGCGGTGCGACTCAGGGGTGCGGGAATTCCTACCGCAGGTCAGCCCAGACGGGGCTGGGTATCAGCACTGGTGGCCCACCGCCGGGTGGTAGCCACGCCATCCGTCCCTCGATGCGGTCGATGTGCCCGCGATAGGTGGGCCGGGCGGGATCATCATCATTGATCGCGTTGTGGTACTTACACAGCGGGACGAGGTTGTTGATGTTGGTTGGCCCGCCATCTTGCCACCGTCTGATGTGGTGCATCTGGCATTCCGCGGCCGGTTTATTGCACCCGAGCCAGGCGCACGTCGGATGCTCCGCGCTGAGCAGGAGGCGCTGTTTGTCGCTGGCGAAGCGGCTGCCGTAATAGAGATTGACGGGTCCTTCGACGGGGTGGAAGAGCGAGACGAAGCCGCGCTCGGCAAACTGCGTGCGGAGAAACTCTGCGCCGGTCATGGTGCCGCCGTCGGTTGCTTGCAGAATGATGTCGTCACCCTCGCCGCGCACGATGGTGTCGAGCTGATCCAGGCGCACAAGAACGTGCGCATGCAGCACAGGTGTGGGCGCGCCGCCTCCTGCAAAGACTTCGTGGACCGCCTTCAGCAGGTCCGCGGAGGTGGCTTTGAGCGTGCCCACCAGATTCGCAATAGCCCGCGGGCGATCCGTGATGATGAGGCTGTGCATGCCGCCTTTTCGGCGCAGCACCCGCACTCCGGGGCTGGGCTCGGGCCTGAGCTCCGCGAGGCGCCGCTTCGCCACGCCCGCGATCTCACCCGCCGGAGTCTCGCACAGCTCCACTCTCAGGTCCCACGCCTTGCGCGAGTCCTTGACTCGCGCGACATGGCGCTCAATCTGCACCAGCGTATCCAGTGCGTGTTCAGTTTTACGCGCGCGGCGCTGCTTGGCAGTGAAAGCAGTCTGGCCAAAATAGATGCGGTGCAGGCCTTCGAGCTGCCGCGCTACGCGCGGCGTCGCACCCAGCGCGAGCATGTCATCGCGTGTGTGGCCCGCGCACAAAGAAACGACGTGCATGCCGCGAGCAAGTACCCCGAGTAAGTCCCCCAACTTCATGCCCACACACTAAACCGGGCCGCACACCCCCGCAACCGGAGCGCTAAAAACCCAGCTCAAACAGCCACTCGCAAGGCCCCACAAGGCTGGATCCAGGTGTGTGAGGCCGACAGGTAGCAGGCCATGGAAAACTTGGTGAAGTTCTAGGCACGCGAGCGGGACGCAAAGGCCGCGATGGCTCGCCAGCCAAAGAAGAACAGCGCCGACATCACGGTGGCCACGATGAGGAAGGACCAGTGCGGCAGCCGGCCATTGACCAGCATCCATAGGGCCATGCCGCCAATAATGGCACTCAGCCACACGACGACGCCTTCCCTCCACAGGCCGCTCAGTTTCGCTGCCATGATGATGACCCAGCCCACGAGCGCGCCCACGGTCCACGGCCAGAAGGCATCGACCCAGGAGCTAAAGCTCAGGCCGCCGTGCGCCAGGCGGGCGAGGATGGCGAAGAGGACGAGCGAGATGACGTCGATAAGCGGGGCAACGCGCATTTAGGATTCCTTCCGGTTCAACGCCGCGTAAGAGAAACCATCGCGGGCGTAGTGGGCGAAGTAGATGACCCATCCAATGATAGTGATCAGCGCAAAGGAAATAAGCCGGTAGATGATGGCCGCGGAGGTGGCATGCACCGCGGTGAGGCCCGTCGCCACCAGCGGGGCGATGAGCGCGGCCTCCACCGTACCCACGCCACCCGGGGTGACCTGCGCGGAGCCAGCCAGCTTCGCCGCCAGGAAGGCCAGTGCGACGCCCGCCAGGGTGGTGTGATCGGCGCCGGCACGCAGCCACGGAATCTCGCCGGTTACCGCCCACACCGAAGCCCACAGGGCGGCCATATCGGCTAGGCGGTGCACAAGGGAGGCCCCGGCAACCACAGCGAAGGGGCCACGCGAAAGGTGGACCTCGCCGAGGTTGCGCATCTCCTGAATCGCGCGGTCCCGCTTCGGCCCCGGTCGCAGCTTGCGCAGCCAGCGCTCAAGGGTCACCGGGTGCGAGGTCAGCCAGAAGATGCCGCCGAGTGCCGCGAGCATGAGGACAACCGTGGTGATCAACGAGCCCAAAGCCATGTCGGCGTTGAGGAAAAACACCCCGCCCAGGCCAATGAGCGCGAGGAACATCGAGCTAATAATCGAGGACAAAAACAGGAAGTAGCTGCACAGCGCCACCGACGCACCCCAGCGACGCTGCACCTGGAAGGTGAGCAAGGCCGAAAAGGCAGGGCCCGCCGGCAGAGTCGTGGACCACGCATTCGAGGCGAGCGTAATGGCGTAGGTTTCGCGCAGCGGCACCTTGACGCCGCCGGCGCCGATGAGCCGCTTCATCACCTCCGCCATGCCCGCGATGGACAGCAGCGCGAAGAACACCACCAGCACCACGGGGAAAGGTTCAGCGTGGCGCAGGCGGCGCAATCCCTCGGAGATAAAGTCCAGCTGGTCGCGGAAGAACCACGCCAGCGCGGCCAGAATCAGAAGGGAGATTATCCAGGTCAGCCAGTTCTTCTTATTCATCGACCGTCCGTGGACTTCAGGCGCTGCACCAGCTCGGAGAAGGGGATGAGCTCGGTGTCGGTGTCGGCGCTGCGGTCCCCGCGTACAGGAGCTTCGCTTGCCGACGCCTCCTCGACCTGTTCAGCCGAAGTCACCGGGGAGTGATGCGGGGCTGCCGGCTCGGCAGCCGGGGCGTTGTCGCCGCCGAGGCGATGGGTCAGGCGGGTGAGGAAGCGCGGGGCCCACCAGTTGTCCTCGCGCAGCAGGTGCATGACGGCGGGGACGAGGAGCATGCGGACGATGGTGGCGTCGATAAGCAGTGCAAAAATCATGCCGAAGGCGATGTACTTCATCATCACGATGTCGGAGAAACCGAAGGCACCTGCGCCCACGATCATGATGAGCGCGGCCGCCGTGATGATGCCACCGGTGTGCGCGGTACCCGCCGCGATGGCTTCGTCCGTGGACGCACCCCGGCGGCGGGCCTCCACCATGCGCGAAACCAGAAAGACTTCGTAGTCCGTGGAGAGACCAAAGACGATGGCGATGATGAGCACCAGAATCGGGCTCATGAGCGGGCCGGCGGTGAAGTTGAGCAGGCCGGAGCCGAGGCCGTCGACGAACATGAGCGTCAAGATGCCCAGCGTCGCACCCAGGGAAAGCAGCGTCATGATGATGGCCTTGAGCGGCAGGATGAAGCTGCCGAAGACCAGCGCCATGAGGATGAAGGTGGCCAGCACCACGTAGAGGGCCATCCAGGGCAGCGTGTCGAAGAGCGCGTCGAGGGACTCGACCTCCATGGCTGGGGTGCCGCCGACGTAAAGCTCCACGCCTTCCGGTGCCTCAATGTCCTCGAGCTCGTGGACGATCCGCGCGTAGTCATCGCGGTCCTGAATGCCGGCGCCGAGGACGGTGGTGCCGTCGACAGTCGCGGTCTTCGGGCCCATCGGCTCGGTCAGACCCTGGATGGAGCGGGCTTGCATGACGACGTCGACAAGCTGCTCGTTCGTCGCGTTCTTCACCACGAGCTTGACCGGCTCGGTGCGGAAGGAAGGGAACTGCTCGTTGAACTGGTCCTGCGCCACGCGCGCGTCCTGGTTGGGTGGCAGGTAGGTCTCGTTGATGCCGCCGAATTTCACGCCCAGCACCGGCAGGGTCAGCGCGATGAGCAGCGCGCAGATAGCGGTGGTCATCAGACCCGCGCGGCCCATGGCCCAGCGCGGCATCCGGTACCACCACGTGTTCTCGATGCGGCGGCCGCGCCGCGAGGTCTTGCGCACGGTCCATTTATCGATGTTGGGGCCCAGCATGCCAAACAACGACGGCAACACCATCACCGACAGGAGTGCGGCGAGGCCGACGGCGGAGATGGAGCCATAGGCCACGGACTTGAGGAAGGCCTGCGGGAAGAGGAAAAGCCCGGAGAGGGACACGGCCACCATGGCGGCGGAGAAGACCACGGTCTGCCCCGCGGTGGCGGTGGTGATCGCCACGGCCTCTTGGGTACTGCGGCCCTTGTCCAGTTCCTCGCGGAAGCGCGAAACCATGAACAGGCCATAGTCGATGGCCAGGCCCAGGCCCAGCAGCGTCACGACGGCCTGCGCAAACACATTGACCTGCTGGAAGCCAGCCAGGATCGAGAGGATTCCCAGCGAGCCCAGGATGGATAGCCCGCCCACGACGAGCGGCATGAAGGCCGCAACGACGGAGCCGAAGACAATCAACAGCAGCAGCCCGACGAGCGGCAGGGCAGCCTTCTCCGCGCGGGAGATGTCTTTGGACATGCCTTCATCCAGTGCGTCGGCCACGGCGGTGGCACCCGCTACCTGCACAGGGACGTCGGCAGCGTGCAACGAATCCTCGATGGCGCGGAAGTCCTTGAGGGTCTGCTCGCCGTCGCCTTTCAGCCCGATGGCGGCGAAGGCCGTGGAGTGGTCCTGCGTGATGAGGTTCGGGTTGCGCTTATCAAAGTAGCTGGTCACGGAGTCGATCTGCTCCGGATACTGGGTCTGGAGATCGTCGAGGAAGGCTTTGGCCTCGGCGGCGTGGGCATCGGGGTCGTCGAAAAGCAGGATGACGTCGCCGGAATTATCGCGGCCGAAAGTCTCGAGCTCGATCTGTGCAGCGCTTGTCGACGCCGCCCCCGGGTCCTCCCAGCCCTCCTGACTCATGCGCTCCTCGAGGCGCGTGCCGAAGCCGAAGAAGAGGCCAAGGATGAGACCCACGATGATGAGCGGGATGACCTTGCGGTGGGCATAGGAGAAGCGGCCCCAAGAATAAAACATGCGGCTCCTAACTGTGCTCGGGCGCGCGGTCCGGAAGCAGCGCGGACAGCGGGCGGAAAGGCTGCAGCCAGGCGCCGCCTGGAGGCAGATTATCCAGGTTAACGCGCGGCAGCGGCTCGCGGAAGACCCCCTCGATGTCTTCGAGGTCGACGAACTCAATCTCCGGATGGGTCACAGCCCAGGAAGCGTGCTCGTGGAAGCCGAGGACGCACGTGGGCAGGCCGGAAGCAGAGAGCTGTTCCAGCAGGTGCTGGAAGTTCTGGCCGTCGGCCGAGGCCACGATGACACCGGAGAGGTTCTCGCGGTTGGCCTTGATGTATTCGACCATGTCGGGGTCGACGTCATCGTCCTCGTGGAGCTTCGGCTTGGCAAAGACGGCGAAGCCGACGTTGCGGATGGCCTCGACCCAAGGGCGGATGACGTCGGCGCCGCCGGGAGTGACGTTGGTGAAGACGGCGGCTTCAGGGGTGGCGTCGTTGTCAAAGGCCAGCTCCACCAGCCAGCGGCCGATGGCATCGAAGCGTGGGCGGTAGGCGGCGGTGGGGCGCCCGCCGAGGATGGCGCCGAGCCCCATATCCATGTTGGGCGCATCCCACACCAGAAGGTAGGTGCCGGCCATTACTTCTTCTCCCACAGGTACTCGGTGATGACGTGTTCCTTATCCAGGCCCTTGCCCTCAAACTTGGTGATGACCTGGCGGTCGGTGAGGATGGGGCACTCGGGCCAGGGCCAGCCCTTGTAATCGAGGGAGGGCTCGACCTCGACGAGCTCATCAATCCACTCGGCGTAGCCGGCGTGGTCGGTGGCCACGTGGAGCACGCCGCCGGGCTTCAGGCGGGAGGCGAAGAGGTTGAGCGTGCCGGATTGGATGATGCGGCGCTTGTGGTGGCGGGCCTTGGGCCACGGATCCGGGAAGAAGATGCGGATGCCGTCGAGGGACTCGGGCGCGAACATGCGCATGAGAACCTCGATGCCATCGCCGCGCACCATGCGGATGTTCTCAATATCATTGCGCACGATGGAGCCCAGCAGCTTGGCCAGGCCCGGCTTGTAGAGCTCGACGGCGATGATGTTGGTGTCCTGCTCGAGTGGCGCCATGGCTGCGGTTGAGGTACCGGTGCCGGATCCGATCTCGACGATGGTCTTAGCCCCCTCGCGGCCGAACCAGGCGGGGATGTCGAGGGGTTCGTCGGCCAGCAGGCGTCCCCACTGTGGCCAGTACTCCTCGAAGAGGGCGTTCTGGTTGTCGGTGAGGGTGCCGCGACGGAAGGTCACGTTGCCGAGGCGTGGGTAGTCCAAATCATTGTTGAACTCGGCGTTGAAATCCGTCTGGAGGCCGCGGCCATGAGGCATCTGCGCGGCGGGATTCTGGGAGGAGTCTGCACTATTCATCAGTTGACATTGTTCCCTTAAGCAGGGGTGAAGGGCAACGTGCCGCGCCGTGCGGGACGCCCGGGTGATGCCCGATCGGGCGAGTCGGGGGTAGGAGTACGGCCGTACGGTACGTGTCGAGAGAGGATTTTTCACCCCCGTGCAGGGGTGGGTTTCTCCCTGCCGTGCTGTATTTCACAGTCCTATACCCTTGGGATAGTCGGCGTGAGCTGGGTGGATATAACCAGGGTGGCCCTTATTACACATCTTGGTATCACCAGCGTCCGTACTCTGGAAGGCGAGACGTCGATGGTGGAGAAGATCCCCACCGACGCTAAGAAGTGCCCTGGCCCACCGAACACAGGAGAATATGAAATGACCGCAACTATTCCAGGCCTTGTAGGTGACTTGCCCACGAAGAATGAGAAGCTCATTTCGTGGATCAGTGAGAGTGTCGAGCTCTTCCAGCCGGAAGAGGTTGTCTTCGTAGACGGCTCCCAGGAGGAGGCGGACCGCCTCGCCGCTGAGCTCGTGGAGAAGGGCACCCTGATTAAGCTCAACGAGGAGAAGCGCCCGAACTCCTACCTGGCGCGCTCGAACCCGTCGGATGTCGCGCGCGTGGAGTCCCGCACCTTCATCTGCACCGAGACTGAGGAGGACGCAGGCCCGACCAATAACTGGGCCCCGCCGGCAGCCATGAAGGAAGAGATGACCGAGGCCTTCCGCGGCTCCATGAAGGGCCGCACCATGTACGTGGTGCCTTTCTGCATGGGCCCCATCAGCGACCCGGACCCCAAGCTCGGCGTTCAGCTGACTGACTCGGCTTATGTTGTCCTGTCTATGCGCATCATGACCCGCATGGGCCAGCAGGCTCTGGACAAGATTGGTGAGAACGGCGATTTTGTCCGCGCTCTGCACTCCGTCGGTGCTCCGCTGGAGCCGGGCCAGGAGGACGTCGCGTGGCCGTGCAACGAGAAGAAATACATCACGCAGTTCCCGGCAACCAAGGAGATTTGGTCCTACGGCTCCGGCTACGGCGGAAACGCCATCCTGGCCAAGAAGTGCTACGCGCTGCGTATCGCTTCCGTTATGGCGAAGGAAGAGGGCTGGATGGCAGAGCACATGCTCATCCTGAAGCTCACCAACCCGGAGGGCAAGAAGTACCACATCGCGGCCGCTTTCCCGTCCGCCTGCGGTAAGACCAACCTGGCCATGATCACCCCGACCATCCCGGGCTGGAAGGCTGAGGTTGTGGGCGATGACATTGCCTGGATGAAGTTGCGCGAGGATGGCCTGTACGCCGTGAACCCGGAGAACGGCTTCTTCGGTGTGGCGCCGGGCACCAACTACGACTCCAACCCGATTGCCATGAAGACGATGGAGCCGGGCAACACCCTGTTCACCAACGTCGCGCTGACCGACGACGGCGATGTTTGGTGGGAGGAAATGGGCGAGGCGCCGGAGCACCTCATCGACTGGCATGGCAATGACTGGACTCCGGATTCCACCACCAAGGCTGCGCACCCGAACTCCCGCTACTGCGTGCCGATCACGCAGTGCCCGTCTGCTGCTCCGGAGTTTGATGACTGGAAGGGCGTCAAGATTGATGCCATCCTCTTCGGCGGCCGCCGCGCGGACACCGTCCCGCTGGTGACCCAGGCCTTCGACTGGAACCACGGCACCATGATCGGCGCCCTGCTGTCCTCTGGCCAGACCGCTGCCGCTGAGGGCAAGGTCGGCGCTCTGCGCCATGACCCGATGGCCATGCTGCCGTTCATGGGCTACAACGCCGGTGACTACCTGCAGCACTGGATCGACATGGGTCAAAACGGCGGCGACCGTATGCCGGCCATCTTCCTGGTGAACTGGTTCCGCCGTGGCGAGGACCGTCGCTTCCTGTGGCCGGGCTTCGGCGAGAACTCCCGCGTTCTCAAGTGGATTGTGGACCGCATCGAGGGCAACGTCGACGCTGTTGAGACCGTCGTGGGCCACACCGCCCGCCCGGAGGATATCGACCTCACCGGTCTAGACTTCGACATCGAAGACGTCCGCGAGGCCCTTGCTGTGAACCCGGCCGATTGGGCTGGCGACATGGAAGACAACAAGGAATACCTGCACTTCTTGGGCTCCCGCGTGCCGTCTGAGGTGTGGGACCAGTTCAAGGCGCTCAAGGAGCGCGTTGAGGCTGCCTCCTAACGCCGCTTTCCGCGCCGCTGCTTTCCGACGCCCCTCCACCCAGCAGTGGCGGGGCGTCGCCGCGTTCTGGCATGTTAGGTTGGCCACAATAAGGTTAGGGTGACCTTTTAAATGGAGAAAGTCTCGCATATTCTGGGTGTATGACAACTTCTTCTTTGCCCATGCACGATCGTCCCAACTCCGAGGTTGGTGGACACTGGCTCCTCGCCCGCCTGGGAAAGAAGGTGTTGCGCCCCGGCGGGCTGGAGATGACCACCACGCTAATCGACGCCGCCGAGCTGAAAAACAAGGACGTGGTGGAGCTGGCCCCTGGACTCGGGCTCACTGCCCGCCAGATCGTGGCGGAAGGCCCGCGCAGCTACACCGGCGTGGACAAGGATCCTGATGCCGTGGCGCGCACGAAGGCCAGCCTCGCCGGCGCTTCCTCGGCTACCGTGGTGGTCAATGACGCCAAGGCCACGGGTTTGCCGGATAACAGCACGGATGTCGTCTTTGGCGAAGCCATGCTCACCATGCACGGCGAGAAGGGGAAGGCCGCGATCATGGCGGAGGCGTTCCGTATCCTGCGCCCGGGCGGCAGGTATGTCATCCATGAGCTGTGCCTGGAGCCGGACACGCTTGACGACGCCCAGAAGCTCGAGATCCGCCGCGCGCTGGCCACGTCCATCCGCGTCAACGCCCGCCCGCTGACCACAAAGGAATGGGACGGCGTGGCACGGGAGGCTGGCTTCGAGGTGACTGAGCGCCACTATGCAGATATGGCGCTGCTGCGCGCCAAGCGCAACTTGCAGGACGAGGGTGTGCTGGGCGTGGCGCGTATCGCCTTTAACGTCTTGCGCATGCCCGACGCCCGCCGCCGCGTTTTCGCGATGCGTTCGGTGTTCAACAAGTACAGCGACAACCTGCAGGCCATCGGCGTGGTGCTGACCAAGCCGGCCGCGGCTGCTCAATGAGTTTCGGTGAGAGCGGTGACGTTGCCGGCGGCGTGCCGGACGGCGTGATGGAGGCCTGCCCACGTGGGATCAGCTGGCCCACGGTTGGCGTATCTGTGGTGAGCAGTTGCGTCGCCGCTGCGCTGGTCTTGGGTTTCGGCGTGCAGCTCAGCCAAGGCAAGTGGGAACAGGCGGCAGCCCAGGGTGCCGCGATGACGCAGCCAGCCGAACCGAGCGTGCCCGCGAGCAGCGACTCCGCAGCGCCGGCGGCTGCGGCAACAACGGCACCAACAACGGCGCCAACAACGGCGCCAACAACGGCGCCAACAACGGCGGCGTCCGCGGCGTCGCCAAGCGTTGCGCAGGACGCCCCCGCTGTGGCGTTGGAACCGGCACCGCAGGAGAATCAAGCGGCAGACCCAGCGCCAGAGCAGGCGGTGGATGAGACGGTGGAGGACCCCAACACCGGCTGGTACCCCAGTGGGGATTTCAGCGCGAGCTTTGCGGCTACTAACCCGGAGCCGACGCTCGATGACCTTAACGGCGTCCTGCACGCGCTCGTGGCCACGCCGGGATCCGATGCGGACAAGGCACACAACCTCGAGGCTGGGCTGCCGGGGACGGTGGTGCCGAGAACCATTTACAACCTGGGGATATTCCGTCCGCCGCTGGGCTGGAAGCGGATTAGCGGGCCACTGACGGTGGAGGGGAACACCGCGAGTGCCACGCTCAACGCGAGCTCGGCCGGGCGTCCCACGATCTCGTTGCGGGTGGAGTTCCGCTACCTCGACGGGCGCTGGAAGCTGGCCACGAACTCGCTGCGCAACGGCATCGATGCGGTGGGCCTGCCCATCGCGGGCGCGTTTTAAGGCGGCGGCGTGATTGACGTTGACAACCTGAGCCACTGGTATGGCTCGCGCCGCACAGCCGCGCCTGTGCGCGACCTTTCTTGCGCCTTCGCTGATGGCCGCATCAATTACGTCGTGGGGCTTAACGGCACCGGAAAGTCGACGCTCCTCGGCTGCCTTTCCGGAAGCTTGCGCCCGCGCGGCGGCAGGGTCCTGGTGGACGGGCGGGAGCTGCGCGGTACCGACTATCCGTTGCGCCACGTGGGCAGCTACTTGAGCGCAGAAGATTTCTCACCGCAGCACACCGGCCTGCGCCACCTGCAGTGGATGTGCGCCCTCGCAGGCGCGCCGGTGGAAAAGGCGGAGGCGCTGGTGCGGGCCGTCGGGCTCGAGGAGGCCTCGCGGCGCCCCATCGGAGGTTACTCGTTGGGCATGCGCCAGCGCCTGGGGATCGCCAGCGTCTTGGCGGGAAACCCGCGCAACATTGTGCTGGATGAGCCGCTCAACGGCCTAGATATCCAGGGCGTGTGGTGGCTGCGTGAGTTGTTTGCCGCGTGGGCGGAGGAGGGTCGCTGCGTGATCGTGGCCTCGCCTCCCCTGCGCGAGGTGGGGGCCACGACCGAGGTTGCCGACGCCTCGGTAACCATCCTCAGCCAGGGCACGGCTCTTGCCCACGGCTCCCTTGAGGACGTCATCGCCTCCACCGGCGCCCCCGACCTCGAATCCGCCGTGGCGGCGCTGATCCCGGAGCTAGGGGCACGGGCATGAAGGCGTGGCAACGCTGGCGGATAAGCCTGCGCGCCGAGTCCGTGCGCCTGGGCGGGGCGCGCGGCCCGCTGGTGCGGGTCGCCGTGCCGCTGGGGTTTGCGCTGCCGCTGGCGGTGACCTTCGGGGTGGCAGCGGTGGCGGAGCACGTCCAGTCCGCGGGAGGCATCCTTCAGGCGCAGTCCGTGGACACTACTAATGCGGCGTATTGGCCCATCTACCTGGGCAGCATCGTGTTTGCGGCGTTGGGGGCGTGGGCGCAGGCCACCGCCGGATCGCGGGCCTTGCGTGCGGCGGCGCCGTGGTCAGGGCTGGATCAGCTGGCCCGCTGGTGCTTCCTGGGCGCGCTCGCGGCGGCCGCGACACTGCTCAGCGTCAGCCTGTGCCTGCTGCTCCTGCCCACGTTCTTCCCGGTGCTCTATGGGCAGGTGAACTTCTTCGCGGGCCTGCGCATGGTGGCTCTCGGCCCGGTGTACGCGTGGCTGGCGGTGGGCTACGGTGTGGCGCTGGGCCGGCTGCTGCGCTCCCCGGCGTTGAGCATCGCGGCGCTGACGGTCTGGGCGCTCTTGGTAGAAAACGCGCTGTGGCTCATCCCCGGCGGCGCGCGCCTCACCGGCTGGCTGCCCTTCCTCAACGGCGTCTTCGCTACCGGCCAGGACGTGGCGCTATTCCCGCCTTGGGGCCGTGACGGGGCGCTGGTGTACTTCGCGGCCGTGGGCGTGGCGCTCTGGCTGGCTTCTCTGCGCAGGCGCCTCGACTAAGTCTGACTCAGCCATCAGGCGCGCAGGACGATGACCAGGTTGGAGGTCACAAACTCCCGCAGCACCGGCACCTTGGTCACCCACCAGGCCCAGGCAGGGTGGTAGCGAGGAAAGGCCGCGAGGAGCTGCGAGCCTTGCGACGTCACGCCGCGCGCCCAGTCCAGGCCTTCGCGTGCGGAGAGTGCGAAGAGCGAGGTGCCGAAGACGTTCTTCGGCGGGTGGCCGTGGCGGCGGGTATAGCGGTCGCGGGCAAAAGCGCCGCCCACGTAGTGCTCCCACAAACCGGTCTCGTGCCCGCCGAAAGGCCCCAGCCACACCGTGTAGCTCAAGACCACCAGCCCGTCGGGCTTGGTCACGCGCAACATCTCCTGGCCCATGTCCCATGGATTCGGGATGTGCTCGGCCGCGTTGGAGGAATACGTGATGTCGAAAGTGTTATCCGCAAAAGGCAGGCGCGTGCCATCGCCGCGCACTGCTTGGGCCACTTCGATGCCGGCGGCGGCCATCTCACCCACGTCGGGCTCCAGGCCCACATAGCTGGCCCCGCGCTGGGCAAAGGCCGACGCGAAATAGCCGGGCCCGCCCCCGACGTCGAGCACGCGCGCGCCGGTGAGGGAGAGGGAGTGGTCGAGGGAGAGGGCGTCGATAAGCGCGGCAGTGTCCTCAGCCAGACCGCCATAAAAGACCGCGGGCGCTGTCTGCTCAAAGCGGAAGGAGCGCAGCAGCCGCCAGGAGCGGCGCAGGGTGGCCAAAGCACGGGTGCGTTTCATAACCCACTAGGCTAAAGCATCGTCATGAAAATCCTTCTTTTGTGTTGGCGCGATTCCACCCACCCGCAGGGTGGCGGCTCGGAACGCTATCTTGAGCGCGTCGGCGAGTACCTCGCTGCCCAAGGCCACGAGGTGGTCTTCCGCAGCGCGCGCCACATGAACGCCGCCAAGCGCGAGCGCCGCAACGGCGTGCTTTATTCGCGCGCCGGGGCCAAGTTCAGCGTGTATCCGCGTGCGTTGTTGTGGATGCTGTTTGGTGCGCGCGGCGCTGACGTCGTGGTGGATACCCACAACGGCATTCCCTTCTTCGCGCGCCTGGCCACCCGCGCACCCGTGGTGATCCTGACGCACCACTGCCACCGCGAGCAGTGGCCGGTGGCCGGGCCCGTCCTGGCGCGGCTGGGGTGGTTCCTGGAATCTCGCGTGGTGCCCGCGCTGTATCGCGAGAACACGTGGGTGACGGTCTCGGAGGCCTCGAAGCGTGACCTGGAGAAGCTGGGGATTCACGGCGCGCACATCATTGAGAACGGCGTGGACCCCCTGCCGTCACACGTGCCCACCTTGGAGCGCGAGGCCGATATCCACCTGGTGACGCTGTCGCGCCTCGTGCCGCACAAGCAAATTGAGCATGCCATGGACACCGTGGCGCGGATTCCGGGCGCGCTTCTCGACGTCATCGGTTCCGGCTGGTGGGAATCCCACCTGCGCGAGTATGCGCGCGCCCACGGGGTGGAGGAGCGCGTGCGCTTCCGCGGTCAGGTGACGGAGGATTATAAGCATGCGCTGCTCGCGCGCGCTGATGTCCATCTCATGCCGTCTCGAAAAGAAGGCTGGGGTTTGGCAGTCATGGAGGCGGCCCAACATGGGGTTCCCACCGTGGGTTATACATTTGGCCTGCAAGATAGCGTTATCGACGGCAAGACGGGCGTGCTGGTGCACCACGAGTCCGAGTTCGCCTCAGCGGTGCGCATGCTTGTCGACGACCCCCTCCTCCGCACCCGTCTCGGCCAGGCTGCCCGCGAATTGGCCGCTACTTTTTCCTGGGAGAAAACCGGTGCGCGCTTCGAAGAGCTGCTAGAAGCGGAAGTACGCACCAGGCGGCGCTAAGCCCCCACGGGGCGGGTGCCGGTTGTGCGTTGGTGGTGGCGACGATGCTTCCCGCTTCGACGACCGCGCCCACACCGAGCTCCCCCAACCGGGCGAGGTCGCGGTTGTTCCAAGCTTCGGTGGCCGCCAGGTAGCGCGGCGCAGGCTCATCCACGTTTATGCCGTCGACGGTGAGCTCGCCGGAGTCGAGCTTGTTGGCGGCCTTGGAGTAAGGGTCGAGGGCAATGCCGCCGTCAAGCGGCACCATGGCGGGGCGGTCGGCGAAGAAGGTCAGGCGGCCGTCGAGCTCTTCGACGAGCTGGCGGTCGATGCCCGTTTCGCGTGGGCGTAACACGGCGAGCTCCCGCGGTGCATCGGGGGCCTGCAGCAGGCAGGCGCACAGCGCGAGTGCTGCGGGAAGCTGGCGCAGGGACGCGATACCCGCCACGGCCAGCGGTAGGGCGAGCAAGGTGAGCTTGGAGGAATCACGCACAAGGCCCGCGCCGGGGATGTGCTCCACGGCGAAGGCGATGAGACCGGGGGCGAGTGCGCCGAGGATGGCCAGGCCCATGCCGAGAACCGCCAGGGCCGCGAGCGGGCGCAGCTCGCGCCGGGGAAGGCGGGCAGCGCCCAGGACAGCGAGGGCGGCGACGGCAAGTCCCGCCAGGGCGAAGCCCTGCTCGCGGGAAGCCGGTACTGCTGCGGCATTCCAGATGCCACCGAAGCCGAGCAGCGAGCCGACCGCACCCACGTAGGCCTCCGCGCGCGGGGCAAAGGCCGCGGCCTGGACGGCGGGGTCGCCGTGGGTGGTAGGCGAACCGGCCACGAGGCTTGGAACTAGCCACGGCAACCACAACAAAACTGAGCCGCCAGCGAAGAGCCATCTTCTTCGCCCTTCGCGCTCACAGACAACCGCGATGAGGCCCCCGAAGAGGCCGCCGGTGGGCGTCAAGGACGCGGCCCACAGCGCCAACCACGCCACGCGCGGGCGCGCATGGAGGCAACCCCACGCGATCACGGGCGCTAACCAGGCGGCGACCGCCAACGACCACTGGCCCTGCAAGAGGCGCTCGATGATAAAAGGATTGGCCACCGCGCACGCCATCGCCGCGGCTGCCGCCCACGGGCCGGACTCGCGCGCCCACCGGCCCGCCACCCACGCCGAGGCGCTCGCGGCAGCAAGGATGAAGACCCTGGCCAGCCACGCCCCGCCGAATAAGGCAAGCACCCCGTCCTGCGGGGCGTTGCGGGCGGGCAGGTCACCGGCGCCGAAGGCGGCGGCGCTCAGGGCTGGGCGGTCAAGCAGCACCATGTCGCGCCACAGGAACTCGCCGGGCAGCACGAAGGGCCAACACACCGCGAGCACGAGCGCCACGCCCCAGGCGCAGAGGGCGGCGCGCACCGCAAGGGATGCTCGGGACACAGTCACGGGCGCCTACGCGCTCTGCGCTGCATGGCGGCGCATGAACATCGCGGCCGCCACCGCCAACAACGCCACGCCGATGGCCTTGCCTAGCCAGCCGATGAGGCTCAAGATTTTGACCGTGTCGATCACCCGGCGAACAGAGTCGAGGCGTTCGGTGCGGGTGGAATCGGACCAGGAGAGGGGGACGTCGAGAAGCGCACGCTCGTGCGTGTCATCGGCATCGACCATGGCCTGGGCCTGGCGCGCGTCCGTAGCCCAGAAGATGCGCGGGTGCTCCTCCTCGTTGACGATGGTGCCGGTCGTGGGCTCCACCCACACCGTGCGGCTCACGGCGTAGAAAGGCTCGAGGATGACGTGCGATTTCGGCTTGAGGCTGTAGCGCTCCAGGGACTCCGCGGAGTAAAAATCGCCCGCGGGGCCGGAGCGGCGGGCTTCGAAGGCGAAGACCTCCCCGAGCGAGACTGGCGCGACATCCTGGTGGAAGACGTAGGTGGGGATGCCGTCGAGCTTCTCATCGCGCAGGAAATCGATGGGCTCCGTGTCCTGGGTCAGCGGATCGAAGAAAGGATAGGAGCGCTGCTCCGCGCCGGAGGGAAAGAAGTAGCTGATGCCGTCGCGCTCCACCCGGTCTTCCACCTGTACGTCGAAGGCGGGCAGCTCGATGTGCTGCGTCGTGTTCGGCCCCGCCACCGGGTAGGTGGATTCGCGGTTGAGCTGGGATTCCTCGGTGATGTGCGCGATGGTCTCGCCGTTGAAGGTGAGGTCCACGGTGGACTGCGCGCGGGCCACGGAATCCTTCATCGCGGGGGCGGTGGTGGTGCGGCGGGTAAACGTGGCTCCATCGTGCTCCGCGTGGATTTCTAGGTTGAGGTCCCTGGGCAGCGGGCGGGATTGGTTGTTGTACAGCGGCGGAAGGATGGACCCGAGTATGAGGAACACCGCGGCGGCAATCGTCACCTGCGCTAGGCGGGAGCGAAGGAACACGTCAGCTCCGATCGGTCGAGGGATTCACTGCAGAAATAGTATCGTAGTGGGCCATGCGCTTTCTCCCTGAGCTCGAAGGCGTGCGTGCGCTGGCAGCGTTGGCGGTCGTGATCACGCACGTGTCCTTCCAGACGGCAACCGGCTGGGCCTGGGCTGAGCGCTTGGATTATGGGGTGGCGGTCTTCTTCGTGCTCAGCGGTTTCTTGCTGTGGCGTCGGCGGCATGCGCACACGGCGCGGCAGTATCTTCTTTCCCGCGTGGCGCGCTTGGCACCGCTGTATGTGGTGTGCGTGGTGGCGGTACTCGCCTTGCTTCCCGACGCCTCCCCCTTAACCCTCCCGCAAGTCATCACCAACCTGACTGGTACGCAGCTCTATATTGCCGATGGCCTGGTTCCCGGGCTTACGCAATTGTGGTCGCTGTGCGTGGAGTTCGCCTTCTATGCGGTGTTGCCGCTGTTGGCGTGGGGATTGGATAGGTTTTCTGTGCGTTGGCGGGTTGTGCTCATTGCGGTTGCTAGCGTGCTGAGTCTGTTGTGGGGCTTCCTACCCTTTGTCGCCGGTTATGAATCCGGCGATATCAACACGCAGATTTGGCCGCCGGCGTACTTTTCGTGGTTCGCGGTGGGAATGTTGGCCGCGGAGGCTGAGGCGGCTGGGGTGCGCCTGCGCGCCGGGCGCATTGTGCGGCCCGCTTGTTGGGTGGTGGCCGCGGGCTGCGTGTGGCTGGCTAGTCGCGAGTGGTTCGGCCCGCAGGGGTTGGTCCACCCGGAACCTGGCGAGTTTGCGCGCCGTATCGCGGTGGGTGCTGTGTGCGGGGCCTGCATCGTGGTGCCGGTAGCGCTGGCGCCGCGCGAAAGCTGGCTCTCCTCCGCTGTGATGCGGGCGCTGGGCCGCTGGTCTTATGGGGTTTTCATGTGGCATGTGGCGGTGCTGGCCATCGCTTTCCCGCTGTTGGGCGTGTCTGCCTTCTCGGGTGCTGCCTGGGATTTCGCGGTGGTGCTGGCTTTTACGGTGGTGGTCAGCTGCGTGCTGTCTGCTGCGACCTACGTGCTTGTCGAGGTCCCCGGCCGCGACCTCATCCGCTCCCTCGCCTTTACACGCGGTCGCATCACCGTTCCGCGTTCGTTGCCGCGCCAGGCAGATAGCCCTGCCGGCTCCGCTTCTGCGAGCTCTGCCAGTTCCGGATCCCATTCCGCTACCGTGGGCTCCGGATCCCTCGCCAGCGCCGCTGGCTCCGATTGGTTCGGTGGGCTGTTCACATAGCGTTTCGAGCATGTTCAAACGCTTCAAACAAACCTTTACATCGCCGCAGATGGTTTCTGACCCAAAGACACCTCGACTAATGCCTTTGAAACATTGGGCGAGCCGGCCTGGGCGTCCGGCGGTGGGAGGCAGTGCACGTGTGGCTGACACAAGCAGCTGCACAGGCGAGTCGCCGGCGACCGTCGTGGGCCGGGCGCGGCGAGCATGCGCGCGATACGCGCCGCCAGGTAGTCGGGGCGCAACGTGTCCAGCGTCACGCGCGGCCGCGGAAACGCAGCGCGACGAGCGCCATCGTTGCCGCGATGAGCAGGGCCAGAAGGACACGCGCCGAGGTGGACGAGTGGGCAACACAAGCGGGGGGAGCGTTGGGAGGCGAGTGGCGGGGAGCGGAGTAGGCAGGCGCGGCCATGACGCGACAGCGGTGGCAGCGCGCGACGGCCGCAGGCCGGCCACGCGGTAGGCGCGGTCAGCCACGAAGGACATGTGGAAGGTCCCGCTAGCGCCGGCGGGGATGAGGAAGGCTTGCGTGTCGGCATCGATGGAGCGCGGTTCGAGGGCCTGCGGTTCCGAGCTGGAGGCCGGCGTTGAGTCCGGCGCTGAGTCTTGTGCCGAACCTGACGTCGAGACCGCGGCTGTGCTGCGGGAGCGCAGCTCGCCGCGCAGGCCCTCGTTGAAGGCGCGGCCGGTGATAAGGAGGCGGTCGTGGTCGGCGGGCTCGATGGGCTCGCCGGAAGCGAGCGGGGCATAGCCGGAGTCGGCGGAGGACCCGGCTGCGGCGGCTGCCTGGTTAGAAGAAGTGGCTGAATCCGCAGAAGATGCACGCGAGGAGGCGGGGAGGGGATCGGGCAAGGAGGACGCGGTATCGGTCAACGCTGCCCAATCGCCGGTGGTGCGCAGGAGGTGTTGTCCGGCGGGTAGGCCGAAGGTGGTGTTGGGGGCGTGGGGGGAGCCGTCGATAAGCACTGTCTTCTCACCGGAGACCCGCACCGTCATATCGCGCGGGACGGTGAAGGAACGGATGAGAATGCGTTCGTGGTCCTGCTGGAAGAGGAACTGTTCGGCATCCGGCGAGGTATCGGGCACGGTGACGATGCGCCGCGGGGTGGGCTGGTCCACGACGGAGGCCTCGGCAATCCCGGTGCGGCGCTGTGGCTCGATGCGGATGGTGGAGGCCTGCGCGCCGGGCACGCGGATATCGCGGGCGCGGTAGGCCTCCATCGTGACCGTGACCTGAGAATCACCGTTGTGGATGGTCACCTCAGTTGTGCCGGTGGTCATCAGCCGCAGCGTGGGCGAGGTCCACGAAGAGTCGGAGTGCAGCTCTAACCAGCCGGAATCGCCGGGCGCTGGCCACCAGGCGGTGGAGTTTTCGTCGTCGACGGCCGCCGTGAGAGAGCGCGCCGGGTTCGCCCCGCCGAAGGCGGAGGCATCCGCGGCAGACGATGACGCGGTGACGCGGCCATCGTGCTCCACCACCTGGGTCAGCGGGCCGGCGGAGGGGTAGTCGCGCAGACGGTTGCGCACCGTCGATGGGTCGCCAGAGGTCAGCGGTGCGGAAACCGGGCCGGTCAGCGTGCCGTAGTTGCGGTCACGCAATGCGGGCGTATCGGTGACGATGTCCGCGTCGGAGGAGACCAGCTCATGCGGGCCGGAAAGGAGCGCGAGCGATTCCCCACCGCCCGCCACACGCGGCGGATCCGCAGGTGTCACGTTCATGGAGAGGTCGCGGTCGAAGACGACGACATCGACCTCCCCGAAGGTGTGGACCTCGCCTGGAATATGGGCCGAAGAACCGGAAATCAGGTCGTGGCGCACCGCGACGGCCCCGATGCCCAGGCGCTGCAACACGAAAGGCGCCGTGGCTGGGTCGCGCTCAATCTGCGCCATGGCACCGTCCATGCCACGGATGGCCTCGGGCGGGATGAGGGGAACGGCGTCGCGGACGGCCCAGGGGACGTCGAGAAGCGGCTGCGCCGGCTCATCGCGCGTCCAGCCCCAGTCCTGCCGCGCAAAGGAGGCCGGTGGGTAGATGAGCACGCGCGTATCCAGGCTGTTCATGAAGGAAGCGGCTTCCTGCCAATAGCCGGGCACCTCCTCGTAGGCCCCCTTCGGCAGCAGCCTGCCCGCCCACGCCGGGGCGGTCGCGCCCATCACCACGAGGCACACCAGAAGGCCCGCTGCTTCACGACGTCTCGGGGCCAACGTCCGCGGCAACCTCACCCGGGCGGCAATCGCGGCCACGCCGAGTACCAGTGGGATGCGCACCAGCGGGTCGAACTTGTGCACGTTGCGCAGCGCGGCCAGCGGCCCATCAAGCGCGTCGAGGTACCACGCGGCATGCGTGCCGAGCACGGCCACGCCCATGAGCAACACCGCAGACCAGAGGCGCGGCAGGCGCGCTAGGCCGATAAGGCCCAAGGCGGCAACGCACACGGTGACCAGCACGAAGACCGGCTCGGTGGCCAGCTCGTTGCCGGCGACGCGCTCGGTATCCACAAACGGCGCCCAACTGGTGGTGCCGCGCAGGATTTCCGCCAGGTTGAGCCACCGCGTGGTCACGCCGGCGGACTCGATGAATTCCGTAAAAGGCGGGGCATAGCGGCCCAGGATCAGCAACGGGGTAATCCACCACGCGGATACCGCAGCGCATCCGGCCAGCCAGGCCAGGCCAGTCTTGCTCGCGCGCCGCCACAGCAGAATCACACCCGCCGGTAGGCAAGCCGCCAGCGTGGCCGTGGCGTTGACCGCGCCCATGCAGGCCACCGCCACCACCGAGGGCGCGGCATCCCGCCAGTACAGCCGGCCCGGCCGCAGGAAGGGAAGCAGCACCCAGGGGGCCAGCATGACCGGCCAGGTCTCCGAGGAAATCGCACCCAGCGTGGTCAGCGTGCGCGGGGAGAGCGCATAGAGGAGGCTGCCCATCAGTGCGGCATAGCCCGGCGCGGCGGGAAGCACTGTGCGGACCACGCGGAAGAAGCCCAGAAAGCCCACGGCCAGGACTAGGAACCACCAGGCGCGCTGCGCTATCCAATCCGGAAGTGGATCCGCCAGCAAGAAGAACAAGCCCTGCGGGAAGAGATAGCCATAGGCCTGGTTCTGTAGCTGGCCCAGCGTGAAAGTATCGGTATAAGCATGCAGCGCGCCGGCCAAAAACCCAGCCGGGTTGGCCACCAGATCGTGCTTGGTATCGGCGGCGGTCAGCCCCCACGGCTGCACCAGAACCACGAGGGCTAAAAAGAAAAGCCCCCCGATGCGTGCGCGCACGCTACTCGCGGGAGCCGTACTCCGGCCCGCCCATCACGGCGTCGGAGGCCTTGACGGAGTTATCGTTCGGTACGGCATCTGCCTGCGAGAATTGGGCAATGCCCAGGATGGTTACGACTCCCAGCGCCACGCCGACGACCGCGCTGCCCAGGGCCGGGCCCAGGGTGCGCTTGTTGAGGGAATCGCTGTCGAATGCCATGGCGCCAGATTCTAGCAGCTAAAAGCTGCCTTTAGGAGTCGCTTTCTTCCGCGTCGTCCTCATCGTCGTTCTCCGGCGGCACGATGAAGACCGGTAGACCGGCGTTGCGCACGATGTACTCTGCGGTGGAGTTGTTCCACAAAGAGCGGAAGCCAGTGAGCGCGCGGGTGCCGGTGACGATGACGTCGATGTCGAGTTCTTGGGCGGCGTCGACAATCGCGCTCTGAATCGTCGTCACAGATTCCACCAGGTGGGCATGGCCCCTCAGCCCCAGGGTCTCCGCCTTGGCGATGCCCTGGCGGCAGATGGCGAGGGCCTCCTCGTAGGCCGGATCATCCTCCACGCTCTCCGGCGAGACCGTGGATTGGTGCAGCCCGGTGCGGCTGACGGCGCGGGCGGCCTGGCGCGCGGACGGCTCCCACGCGGTGAGGATTTCGACGTCGGTGGGGCGCAGAAGCCGCGCGGCGTACTCGAGGGCGCGGTCGGCGCGGTCGGAGCCGTCATAGGCAATGAGCATGGTCTCTCCGTTATTCATGTGGCCATCCTAACAACCGGTTGTTGCCCGTGCGGGTGCTTCAGGCACACTGGTGGGCATGAAAAAAGCTATGCCCGCCCTCCTGTTGAGTGCTATCTGTGCGCTAAGCGCGTGCAGTACGGAGCCTGAGCTTTCCGACGCCCCGCCCAGCAAATCCAGCGCCGCGGCCCCGAGCGCCGCGTCGGGCGATGCGGCACCACAGGAAGCCGCGCCCGAGGACGTCCGCGCCCGCGCCGCCGCCAAGCTCATGCCGCCTGCGCTGAACTATGACGATGCGCGCGCGAAGCTGGAGGCCGGCGTGGGCGGGCTCTTCATCCCGAGCTGGGCCGACCCCGAGCTGCTGAGCGATGGCCCGCGGGGAGTAAACGCTTTGCGTGAGGAGATGGGGCGCGACTTTGAAGTCTCCATCGATTTCGAGGGCGGGCGCGTGCAGCGCTTCTCCGAAATCTTGGGAGACTACCCCTCCCCGCAGGCCATGGCGGAAGGCCATAGCCCGGAGGAGGTCGAGGCCCTGGCCACGGAGATCGGCCACAGCCTGCGCGCCCACGGCGTGACGGTGGACTTCGCCCCCGTGCTCGATGTGGATGGGGGAGACCTGGAGGTCGTCGGTGACCGCGCCTTCTCCACCGACCCACAGGCCGCCGGCGAGTATGGCGCGGCCTTTGCCCGCGGGCTGCAGGCCGCCGGTGTGAAGGCCGTGTTCAAGCACTTCCCCGGCCACGGGCGCGCCTCCGGGGACACGCACCTGGGGGAGGCGGTGACCCCGCCGCTGGAAGAACTCTATGGACACGAGTTCGTGCCCTTTCACAACGCTCTCCCGCAAGCCCCGGAAGCAGCACTCATGATGGGACACCTCGTGGTCCCTGGTCTCGGCGAGGAGCCTGCCTCCCTCAACCCGCGGGCCTACCAGCTGGCCCGCGAGGAACTCGGCTTCGAGGGCACGATTTACACCGATGACCTGGGCGGAATGGCCTCTATTTCGGAGAACTTCAGCGTGCCGGAGGCCGTGGCCGCAGCCCTTGCTGCAGGTGCCGATATGCCGTTGTGGTCCACCGACGAGGACATTAACGCGGTCATTGATGCAGCTGCCGAAGTCGTGGTCCAGCAGGAGCGCGACTAGTAAAAACCAGCTGGCAGACGTTAATCTCGTACACGTGAAAAAGGCAATCGGACATAGGCAGCAGCAACGCAAGGGGCTCCAGGTGACTCTTGGCGTGCTCGTCGGCCTCCTACTCATCGCCGGCATCGCCTACGCGTGGGACGTGATGGCCAACCAGCACAAGGTTCCGCGCGCGACGTCGGTCGGCGGCGTGGACATCTCCCGCATGGAGCGCACCGCCGCGGTGGAGAAGCTGGAGCAGGAACTCGGGGATGTCGCGGCCCAGCCCGTGGATATCCGCGCCGGGGAGAAAAGCTCGCAGCTTATCCCCCAGGACTCCGGCCTGAGCCTGAACTACCAGAAGGCCGTCGACGGCATTCCTGATGCCTCCCTGAACCCCTTCTCGCGCCTGTACAGCTTCATCAAGCCCACCCAGGAGATCCCTGTCGCCGTGGATGTCGATGAGGGCCAGCTCTCCGGAGAACTCGAGCGTGTTGGCAACGATCTGAAGATCGAGCCGGAGGATGGAAACTTGGAGCTTATCGACGGCTCCCTCAAGGAGACCAAACCCAAGCTCGGCCAGGCAGTCGAAGAGGGAGAGCTGCACGAGGGCGTCGTCAAGCACTGGCTCGACCCCGAGGGCGTCGAGGTCGAGCCGATGGTGGTGGAGCCGCAGATTAATGATGAGGCGATTGAGGCCATGCGCACCGGGGATGCCGCCCGCGCGCTGGATAACCCGCTCACGCTGAAGGGCGAGAACAACACCACCGGCACCTTGCGCAAGCCGGAGATTTCCCAGTTCGTCTCCATCGCCGCGGAGGATGGCGAGCTACGCCTCAAGGTGGATAAGAACCGCGCGCGCGAGCTTTTCCAAGAGCGCATGCAAGGCTCCGAGGTGCCCGGCACCAACGCCAAAATTTCCTTCAGCGGCAACGACAAGCAGATCACGCCCTCGGTGGATGGCTCCATCATCGACTGGGAGAAGACCCTCGAGGGCTTCGAGGACCGTGTGAGCAGCGAGGACGACCGCGAATGGGATGCCGATTACAAGCCGGACCCCGCAGACTTCACCACGGAAATGGCAGAGAAGGCCACCTTCGATGAGACCGTGTCCGAGTTTTCTACCGGCGGTTTCTCCGGGGCCTCCGGCACCAATATCCGCCTGGTGGCCCAGGAGGTCAACGGTGCCGTGGTCAACCCGGGTGAGACCTTCTCCCTCAACGGCTACACCGGCCCGCGCGGTACCGCGCAGGGCTATGTGGAATCCGGCATCATCATCGACGGCCACGCGGGCAAGGCCGTGGGCGGCGGCATCTCTCAGTTCGCCACCACCTTGTACAACGCGGCCTACTTCGCGGGGATGGAGGACGTCGCACACACTCCGCACTCCTATTACATTTCTCGCTACCCGGCCGGCCGCGAGGCCACCGTCTACGAAGGTGCTATTGACCTGCAGTTCAAGAACACCTCGAACCACCCGGTGCGCATCGAGACTGACTTCGGCAGCGAGATCACCGTGCGCTTCAAGGGCGTGAAGACGGTGGAGGTGGAGTCCATCAACAACGGCCGCTGGGCCAAGACCGAGCCGCAGCGCAAGTCTGTGAGCGAGGACTGCTCGCCGTCGTCTGGCGCGCCGGGCTTTACGACGTCCGATACCCGCGTGATTAAGGATCTGTCCGGCAAGGAAATCTCCCGGGAGACCACCACCACGGTGTACGATCCGCAGCCCATCGTTACCTGCGGTTAAGCCATGACGCGGCCGATGCACACCGCGGTGAAGGACCCGGCGGACGTCGATCAGCTGGCCCAGCACCCGGTGAAGTTTGCTCGCGTCGCCGGCCTTTTTGCCGCGCACCGCGGCACGCTGCTGCTGGTGGTGGCGCTCATCGTGGCGACGTCTGGGCTGACCGTGGCGCAGCCTTTCCTCGTGCGCCGTACCGTGGATGAGGCCATCCCGCAGTATGACACCGCGCTGCTTTTGTGGCTCGTCGGCGGCATGCTGGCCCTCACGGTGGTGTCTCAGGCCATCGGCGGTATCCAGTCCTTTCTGTCGGCGCGGGTGGGGCACACCATCATGCACGAGCTGCGCACGCAGGTCTTTGCCAACCTGCAGCGCCAGTCGCTGCAGTTCTTTACCAACAACCGCGGCGGTGAGATTCAATCCCGCCTGACCAATGACATCGCGGCGATGCGCGGCATGGTCACCACCACGGCGACGTCCGTGGCCAGCAACCTCACCATGACGGTGGCCACGTTGGTGGCGATGGTGGCGCTTTCGCCAACCCTGTCATTGCTGTCCCTCATCGTGCTGCCGCCCGCCGTGTGGCTGACCCGCCGCGCCGCCGTGCTGCGCCGCAGCCTCATGGAGAAAAACAGCCGCGCGCAGGCGACGTTGCAGCAGACCATTTCGGAGAACCTGTCAGTCTCCGGCATGCGTTTGGCGGCCACGCTGGGCGCGCAGGAGCGGGTGTTTGACGGGTTTGAGAAAACCTCCCGCTCTCTCATTCGCTTGGAGCTGGAGTCCCAGCTGGCCGGGCGCTGGCGCATGGCACTCACCCAGATTATTTTCGGGGTCATGCCGGCCCTGATCTACCTGGTGGCCGGCCTGCGCCCGGGGATTACGATTGGCACGCTCATTGCCTTTTCCACCCTGCAGACCCAGATTTTCCGCCCCATTACCGGCCTGCTCAACGTGGGCGCGCAGTGGGTGGCGTCGATGGCGCTGTTCAGCCGCATCTTCGAGTACCTCGACCTAGAGCCCGAACTTACCGAGGCCACCGAGCCCGCTCAGCTTGCCGACGCCTCCCTCACCCTCCAGCACGTCTCCTACCGCTACCCCGGCACCGACACCGACGCGCTGAGCGATGTCTCCCTTTCCATCCCCGCACACACCACCACGGCCCTGGTGGGTCATACCGGTTCCGGTAAGTCCACGGTGGCCGCCCTTTTGGCGCGCTTGGCTGACCCTACCGAAGGCACCGTGCGCTTGGGTGGGGTAGACCTGCGCGATATTCCGCCGGCGCAGCGCGCGGAGGTCATCGGCGTGGTCTCTCAGGAGACCTACCTCATTCACGGCACCGTGCGGGAGAACCTCCTCTTCGCGCAGCCCGATGCCAAAGAGGAGCAAATGTGGACGGCGCTGAACGCCGCGCGCGTGGACGAGGTCATCGCCGCGCTTCCCGACGGGTTGGATACTCTCGTGGGATCGCGCGGCTACCGCTTCTCCGGCGGTGAGCAGCAGCGCCTCTCGTTGGCCCGCACGCTGCTGCGCCAACCCCAAGTGCTCATCCTGGATGAGGCCACCTCGGCCCTCGACAACGAAACCGAGCGCGCCATCCAAGAAGCAGTTCTCGGCGCTGATGCGCCCCGCCTGGTCATTGCGCACCGCCTGTCCACCATCCGCGATGCCGACCAGATCGTCGTCCTCGATGCCGGCCGCATGGTCGAGCGTGGCACCCACGCCGAGCTGCTCGCGCGCGACGGCGCCTACGCCGCGCTCCTTCGTGCTGCAGCTGAC
This sequence comes from Corynebacterium sp. Marseille-Q2823, assembly GCF_903645345.1. NCBI lineage: Bacteria > Bacillati > Actinomycetota > Actinomycetes > Mycobacteriales > Corynebacteriaceae > Corynebacterium > Corynebacterium sp. Marseille-Q2823. Next base: position 155,917 of record NZ_CAHJXS010000004.1, on the reverse strand, counting down.
ACTGAAGGTTCTTAACGAGCGCTTGTAAGGAATCTTAATGCTATCAACGATCGGTCGTGTGCTCAGTTAGAAACTGAGAATATAAATGGTTTCGAGCGCGCCTAAGCTGTCCCCTTGACGCTTCCTTTTTGTTTGCGCGTCAAAGGTTTTGGCTCCCTGCCAATATTGGCGGGGCTAATGGTCAAGTTCTCTGCTATTGCGCGACACTCTGCCCGGAAGGCTTACTCTGTATATTGGCTTTTCCGCATGTGACGGGCGTAAAGTTGGGTGGATTTACCCCCTTGAGGGGGTGGTGTGGTAGTTCTCACTCTATCGTGGGGTGGTGGCTGCGAAAACTATAGTTTAACTGCGAAAATGATCTCTTGTACAAGAATGGACGTTGGGGATTATCAGGGGGGGGCTAGCTGGTTTTATAGGGGGCAAGTATTTGCCGGGTATTTTGTTTTCGCCTCTGAGTATAAGATCTAGCTATGTAATCCACAGGCTGCCGTTAGTCAAAGCTGGAGGCCTGCGTAGATACCTCTTGCTCTCAGAATTGTTTCTCTCAACGGGCGAAAGATTCTTAGCGATGCGTCGGGCCGCGATCTGTGAACAGTGCGGAGTGGATTGCGCATAGTCAATGAGGCGCGGTGTCTCATTGTAGGACTCGTGTAAAGGACCAGTTTCCGTGAATAAGATCTCTCGTACCGCTCGTTCGGTTACCTTCGCTGCCGTCGTTGGCCTTTCTCTGGGTATCTCCGCTCCGGGGGCCCTGGCGCAAGACGGTACTGCTGTTGAGCAGCCTGTCGTTGAGCAGGGTGCTGTAAACAAGGCAAACATCGATTTCTCCAAGAAGGGCTCGATTACTCTCCACAAGAAGAAGGGGGCCGAGTCGGGTACTGCGGCTACCGGCCAGGAGATGGAAGGCGTGCCGGGTGATCCGCTGGCTGGCGTGACTTACAAGATCACCAAGCTGAACTATGACCTCCAGAACGGTGATTGGTCCACGTTCCCGAAGTCGGCTGCAGACGTCAACGAAGAGAATAAGACCTCTACCGTCAAGGACGCGACCACCGATGACGATGGTAAAGCTGCGTTCGACGGCCTGGAGCTGGGTATCTACTTGGTAGAGGAAACTAAGGCTCCGGACGGTATCGTTGCTGGCGCTCCGTTCATCGTGTCGGTACCGATGGTCAACGAGGCAAGGGATGCGTGGAACTACGATGTGGTGGCTTACCCGAAGAACACCGAGACCACGACCGAGAAGACTGTCAAGGATGCTGATCAGAACATCCAGGACGCATACACCTACACCATTAACGCTGACGCTCCGACCTGGGGCGAGGGCAAGAGTCTGACTGCCTTCCGCTTTGAGGACCAGCTGGACAAGCGCCTGGACTTCCAGAAGGTTACTGAGGTCAAGGCTGGTGAGACGACTCTGGCCGAGGGCGACTATACAGTCAATAACCCTGCTGAAAGCGGCAACAAGCTCGTCGTCACCCTGACCGAGCAGGGCCTTGCCAAGGTTAAGTCCGGTGACAAGATGTCTCTGACCTTCGAGGTCAAGCGCAAGGAAGTGGGCGACACCACCGAGCTGAAGAACCAGGCTGATGTCATCTTCAACAACCCGAACACCGGCAACGAGGTCAAGAACAAGACCAACGAGGTCGTGACCTATCACGGCAAGCTGAAGGTTGTGAAGAAGGACGGCAAGGAAGCCGGCAAGGTCCTGGAAGGCGCTGTGTTTGAGCTCTATCAGTGCACCTCGGCCTCCGACCTGGGTTCCAAGATCAAGATTGGTAACGCAGAGAACTGGACCACCGGCGCCGACGGTACCTTCACCATCGATGGCTTGCACGTCACCGACTTCGAGGACAACAAGGAAGCACCGGCTACCAAGAAGTTCTGCCTAGTCGAGACGAAGGCACCGGCTGGTTACGCCAAGTTGGAGAGCCCGATTGAGATCGACTTCACCCGCGAGAATATCGCGGAGACCGGTGAGGGTGACGATGCGATCACCCTCGTATCCGAGATTGAGAACATCAAGCAGGGTACGCCGAACCTCCCGATGACCGGTGGTGCCGGTGTGGGCATCCTGGCTGCTATTGGCGCGGCGATTGTTGCTGCTGGTGCTTGGTTCGCTCGTCGCACCGCACGTAACTAATAGCCGGGCATAGTTCCGGTGGTGCAGACTGTCCATGATGGTCTGCACTGCGGGTCGGGTAACCAACGTAGGGTGCTCGACCCAGTAAGGGGACTGGGCTAAGAATAGATTGCAGTTCCCTTCTTTCTCTCTCGTTGTTATCCCGGTCGCGCGGTGTTTGCGCGTGGGGCATTGATTTGGGTGGTGCGGGTCGTTGACTTCGGTGTTAGACCAAGATTCGAGCCGGCGGCACAGGCGCCGTGGAGGTCTAGTCCTTCCGGTGATAGTCGTTGTCATCGGGTTGTTGGTGATGCTGTACCCAGTGGTCTCGACCGCATGGAACAATTGGAATGCCTCACGGATAGCGCAGGAATATGCGCGACTGGATAAAGAGACACCAGCGCAGGTGCAAGACTCCGTATGGGATGCTGCGCATGCGTACAACGAGGAGCAGACTTCGGGTCCGATTCTGGATCCGTGGCTGAACCGTATCGGGGTAGATAATCCCGATTATGAGGCTTATCTGAATCAGTTGGGTGAGACCGAAGCGATGGCCCGCCTTGTATTCCCAGCAATAGACGTCGATCTGCCGGTGTTTCATGGCACCGCGGATAAGACACTGCAGCGGGGCCTGGGGCATTTGTATGGCTCTGATTTGCCGGTAGGCGGATCAGGAACCCATTCCGTCATTACAGGGCACACCGGCCTGGCGAATTCGACGATGTTTGATCATCTCGACTCTGCTTCTGAGGGGGATGTGTTCTACATCCAGGTGGCTGGCCACAAGTTGAAGTATGTCGTAGACGACATTCAAGTGGTGCTGCCAAGTGAAGTGGATAGTCTGCGTCCAGTCGCCGATCAGGACTACGTCACGCTGATTACGTGCACCCCGTACGGGATCAATACGCACCGCTTGTTGGTGCGTGGTCATCAGGTTCCTTTGGAGCCGGGAGAGGAGTCGGTGTTCGACGCCTCCCACGGACCGGGCTGGCAGTGGTGGATGTACGCGCTGTTGGCTGCGGTGATTGTCATTGGGTGTTGGCTGGTGTGGTGGCTGCGACGCCAGAAGACGGTTGCTGGAGCACAAGAAGTTATTAGTGAGGAAAGTAGCGTGCGGGAGTAAGGCGATGAAGAGGTTGACAAATGCGTGGTCGGCCCGAGTGGCTGCCGTCGGAGTAGCGTGTGCGATTGCGTTCGCAGGGCCGGGCATGGTTGCTGCAGAAGCGGTGCAGGTTGCCGGGCAGCAGTCCACTGGTGCGGAACGCACTATGGCTACGGATACAGTGACAATTCGGCTGACACAAGGCAATCCCAACGACGATGGTCAGGCACCCTCGGGAAAAATCCAAGGTGTCACAATTCATCTGGACCGGCTTGCCGGTTTGGACCCGACCAACGCTGACGACGCAGCTCGCGTACGGAACGCGAATCTCGACGAGGTTCGTGATTGGCGCACCGATGTGCACGTAGAGCAGATCACCAACGTCAACGGAGAGGTGACGTTTGATGGTCTAGCTCATGGCTTCTATGTGGTGACATCTTCGGCCCCGGATGATTCCTATCGGGAGATCAACCCGTTTGTGGTGGCGGTTCCATTCCACACGGTGGTAGATAACCCGAATCCGGTACCAGGAGTAATCGTGGCTAAGACCCACAAACCGGGTGAAACACCGACGCCGCCGACGACTCCAACGGCCCCGACAACTTCACCGACAACTCCGAATACTCCATCGACAACCCCGAGTACCCCGCGGACAACGCCGAAGTTTCCACCGGTGTTCCCACCGTTGATTCCCCCGGTACCACCGACGAAGCCAGGAGAGACACCGCACGAGCCTGGGGCAACGCCACCTAACAACCCGGAATCTGGTACAACCACAACTCCAGATTCCCCGAACCATTCGCAAGGGAATGGTGGCTCATTGGCAATGACCGGCGCAGAAATACTCGGTGTGGTGGCCGCAGCGTTGGCGTTGATTGCCACTGGTTTTGTGATGATTGCCTCTAGTCGCAGGAAGAATTCAGAAAGCGAGGGACGCTAATGTCCTGGACAGATACTCACTCGGCCGAGCGGGTAGTGTACCGCTGGCGGGTTTTAGCGGCGTTCATTGCGGCGCTGGCCCTCATTTTTAGCGTTGCTGCACCGGCTGCTCTGCCCGGCATCATTGGCGCTGTCGCCGAAGCACAAACCACGGCCCTGCGCACCGAGCTCTATTCTGCCGACCAACAAAGCCTGACTGCTGGCGACTCCGCAACATTTGAAGGCCACTTTGTTGACGCCGGAACCGTGGATGAGTTGGAGTTCACTGTTGAGACTGCAGGACTGGAGTTCGAAGGCTCGGCCTACACGCTGACTATCGACGGCGAAGAGATCCCCGTCCGCGAAGGAGACAACCTCGTTGTAAAATCAACCAGCTCTTCAGTGACTTTCCGAATCACTGGCCTTTCTACTGACGTGCCAGCAGGAGCAGCTTTCTCATTGAAGTTCCCAGCGGTCGCAGAGGATTCCGAATTTAGTGGGATGTCCGTCGATGCGCGGGGAGTAGCCGAGGAGACGCCCAGCACGTCTTCAACGGAATCCAGCGAAACCCCAGAAGCTCCTTCGGAAGTGACTGAGCCGCTGGAAATTGCTGACGTTGACGAGGCTCCAGCTCGCCTGATGGCAGCACCGAACATTACCCCGTACGCTGCAGGCGACCGAACCATCACGATGCAAAACGATGGTTACGTGCTCAAGGGAACCCGCTATATCCCGAACTTTAAGATTCCGGCCGGTGAGCTTTTTGGCGGCCAGCTGTCCATTCCGCAAGGCACGGTGGTTACCCTCAAATCCAGCGTTAACAGTTATTTATCGACTAACCCTGATGACCTGACGATCTATTACACCGGTGCCAACGGAGGTTGGTATGAGGCGAAGGTGACCTACAAAAGGATTAGCGCCAAGGAATACCAAGTCATCCTGCCGCAGATTACTATTGGTGGCACCGCACAGATTCAGTTTAAGGGTGTTCACCGCGGGCCAGCCGATACAGTGTTTACAGCTTCCTTCACCGTTCCTGCGAAAGAGGAGTGCCAAGATCCGGTTACAAGCAGACAGCCAAAGCGCGATCTCACCCCAGCTGAATTTGCCGACGGTAGCCCTGTCTACGTTGTAACCAGTGAACCTAAGGATCTTCGCCGAGACACTTCCATTCTGAGCCGTCAAGTCAACCAAGGCCGAGACTTTCGCCAGGTGGGAGAGTCCACTCCCTGGGTGTACAATGCTCTAGCCTTTGATTCGAGTGATAACTGGCTCTATGCGGTGAGCCAGAGTCGCGGCCGAAATGGTGATCCTTGCTACCCGGCAGGAAATCTCCTTCAGATCAATCCGGCAACCGGTGAAGTATATAATCTTGGGCCTATTTTAAAGGCCGGAAGTACCGGTACCCCGTTTGAAACGAGCGGCGACCGGGATGTCCTCAACGCTGGCGTGTACACCAGCGAGGGATTCTTTGTGGCCAACACGTCCACTTCTGGTAGCCGTCACCTTTATAAGGTCGACGTCGACAAAGTCACGGCTCAACGCGTGCTAGGAAGCCAGAAGTCCTACTCGGAGGACTGGGCGGTGCTCCCGCAGGCCCAGAAGTATATGTGGGGTTTCCAGAGTAAGGCTCAGGCAGGCGACAAGCTTATCCTTGAACGCATTGACACACAGACCGGCGACATCAGGACCTGGGATCTCACCGGCATCAAGACCTTCGATGGGCGCACGATCTCGAACCCCTCTGCTTCTTGGGGCAAGGCGTGGACCTACTCCAATGGAAACCTGGGCTTTGGCTCGGGTAGTGCGAATGCGAATCAGCTGGGCTTTGAGCTAAAGATCACCAACCCAGATGATGATAGCCCGAAGTTCGAGCTGGTCAACATAATGAACAACCTGCCTGCTTCATTTAACACGGACGCGGCCTCCGACCTAGTTCCGCCACCGCCAGGGCTGCAATCAAACATTGCGGTGAAGAAGCAACGCTCGGAGACCAAGGTGGTAAACGGCGAGGTGCGTACTTTCTGGACCATCTCCGTGGAAAACACCACGGATAACACCAGTTCGGGCGGCACATTCTGGGAATACCTACCAACGGATACTCACTATGGAGTGAACGCTTCCGGTCCCACTGCGAAATTCGAGGGATTTGGAGCAGGATCTACCGAGGTCAACGGTCAAAAGCCCGGGCCTGATCAGATTGCGCCGGGAACTGGTATTTATGCAGGCATGATTGTCCCATCCGGAGCGGACGGTGAGTCCCGATACATGATGGGCTATGTTGGTACTCTTCCAGGGCACGCGAAGGTAGAGTATGTCGTCTCTGCGCCGGTGCGAACAGATGAATACGGGAACCTCAAGACGGTATGTAGTCCGAACAAGGTTGCTTTCCAGGCTACGGACGGGGAGTCTAGCCCGGCTGAAGATGACAACGTCGCTACTGAAGCCTGTTTCAATAAGGTTGCCGTCGACAGCACACCGCAACCTGTTCCTGGTGCAGCGAATGAATATACCGCGAAGTACAACGTCGTAGTTGAGGCACCGGACGCACCTGGCTTCGACACCAACGACGTGATCTACGGCAAGCTCACGGACACCCCGAGGTTTGTTGGTGCTGCCACGGTTACTGGGGCCACTGTGATCTTCAAGGACGAGTTCAACAAGACCAGCCAGCCGCGTGCGTACCAAGGTGCCGGCCCCTTTGAGCTCAACAAGAATGACACTCCGAAGATCATTAAACCCAAGGGTGTTGACGGAAGCACTGGGCAGCACGTCTACGAGGTAACGGTGCGCTTCAAGCTGGATCGTTCAAAACTGGACAGCACCTCTGTACCCGCCGGCTACCCGAGCCAACCTTCAGGAAACACCCGCTGCTACACCAAGGGTGGCCTGTACGAGCCTAAATTTGGCCTCATGAATGAGGCAGAAATGGGCGGCTGGAAGGATACTGACTGTATCCCGCTGGAGACCAAGGAAACGATGGACGTCCTGCTCGAAAAGGCGAGCTATAACGCGGACAACCCGGACGAGATCCAAACCGACGGGTTACTTGGCGGCGCGCAGTTCACCGTCCACCGCAGTGATGCTAACGGCAACCTGAAGCTAAACGCGGATGGCAGCGTCAACGCTGATGCTAACCCCGTGGTGAAGCAGTCCACGACCACCACCACAGGCCGCGTCAAGCTCGAAGGCTTGGATGCCCCTGGCGTTTATTACCTCATCGAGACGAAGGCGCCGAACGGCTATAATCTGCTGCCCGCGCCGATCAAGTTCTCGACGGAGTGGGATCAGAATGGCAATGCAGTCATCAAGGTGCTCTCCGGGGGGACCGCGATCACCAGTAATAGGTGCGCTGAGTCTGACACCGCTGCCAACTGTGTGAAGAAGATCGGCGTCCTTCAGGTCGCTGACATCACCAAGGGTGCACTGCCCAAGACCGGTGGTGAGGGCGTGGGCCTGTGGGCTCTCGCTGGTGCCGTGATTATCGCGGCAGGGTGCTTTGCTTTGCGACGTCGCCGAGTATAGAACCAGCGCCTGCGGCTACTCCTAGAAAAGGCCCGCTCTTCCAATAACAAAAGGAAGAGCGGGCCTTGATGCATTTTCATCAGCGGCTAGGAATCTTGCGGGTCGTCGTCAAGCGCGGCGTCCTTGGCGTGGCTGACATATTTGCGCCACCAGTAGATGAGCAGAAGCACGATGATGACAGCGGCTGCCAGAATGACCCACATCCACCACTGCCAGTGAACACCCGAGCTGTTGAACGCAGCCTCATCTTCCGGATCCATCGGCACTTGGTGGCCGGTGACGAGCAAGCGGTGGGTATTAACACCGTAGGGGGTGCAGGTAATGAGCGTAACGAGGTCCTGGCCTGGCTCACGGTGGAGCGAGCTGGTGTCCGCAGGCTCGACAACCCGAATATCGTGCACCTCGTACTTGAGCTTCTCGCCGCCGGCGGCGATGTAGAAAGCATCGCCCTTCTTGACCTTGGTGAGGTTGTCCCACAGCGTGGCATTCTGTAGACCCGTGTGAGCAGAGAGCGCTGCGTGCCTGCCCTCGCCGTTCCCCACGCCACCGACAGGTAGGTCCGTGCCGTAGAGGTGGCCAGCGCCGCGGGAGAGTGCTTTTTCTGAGGTGCCGTGATAAATGGGCAGATCGGAATCAATAGAGGGGATGACGATGCGACCCATGGCATCGGTCTCCGACAGCACAGACAGGTATTGGCGGTAGCGCTGGTACTCGGGAGAGTTCTCGTCATCGGTGGTGGTCCAAGCGTCTTCCACACTGATTTGGCCCAGCTGGGCGTTGTAGGCCTGTGCCTCCTCCCAGGCGGTGTGCAGTACTTCTGGCGGGGCTTGCTTCTCCAGCTTGGCGTATTCCTCGGCGGCGCGGGATTGGGTGTGGTTGTTCCACTGCGTGGCCACGACGGGGTAGAGCAAGACACCGAGACCGACGAGGATCAGAATTAACGCAATGATGGCGTTGGGGTTGACGCCCTTCTTCTTGGGTGCGTCGCTGATTTCCGCTGGTTCGTGCTTGCCCATTGTGTCCTGCCTGTGGGGTTTGCTACCGCACGCCCTGGTATTGACGTGGGGGTAATTTTTGAATCTCAGGCTAGGGACGATGTAGCTCTGAGAGAAAACGTGTCTGTCTAGTCGCCGATAACGAAGCACAGGGCTTCATACCGATTCAGAGTGGCCTCGTCGATGGCTAAAATTTGATCAACCGCGCGCTGTTCGCGGAGCTCATCGATTGTGCGGGGCGCAAGATCTTGAAGTACATGCTCACGTTCAGCGCGAAGCTCCGCTGTGGTTTTGGGCGTGAAGATAGGGGCTGTCATGGTCCATCCTGTAGGTATGAAATTAGTCCATGAACTGGGAAAATACGTGGAGCCGACGACGGGAATCGAACCCGCGCCAGCAGCTTGGGAAGCTGCAGTTCTACCATTAAACTACGTCGGCGCAATGCAGAATGTGCATCGTCGTAAAGCTTAGCACCGCCGCCGCCCGAGGCCATAAAAGGCCCAGTGGGGAGGTAGACTGTGTGCCGTGCTTCTTTCCGATCGTGATATTCGTGCCGCCATCGACTCAGAGGGGCCTGATGCCTTGGGTATTGAGCCTTATGACGCAGAGATGGTCCAGCCTTCCTCCATCGATGTGCGCCTAGACAAGTTCTTCCGCGTGTTTAATAACTCGCGCTACACGCACATCGACCCCAAGCAGGAGATGCCGGACCTCACCAGCGAGGTGGAGGTGGCTGAGGGCGATGCCTTCGTGCTGCATCCGGGTGAATTTGTGCTCGGTGCAACGCTGGAGAAGTTCACCCTGCCGGCCAACCTTGCAGGCCGCTTGGAGGGCAAGTCCTCCCTGGGGCGCTTGGGCCTGCTGACGCACTCCACGGCCGGATTCATTGATCCGGGTTTCTCCGGACACATCACGCTCGAGCTGTCTAACACCGCGAACTTGCCCATTACCTTGTGGCCGGGGATGAAGGTGGGCCAGCTGGCCATCTTCCAGATGTCCTCGCCGGCGCAGGCCCCGTATGGCTCCGGCGCGTTGGGGTCGAAGTATCAGGGTCAGCGCGGGCCTACACCGTCGAAGTCCTATCTAAACTTCCGCTAAACAATCCGCATCTCGCCGGGCGAGACGGTAGCGCAGCGCCTAAAATAGCCGGTTATGCGTATGACTGTTATTGGTACCGGCTACCTAGGTGCGACTCACGCCGCCTGTATGGCGGAGCTCGGCCACGAGGTACTCGGTGTAGATGTTGATGAAAACAAGATTGAAGCCCTCAAGAATGGCCGCGTGCCGTTCTACGAGCCCGGCCTTCCGGAGGTGCTCGAGCGCAACATCGAGTCTGGCCGCCTGGGTTTTTCCACCAGCTATGACGACGCCGCGGAATTCGCCAACCTGCACTTCCTCGGCGTAGGAACCCCGCAGGCACACGGCTCCTATGCGGCGGACCTGACCTACGTGAAGTCCGTCATTTCGGAACTCGTGCCGCGCTTGAAGGGCGAGCACATCATCTTCGGTAAGTCCACCGTCCCGGTGGGCACCGCAGCGGAGCTGCAGCAGATGGCCAATGAGCTTGCCCCGGAGGGCACCAGCGTGGAGATTGCGTGGAACCCGGAGTTCCTGCGCGAGGGCTACGCCGTCAAGGACACCATCACCCCGGACCGCATCGTCCTCGGCGTCGGCGAATTCGCCGAGAGTCGTGCCGAAGAGGTTGCCCGCGAGGTCTATGCCAAGCCGCTGGCGCAGAACACCCCGTTCATCGTGACCGACCTGCAGACCGCGGAACTGGTGAAAGTCTCCGCCAACGCCTTTTTGGCCACCAAGATTTCCTTCATCAACGCGGTCTCTGAAATTTGCGAGATTGCCGGTGCGGACGTGGTCAAGCTTGCCGACGCCATCGGCTACGACGAACGCATCGGCCGCAAATTCCTCGGTGCGGGCTTGGGCTTCGGCGGCGGCTGCCTGCCCAAGGATATCCGCGCCTTCATGGCGCGCGCCGGCGAGCTGGGTGCGGACCAGGCTCTGACCTTCCTCCGTGAGGTCGACGCCATCAACATGCGCCGCCGCGATCGCGTCGTGGACTTGGCCAAGCAGGCTTTCGACGGATCCCTCCTCGGCCACCGCGTCACCGTTCTGGGCTGCGCTTTCAAGCCCAACTCCGATGACGTCCGCGATTCGCCGGCGCTCTCCGTGGCCGGTTCGCTCTCCCTGGCCGGTGCCGCCGTCACGGTCTACGACCCGGAGGGCATGGAGAATGCCAAGAAGGTATTCCCGACGTTGAACTACGCGGCGTCGGCAAGCGCGGCACTCAAGGACACCGAGCTGGTCATCCTCGCCACCGAGTGGCAGGAATTTCGCGACCTCGACCCGGCTGAGGCTGGTGCACTCGTGGCCCGCCGCCACATTATCGACGGCCGCAACGTGCTCAGCGTCGATGCTTGGCGTGCCGCGGGCTGGACCGTCGAGGCGCTTGGTCGCGTCCTTCCGGCACAGTAAACGCCGCAATCACGGTGGTCAGCGGCACCGCGAGTGTCAAGGCCATCGCGCCCAGCAGGGAGCGCAGAACCTCCGTGGCGACGAGGTCGCTGGAGAGGATCTGCAGGGCTGGGCGCTGCGCCGCCGTGATGAGCATGAGCAGGGGAAGGGCCGCGCCGGTATAGGTCAGCACGATGGTGTACACCATGGAGGCGATATGGTCGCGGCCCACCTTCATGGCTGAGGTAAAGAGCGTGCCGGGCCCCACCGTCGGATCGGCGGCGTGCAGCTCGCGCACGGTGGAGGCCTGCGCCACCGCGATATCGTTAAGGCTGCCGAGCGCACCGATGATGAACCCACACAGCAGCACGCCCACGACGGAAACCCCCGGCATGTAGAGCAGCAGCTTGAGGTTATCCTCCGAGCTTGAACCCGTCAGCGCCGTGCTGCTTATCGACGCCCACCCCAACGCCCCCGAAATCGCTAGCGCCACCAATGCGCCGCCCAGGGCGGAGGCTGATTTCCAGTTCACGCCGTGCACGAGAGGAACGGCGAGGAAAAGGATGGCCGCGCAGGTAATGAGCGCCAGCGGCAGCGCCGAATGGCCCTCGATGAGGGAGGGGATGAGGTAGAAGAACACGATGGCCAAACTGATACCCAGGCCCAGCAGCGCGCGCAGCCCATGCCAGGCGGCGAAGGCGATGATGATGACGGCGGCGATAACCGCCCACAAGCCAAGGTTGCCGGCGCGCTGGAAATCGGCGAAGGCATAGGTGCCGTCGCTGGAGACGGTCAGAATTACCTCGTCACCGGGGTGGAGGGTCGGGTCACTCGCCACGCCATAGAATACGATCTGCGTTTTGCGGCCTGCGTCTGCGCCGGAGGTCAGGTCAATGAGGGCGCGGGTGCAGGAGGTGTCGTCGCCCTCGGCGGGGATGAGCGGGGCCTCATCGAAGGCGCGGCCCGTGTGGGGGTCGGAGCATAGGTGGTTATCCACGGTCTCCACGGTGCCTTCGACCTGTGGATGGTTGAGGGCGTAGGTGGTGGAAAAGTCCGGGCTGGTGTGCTCGGTGAGCGCGCTGGTGGGGCGGAGGATGAACAGTCCCGCGAGGGTTGCGAGGGCCGTGATGGCAAGAAGTCCGAGGAGCCCCGTGCGCCACGGGCTGAGGTTAGTCATGCCTACTATTGTGAATGAGTTTCATAATAAAGAAAAGTATTGCTGACGCGATCAACAAGTTATCCACAGGCTGGCGGTGGTGCCATTGTGTGGTGTGGGTGGGGCGTTTAGCGTTGCTGGCATGAACCTTGTGGAAGCGCATCTTCGCAGCCAGGCGGCGGGCATTGAGCTCGTCGCCGGCGTTGCGGGGCTGAGCTTCGAGCAGCTGCGGGCGTGGGGTCCGGAGTCTGTGGTGCGTTCCTTGCTGGCGCTTTTCGACGTCTACTTTGCCCCCACCTCCTTCACCCGCAAACAGGCGCGTGCCGTTTCGGCTGCCCGCGCTAATGGGCACGACCTGCCCACGCTGCTGCTCATTGAGCGCTTCGCGGGAAGGTTGAAGAAGCAGCGTGAGGCGTGGGATCTGCGCATTGAGTTGTGCGGCATCGCGGGGGATGAAAAGGCCGTGGCCCGCTATGCGCGCAAGCGCATTCGTGAGCTCAGCCCGCCGCCCGCGCCGAAGCCGGGCGTGACAATTCGCCGTGGCAAGGAGCTGTCGAAGCTCACGCTCACGGCCCCGGCCGCGCTCATCGAGGACCTGCGCCCCAATATCGATGAGGAGGATCCGGTGGGTTCCTTTACCGCCGCGTTTCGTGAGGGCCGCCTCGCCCGCCCCGTGGCCCAGACCCTCGCCGTCATGGAGCTCCCCGAGTACGCCATAATCTTGGGCCGTTTAGGTGACCCCTCCCCCCCGCCCCCCGACTCCGCCGCGCCCGCTGCTGACGGCACGCCTCCTACCCAGCCCGCCACCACATCTACCCTGCGCCCCGACTCCACGGGTGCCATGCCTCCCACCGAGTCCGCCGCCGCATCACCGTCTAATGTTTCTGACGAGCCTGCCATCGATGAGACATCCGGCCGTGACAGCACAGCGGCCGGCGACCCCGCGGCGCCGGACCTCGGGGATATCGTGATTCAGCTTTCCAACGGCGCGAAAATCACCGGCCAAGAGCTCATCGAGCGGGAGCTCGCCGAAGAAGGCCTCGTCATGCTTGTCGACCGTGTCAAAGGCCCCGTGGAACTCCACCGCACCCAGCGCGTTGCCTCGGAAAAGCAGCGCATCATGGCCAGCGGTGAGCAACCTACCTGTGCCTGGGACCGGTGCCTGTGCGGCGCCGATTACTCTCAGATACACCACATCACAGAATGGCGAAAAGGCGGCGAAACGAACCCCGAAAACCTCACCCCGCTGTGCAAGTACCACAACGCCATCAATGGCTTGCCGGGTCGGGGCCGCATCGTGCGCGAAGACGGCAAAATTAAATGGGTGCCGGCTGGGCCCCGCGATCCGCGGGAACCGGCGCATCCGCACCGCGCGCCGCGCGCCCAGCGCATCCGCGAAAACCGTCAAGAAACAGTAAGCACCGTTGCGAGCCCTAGCACAAGCCGTCGCGCCCAGACCGCAAAGCCGGCCGAATCACGGACATCCACACGTTCCGAGCCGGGAAGCCCCGCCCCGCCGGACTGATAACACCGGCCGGTGAGGGATTCTGCATGCACGTTTGTATTGTGCTTTCTTTGCGCCGTGGGCCCTATCGCGCGAAGTTCAGGTATCGGCTGTGCTACTGGCGGTAGCTCACCAGGAAGTTGCCGAGTCGCTCAATCGCGTTCTCCAGCTGCGAGGCCCACGGCAGCGTGACCACGCGGAAATGATCCGGCGTGGGCCAGTTAAAGCCGGTGCCTTGCACCATGAGGATTTTCTCGGCGCGCAGGATGTCGAGCATGAGCTTCGAGTCATCGTGAATCTCATAGACCTCTGGGTCCAAGCGCGGGAAGCAATACAGCGCGCCCATCGGCTTCACTACGGATACGCCAGGGATCTCGTTGAGCTTCTCGTAGGCAATATTGCGCTGCTTGAGCAAGCGCCCGCCCTGGCCGGTGAGCTCATAAATGGACTGACGCCCACCAAGTGCGACCTGAATCGCGTGCTGTGCCGGCACGTTCGGGCACAGGCGCGTGCCCGCCAGCAAGTCTAAGCCCTCGATGAAGCCACGCGCATGGGACTTCGGGCCCGTCAGCACCATCCAACCGGCGCGGTAGCCGGCCACGCGGTAGGCCTTCGACAGGCCATTAAACGTGATCGTCAGCAAGTCCGGCGCCAGCGAGGCAATCGAAATGTGCTTCGCGCCGTCATAAAGAATGCGGTCATAAATCTCATCCGCCAGAATCAGCAGGTTATACTCGCGCGCTACATCCACGATTTTCTGCAGGGTCTCACGCGAGTACACGGCACCCGTCGGGTTATTCGGATTAATGACCACGATGGCCTTGGTCTTCTCCGTTACTTTCGCGCGAATATCTTCAATGGACGGATTCCAATCATCCTCCTCATCGCACAGATAGTGCACGGGTGTGCCACCCGCCAGCGACGTCGCCGCCGTCCACAGCGGGTAGTCAGGAGCGGGGATGAGAACCTCGTCGCCGTCGTCAAGCAGCGCCTGCGTCACCATCGAGATCAGCTCGGAGACGCCGTTGCCCAGGTACACGTCATTGACGTCGAAGCTGGGGAAATCCTCCAGCTCATAGCGGGTCACAATCGCGCGCCGCGCCGGGATAATACCCTTCGACGTGGAGTAGCCCTGGGAGGTCGGCAGCGCCGCAATCATGTCGCGCATGATGACATCCGGCGCATCGAAACCAAACACCGCTGGGTTGCCGGTGTTGAGCTTCAGAATGTTGTGCCCGTCGAGCTCCATGCGCTCGGCTTCCGTGGAAACCTCGCCGCGAATATCGTAGGCAACGCCCTGTAGTTTGGTGGATTGATCAAAAATCCGGTTGTGAGTCATGCCGGATATGTTACTTCTGGTTCCACTGTTCCAGCTTGCGTTTGGCCAGATTCATCGCATTTCCCGTAATTTCACTTGCTTGGCGACGCCTCTCCGCCCACTGCGCCTGCTCCAACGCCCGCATCTGTGCGCGTTCTTCAGCGCCGGCGGCCTTGAGCTCGCGCATGCGCTGGCGCTCAATCTGCCGCGCGGAGGGCTGGTGCCAGGACTCGGGGCCCACCTTGGCCACGTACAGCATGATCCACAACGCGGGGATGAGGAAAAGCAGGCCGGTGCCGGTGAGTGCGGCGGTGGCCCCGGACAGGGTGGCGAAGGATGCGATCGCTCCGAACAGTAGCCCGAGGGAGCCAACCAATGCGGTGGCCAAGCGGGGTTTCCGGGTTGACTGGTAGGCGCGCGCGACGTCGCCCTGGGAGTAAATCTTCAGCTCGCTGCTGGCCTTGGTGGGGATATCCATGAAGACTTCTGCCAGCTCGCGGCGGGTAGTGGCGCGCATGACGGCGTCGGTGCGGTCCTCAAACTCATCCATGGTCAGGCGGCCTTCACCCAAGGCCTGGGCGAGGTCGTTGACGGCGTCGGTCCGTTCGGCGTCGGAAAGCCGCATGCTGAAGGGATTAGTCACGCCCTATATTCTAGCAGCCCTATTCTTCCGCCTTGGCGGGCTCTTTTCCGCGCACGAGGCTGGAGAGGAACGGGAAGATTGCAACGGTGAGTGCGCCGCCGGCGATAAAGATGGAGGCCATTTCACTATCGACGATGCCGGAATCCACCGCCAGCGTCATGACGGCCACGATAATGGGCAGGCCGGTCGCCGCATAGAGGGCAACCTGAATGCGCTCGCGTGTGGTTTCGACGTTGGAGCCGGTTTGGTGGAGGTTTTCGCGCAGGAACACCGGCAGGCCGCGGGTCACGAGGATGAGCAGCGGGATGCCGAGGACCTTGAGGGGTTCGTCCACGATGACTTTCCAGTCAATCGCCATGCCAGAGACCACGAAGAAGACGGGGATGAGCATGGAATAAAACACCACGTCGAGGCGGTTCTCCAAGCCCTTATGGAACTCGTCGGGCACGATGCGGTTCAAGATGATGCCCGCCGCGAAGGCACCCAGCACGATATCGAGCTCAAAGACCGCCGTGACCGCCATGAGAATCGCCAGAATCAAAATGATGAGGCGCATGATGGTTTGGTTAGTGGAGCCCGCCCCGGAGATGAATGCGTCCTTGAACCACGGCATGAGGGTGGTTATAGCAAACGGCATGACGGCGACAGCCACGGCAATCGCGATGAAGGCGAGGAGAATCAGCATCGTTGCCCACGTGGAGCGCGTTCCCAGAAGGAGCGCCATCGCGGTAATTGGCGCAACTTCACCGATGGCGCCGTGGATGACCACGGAATCGCCCACTCGCGTGCCGAGCAGTTTGTCTTGTTTGAGCATCGGCGTGATGGTGCCTAGGGCGGTGGACGTCAAAGCGATAGCCATGACGATGGCTCCGGGGATGTCATCCATGAGGAAGTAGGCGCCGACGCCACACGCCACCACGCAGATGAGCCACGTGGATAACCCTGTGGCGGCTTCCTTCGATTTCAGGGCGGCGAGGTCAATTTCGAAACCTGCAAGCAGGAAAAGCGCACCAACGCCAAGCTCCTTGAGCATCCCGATGCCGGGGTCCTCGTGGGCCAGGCCCAACATCGACGGGCCGATGAGCATGCCGAAGAAAATAAGCAGCGCCACGGCCGGCATCTTCTTGCCAAGCGCATGGGACACCAACGGCGCCAGCAGCGCCACCGCCATAATCCATGCGAAGGACACCAGCGAGTCGGTGTAATTATTTTCGCCCGAGGCGAGGACGTAGGTCACGTCAGATTGCATGGAGTAGAGCGTACCTGTGCGAAACCAGGCATGCCTAGCTCACGCGGCGCTGCTGTGGTTGACGTCGCACTAGTCTTTGCTTTCCGACGCCCCCTCTTCCGACACGCCTGGCGCCTCCGGAGCCTTCGGCACGGCGCCCGCGTTTGGTGCACTCGGTGCTGTTGGTGCAGGCGGTGCCTTCGGCACCGAAGGAGTATCCGTGGGTGCTTGCGGTGCGGTTGGTACAGCGGGGGCACTGGGAACGCTCGACGCTGGTGCCGCCGGTGCACCGGGAGCGCTTGGCGTTGTTGCAGCCTTGGGCGCCGCCGGGGCAGTCGGTACAGCGGCCGCGTTTGGCGTCGATGGTGTACCGGGTGCTGCGGGGGCGTTCGCTGGTGCCTGCGGTACAGAGGCTGCGTTCGGTGCCGGAGTGTTTGCAGATGGAGCTGCGGGTGCGTCTGGCACGGACGGTGCCGTAGGTGCTGTGGGAGCACTCGGCGCCGTAGGAGCAGTTGGAGCTCCTGCGACATGCGGCGCAGCTGGGGCCTGCGGTGCACTGGGAGCCGTTGGCGAAGCCGCAGTAGATGGCGCGCTGGGCGCCGACGGCGCGGCTGGTGCCTGGGGCGCGTTGGACGCAGGGGATGGCGCCGTAGGTGCGCTCGGCGTGCTGGGGGCAGATGGCGCTGCGGGCGCGCTCGGCGCGGCGGGAGGCGTTGGCGTTGCGACCGCGTTTGGCGTGCTTGGCGTTGCGGGTGCTTGCGGCGCGGTGGACGGGATGCTGGAAGCCTCCTCCGAGGCGGGCTTTTCTGGGACAGGCTCGCGGCGGGGAGTATCGAGGAAGGCCTTCTCGCGCGCGGCGGGAAGGTCGCCGGAGGGGGCAATGGCATCGCGAAGCATGAGCGCCACATCGCTGACCTGTGTCTGCGGCGCGATGGCCTTCACGCCACCCGTCAGCATGACGTTGCAGAATGGGCAGCCCGTCGCAATCTGCTCGGCACCGGTCGCCACGGCCTGCTCCGAGCGGAACTCGTTAACTCGCTTGCCCTGGTTTTCTTCCATGAACATGCGCGCACCACCGGCGCCGCAGCAGAAGGCCTCATCGCGATTGTGGTCCATCTCCGCCAGCGAAGCACCGGTCGCCTCGACGAGCTCACGCGGCGGGTCGAAGACCTTGTTGTGGCGGCCCAGGAAGCACGGGTCGTGATACGTGACGGGTCGGCGGTTCTCCGGCGACCGCGGCACGGGCACGAGCAGCTTCTCTCGCACCAAACGGTTGAGCAGCTGCGTGTGGTGCAGCACATCAAAGTGGCCGTCGAAATCGGGATACTCGTTGCGGATCGTGTTGAAGCAGTGCGGGCACGTCGTGATGATTTTGCGTTGGCCTTTGGGGACGCCTTGGAAGGCGTCGTTAAGCGTGGCAACATTCTGCTCCGCCATCACCTGGAACAGGAACTCGTTGCCCGCACGCCGTGCCGGGTCGCCGGTACAGGTTTCGCCCGTGGCCAGCACGCCGAACTTCACGCCGGCGGTGTGCAGCATGTCCACCACCGCGCGCGTCGTGGCGCGGCCCTTGTCGTCGTAGGCACCCGCGCAGCCGACCCAGAACAGGTACTCCAGGTCCGAAAAATCTTCCGCGTCCTCGCCGATAATCGGCACCTCGATGCCATCGGCGCGCGCCTCATCAATCCACGTGCGCCGCTCCGAGGCGTTACGCCCCCACGGATTGCCCTTCGTCTCCATGTTCTTAAACAGCCCGGTCAGCTCCGACGGGAAGTCGGACTCCGCCAGCACCTTAAACCGACGCAGGTCAGCCACATGGTCGATGTGCTCGATATCCACCGGGCACTGGTCCACGCACGCACCGCAGTTGGTGCAGGACCACAGGACGTCATCGTCAATCGTGCCCGCCATCGCCAGCACGTTGAGCCCCTCGTGCGGGTTGTAATTATCCAGCGCACCCTGGCGCAGGTCCATCATGAGCTTCTTCGGGCTCAGCGGCTTCTCAGTGTTCCATGCGGGGCACAGGTCCTGGCAGCGGCCGCATTCGGTGCAGGAGGAGGCGTCGAGAAGCATCTTCCAGCTCCCCGGCTCAAGGTTTTCCAGGTCCGGCGTGGGCACAGCCCCCAGCGCCTTCTCACCGTCCGCGTTGCGCTGGAAGAAGATGTTGAAGAAGGCCATGAAACGGTGCCACATCACGCCCCACTGGAAATAGCGCGCGATGCACGCGATGAACACCAGGCCCGTCAGCAGCTTCACCAGGGCAAAGAATTGCACCATGCTTGGCGACGTCGGCAGCACCCCCGCCACATGCATCGTCAAGAAATCAGCCCACGGGGACCCACCGCCATAGGTGGCGATGGCGGCGGCCTTGACGGCGAGCATGCCCAGGCCTTCGAGGAGCACGATGGCCTCCACCAGGCGTGCGGGGAAGACCT
The DNA here is from genome assembly GCF_903645345.1 of Corynebacterium sp. Marseille-Q2823. Lineage (NCBI taxonomy): Bacteria > Bacillati > Actinomycetota > Actinomycetes > Mycobacteriales > Corynebacteriaceae > Corynebacterium > Corynebacterium sp. Marseille-Q2823. The sequence goes on along the minus strand of NZ_CAHJXS010000004.1, from coordinate 136,505 downwards.
GCGAATTGTAGAAGCGGCTGCCGCGCTCGGTGTGGCCGAGTTTCAGGCGCACGCCAATGAGGAAGCAAATGCCGAGCACGGTGCCGATGGCGAGGACCTCTTCGATGAAGTGGTAGACCGGCCAGTCGCCCAGCCACGGCCAGCCTTTATCGGGCGCAAAGGTTTGGATATAGGCCTCGAACCACACGATGGCGCCGAAGAGGAAACCCACCATGACAAGCCAGTGCGCGGCATTGACCAGCGGGCGGCCTTTGAAGTGGGTATGGCCGAAGACTTCGATGAGCACGCGGCCGAGGCGCGCCAGGGGGCGGTCGGTGCGGTTGAGCTGCGTGGGCCCGCCGGAGCGGATGAACCGAAACAGCGCCGTGAGGCGGTAGATGAAGTACAGCCACACCGGGATCGATGCGGCGATGGCAACCCAGCCGAACATGCGCGCTCCTTTAATTGCTGCTGTGCGTGCCTCCTACCTTAAATCCTCGGCCCCTAAATCAGTGAGTCAGCATTCAGCTAGTCCTCGCGGAACTGGGACTGGTGGAGACGCCAGTAGGCGCCGTGGGCGTCGAGAAGCTCGGCGTGGGTGCCTTGTTCGACGATGCAGCCTTCTTCCATGACGATGATGAGGTCGGCGTCGCGAATCGTGGACAGGCGGTGCGCGATGATGAAGGAGGTGCGGTCCGCGCGCAGCGCATTCATGGCCTGCTGAACGAGCACCTCGGTGCGGGTATCCACTGACGAGGTGGCCTCGTCGAGGATGAGCAGCGCCGGCTGGGCCAGGAAAGCGCGCGCGATGGTAATGAGCTGACGTTCGCCGGCGGAAATCGCGCCGCCATCCTGGTCAATCTTGGTGTCATAGCCGTCGGGGAGGGAGTGGACGAAGCGGTCCACGTAGGTGGCCTTCGCGGCGGCAATGACCTCCTCGTCGGTGGCGTCGAGGCGGCCGTAGCGGATGTTGTCCATGATGGTGCCCTCAAAGACCATGGCGTCCTGCAGCACCATGCCCACCTGGGAGCGCAGCTCGTGGCGGGACATCTGCGCGGTGTCGACGCCGTCGAGCCGGATGGTGCCCGAATCGATGTCGTAAAAACGCATGATGAGGTTGACCAGCGTGGTCTTGCCAGCCCCCGTGGGGCCGACGATCGCCGCGGTCTGGCCGGGCTCCACGCGCAGGTTGAGGTCCTGGATGAGCGGCTTGTCGGGGCTGTAGGAGAAGTCGACGTCGTCGAACTCCACGAGGCCCTTCGCGCGCCCACCCAAGCGGGAGGTGGACTCCTCGGCGGGCTCTTCCTCGGCGTCGAGGAATTCGAAGACGCGCTCTGCCGAGGCCACGCCCGACTGCACCTGCTGCATCATGCCGCCCAGCTGGCCCAGCGGCTGGTTGAACTCGCGCGAGTACTGGATGAAGGCCTGCGCGCCGCCCAACGTCAGCGTGCCGGAGGCCACCTTCAACGCACCCAGCACCGCGATGACCACGTAGGACAGGTAGGAGATGAACTGCATGATCGGCATCATCATGCCCGCCAGGAACTGAGCTAGCGAGGCGGAGCGGAACAGCTCCTCGTTGCGCTTATCAAACTCCTCCGTCATGGAATCGATGCGCCCGAAGACCGTCGCTAGGTCGTGGCCGGAGAAGGCTTCCTCGACCTGTCCGTTGAGATCACCGGTGGCCTTCCACTGCGCCTTGAACTGCTTCTGCGCGCGCGAGCCAACCACCGCGATGAGCACCGCGGTCAGCGGCAGCGCCAGCAGCGCCACGAGGGCCAGCTGCCAGGACACGGTGAACATCATGACCGTGATGCCCACGACCATGAGCAGGTTATAAAACAGCTGCGAGATGGCCTGCTGCAAGGCGGACTGGATGTTATCGGCGTCGTTGGTGGTGCGCGAGAGGAGATCGCCGCGCGACTGCGTATCGAAGTAATTGAGCGGCAAGCGGTTGAGCTTGGCCTCGATGCTCTCGCGGAGGTCGAAGACGATCTTCATGACCATGGAGTTGAGCAAGTAGCCCTGCCACCACTGGAAGAGCGAGGACACCACGTACATCGCAATCACGATGCCAATAATCGTGCCCAACGTGGAGAAGTCGATGCCGAAGCCAGGGTTCAAGTCCATGGCGGAAGCCATGTCGGCGAACTTATCCTGCCCGCCCGCGCGCAGCGCCGCGATGGCCTGCTCCTTGCTCATCCCAGCGGGTAGCTGGCGGGAAATGACGCCGGAGAAAATGACGTCGGTGGCCTTGCCCATCACCTTCGGCGCGGCCACGGCGAGGAACACGCAGATGATGTTCATCGCAGCAATCGCAAACAGCTGCACCTTAAACGGAGCGAGCAGACCAAAGAGGCGCTTGGCGGACGGCCAGAAATTCTTGGCCTTGCGCGGGGCGTTCTCGCCGGTCTTCTCCTCGATCTCGGCAGTGGTGTCTTCACTCAACGTAGCGTTGTCCTGCTCAGCCATTTATGCCACCTCCGAGGTCTTCTGGGATTCCACAATCTCGCGGTACGTCTCGGAGGACTCGAGCAACTCCTCGTGCGTGCCGCGGGCCACGACGCGCCCAGCGTCCATGACCAGAATCTGGTCGGCGTCCACGATCGAGCTCACGCGCTGCGCCACGATAATCGTCGTCGCCTCCGCGGTGTACTCGCGCATTCCGGAGCGCACGGCGGCATCCGTCAGTACGTCGAGCGCGGAGAAGGAATCATCAAAGAGGTACACCAACGGGCGGGCGACGAGCATGCGCGCGATGGACAGGCGCTGGCGCTGACCACCCGAGACGTTGGTGCCGCCCTGCGCGATGTGCATGTCGAGGTCCTCAACGAAGTCAGCTTGCGCCACGCGCAGTGCGTTCCACAGCTCTTCGTCGGTGGCCTCCGGCGCACCCAGGCGCAGGTTGGAGGCCACTGTGCCGCTAAACAGGTAGGGCTTCTGCGGCACGAGGCCCACGCGCTTGACGACGTCCCCCCGCTTCATCTCGGCGATATCGGTGCCGTCGAGAAGCACGCGTCCCTTCGTCGGGAGGTAGAGGCGCGGGACGAGGGAGAGCGCGGTGGTCTTGCCGGAACCGGTTGCGCCGATGAGCGCGGTGGTGGTGCCGGGGGTGGCGGTGAAGGAGACGTCGTGAAGCACGGGCGCCTCGGCGCCGGCGTACTGGAAGGAAACGTTGTCGAATTCGACGACGCCCTCGGAGTGCTCCGGGGTGTGGGGCTGGTCCGGCTCGGTGATGGAGGGCTCGTGCTCGAGGACGTCGGTGATGCGGCGCGCGCAGATGACCGCGCGCGGGAGGATCATCGCCATGAAGGTGCCCATCATGACCGCGGCGAGGATCTGCAGCAGGTATTGCAGGAAGGCGGTCAGTGAGCCGACCTCTACGAGGCCCTCGTCCACGCGGTGGCCGCCGAACCAGAGGACCGCGCCCGTGGCCACGTTGAGGATGGCGGTGATGATGGGGAACATGAGGATGAACAGCTGGCCCACCTTGAGGGAGAGCTCCGTGAGGTCGCGGTTCGCGGTGCGGAAGCGTTCGGCTTCGTGCTCCTCGCGGGTGAAGGCGCGGACGACGCGGATGCCGGCGATTTGTTCGCGCAGGGTGCCGTTCATGACGTCGAGCTTGCCTTGCCAGGCGCGGAAGAGCGGCATGAGCCGGACGATGATGAGGGAGATGGCGGCGAGCAGCACGATGACGGAGACCGCGACGAGCCAGGACATGCCGGCGTCTTCGCGGATGGCCATGATGATGCCGCCGATGGACATGATCGGCGCGGTGACCATGAAGTTGAGGATCATCATGTAGACCATCTGGATCTGCTGGACGTCGTTGGTGCCGCGGGTGATGAGGGTGGCGGTGCCGAAGTTGCTCATGTCCTCGGCGGAGTAGCGGGTGACGCGGCGGAAGATATCGGAGCGCAGGTCGCGGCCGAGGCCCATGGCGGTGCGGGAGCCGAACCAGATGGCGGCGATGGCGGTGAGGACTTGGACGAAGGCCACGATGAGCATGATGCCGCCGGTGCGCCAGATGTAGTCGATGTCTACTTGGGCGACGCCCCTGTCGATGATCTTCGCGTTGAGCGAAGGGAGGTAGAGCGTTGCCGCGGTGGATAGCGCCTGGAGGAGCAGCACCGCGATGACGTAGCCGGTGTACGGCTTGGAGCGGGATAAAAGGATGCGAACGAGTTCCATGTGCCAGCGTTTCGTGCGTGTTGGCGGCCGCGCCGGGCCGCTGGAGAGCATTGACCGCGCAAGTCTATCCCGCTAGACGCGAGCGCGTCTAGCGCGGGTATCGGCAGCAGGCTTCCCCGTATCAATGCGCGAGCGTCTAGCTTGCGCGTCTAGCGCGGGTGCTGGTGCGAGGACTGGCAGCAGGCTTTCCTTAACAATGCGCGAGCGTTCAGCTCGCGCGCTCGCGCGCCCGCGCGCTAGAAGCAGACCGGCGCGCGCTGCGCCTGTGCCGTGACGGCGGCCCAATCCTCGACGTCGTCGGTGAGCTGGCAGAGGCCTTCCCACGTGGTGATGGCCACGCCGCGGGCCATGAGCTCCAGCAAAACTAGGTGGCGGTCGCCGGAAGCGGAGAGCTGGTTGAGGTCCGCGTGGTTGATGTCCGCGTCCGGGCCACAGCCCACGCGCACGTTGCCGATGAGCCGCAGGCGCGGCGTCGTCCCCTTCGGGCACGGCGAGGCGGCGGATTCCGCGCCGGACAGCCCCGCGAAGCGGCGCAGCAAACCGAAGGGCGCGGGGCGCTCGCAGTAGAGGTCCACGCACAACCCGGCTTTGATGAGCCGCTCGGCGGTGGAGAGCGCTGCGGGACCGTCCCCGACGATGGCAACACGCTGCATGAGAACCCCTTCAGTTCGTTAGAAATAGCCTATCTAGTCTGTAAATCTAGTCCGCTCGGTTCATTCTGGCTAATTTTTATTCTTCCTAGTACCCAAGCTCACAGCCCTCGCACCCCTCTGTGGGGCTGCACACACGCCCAGCTCCCTTTAATGTGAGGAGTCATGACCGAACCGATCAACCTGCTGGACCGCGGCGACTACCGCGACCCCAGCATTAGCCCCGAAGGCACCCGCGACACCGCGCCGCTGGAACCTGCCGTGGCCCAGCGCAACCAGGAACTTGTCGAGGAGTGGGCCGATAAGCTCCACGACGCCTCCGCCGAAACAATTACCGCCTGGGCCGCCGAGCACGCGCCGGGCCGGCTTGCCGTCACGATGTCCATGGAAAACACCGTGCTGGCCGAGCTCGCGCACCGCGCCCACTTAGACGCCGACCTGCTCTTTATCGACACCGGCTGGCACTTTCCGGAGACGTTGGAGGTAGCGGGGGACGTCGCCAAGCGCTATGCGGATCTGCCGCTGGTGACCGTGCGCCCGCTGCTGAGCCCCGAGGAGCAGGACAAGATTTATGGCCCGCGCCTGTATGCGCGCGACGTTGCGGCGTATAACCGCATGCGCAAGGTGGAGCCGCTCAACATGGCCATGGACCCGTACGTCGGGTGGGTTACCGGCCTGCGCCGTGCTGATTCCGAGCACCGCGCGAGTGCCCCGGCACTGAGCCTGGACCGCACGGGCCGGCTGAAGATTTCCCCGATTATTACCTGGGACCTCGACGACACCGACGCTTATATCAAGGCTCACGATCTCATCATCCACCCCCTCACCCTGCAGGGTTACCGCTCCATCGGCTGCGCGCCGTTGACCTTCCCGGTAGGCGAGGGTGAGGATGCGCGCTCCGGGCGCGTTTTCGCTGACGGCAAGACAGAATGCGGATTGCACGAATAATGACACTTTCACCAAACCTTAAAGACTTAGAGAACGAATCCCTCCACATCCTGCGCGAAGTCGCTGGGCAATTCGACAAGGTAGGCCTGCTCTTTTCCGGCGGCAAGGACTCCGTCGTCGTCTTCGAGCTCGCCCGCCGCGCCTTTGCGCCCGCTACCGTTCCCTTCGAGCTGATCCACGTCGATACCGGCCACAACTTCCCGGAGGTCATCGACTTCCGCGACGAGCTGGTGGAAGAAACCGGCGCCCGCCTGCACGTGGCGCTGGTCCAGGATTGGATCGACCGCGGCGACCTCCAGGAGCGCCCCGATGGCACCCGCAACCCGCTGCAGTCCGTGCCGCTGGTGGAGACCATCGCCGAGCGCGGTTACGACGCCGTCCTGGGTGGCGCGCGCCGCGACGAGGAACGCGCCCGCGCCAAGGAGCGCATCTTCTCCATCCGTGATTCCTTCGGCGGCTGGGACCCGCGCCGTCAGCGCCCGGAGCTGTGGGACCTCTACAACGGCGGCAAGATGGCCGGCGAAAACGTCCGCGTCTTCCCCATCTCCAACTGGACCGAGTCCGATATTTGGGAGTACATCGGCGCGCGCAACCTGCAGCTTCCCTCCATCTACTACTCGCACCAGCGCGAGGTATTTAACCGCAACGGCATGTGGCTGACCCCAGGTGAGTGGGGCGGACCGCGCGAGGACGAGCAGGTAGAGACCCGTACCGTGCGCTACCGCACCGTGGGCGATATGTCCTGCACCGGTGCCGTGGAATCCACCGCCGCCTCGCCCGATGAGGTGCTCGCGGAAATCTCCATTTCCACCCTGTCCGAGCGCGGTGCCACCCGCGCCGATGACAAATTGTCCGAGTCCGCCATGGAGGACCGCAAGAAGGAAGGCTACTTCTGATGACGACTACCCTTGCGCCGAATGTTGGCGCGCTCAAGCAGCGCGATACCCTGCGCCTGTGCACCGCCGGTTCCGTCGATGACGGCAAGTCCACCTTCGTGGGCCGCCTGCTTTATGACACCAAGTCCGTGCTCGCGGACCAGGTGGAGTCCATGGAGCGCTCCTCCGCCGACCGCGGCTTCGACGGCATGGACCTCTCGCTGCTTGTCGACGGTCTCCGTGCCGAGCGCGAGCAGGGCATCACCATCGACGTGGCCTACCGTTACTTCGCCACCGATAAGCGCACCTTCATCCTCGCCGATACCCCGGGCCACGTGCAGTACACGCGCAACACAGTCACCGGCATGTCCACGTCCCAGGTGGTGGTGCTGCTTGTCGACGCCCGCAATGGCGTCGTCGAGCAAACCCGCCGCCACCTCAACGTTGCCGCGCTCTTGGGCGTGCGCCACGTGGTGCTGGGCGTGAACAAGATTGACCTGGTGGACTATGACGAGGCCACCTTCCGCGCGATTGAGACGGAGTTCAACGAGGTCGCCGCGCGCCTGGGCATTACGGATTCGGTGGTCATCCCGATTTCTGCGCTCAAGGGCGATAACGTGGTGGAACGCTCCACCACCATGGACTGGTATGAGGGCCCGACGGTCCTGGACACGCTGGAGACCGTCCCCGTGGCCACCGGTCGCGCCGATGACCTGGACCTGCGTTTCCCCATCCAATACGTCATCCGTGAGCACGCCACTGACTACCGCGGCTATGCCGGGCGCGTGAAGGCCGGGCACGTGGCGGTGGGGGATGAGGTGACGCTGCCGGGCGGGCGCACCTCGACCGTCATCGCGATTGATACCACCGATGGCCCGCTTGGCTCGGATGAGGCCGCCCGCGCCGGCGACTCCGTGGTGCTGCGGCTGGCCGACGAAATCGACTTGGCCCGCGGTGACCTCATCGCCGGCACTCAGCGCCCGGAGGAGGTGCGCGAATTCGCCGCCACCGCGGTGGTCTTGACGGAAAAAGAGCTGCGCGCGGGACAGATGGTGAAGCTGCGTTATGGTGCCGCGCTGGTCAAGGCCCGGGTGGCCTCGGTTGATCGGGTGCTGGATTTGGATGGCGTGGCCGATGTTGAGGCCCCGGAATCCGCGGCACTCAATGACATTACTTTCATCACGGTCCAGACCCAGGCTGAGCTTCCCGTGGAGGACTACGCCGCCCGCGGCGCGGTGGGTAATTTCCTGCTTATCGATCAGTCGAGCGGCAACACGCTGGCCGCGGGGTTTGTGGGCCAGCGCCTGCGCTAACGGTGGCGAACCGCCGCGCTAGCTTGTCGGCGGGACGTCGCCAGACATGATGACCTTCTGCCGGCCGTCGTCCCAACGGAAGCCTGCATGCGTCTCCCCAGTGTGCCCCGCATTAGATTCGCCCTCGCGCGGCCAGTGGTATGTCACGGCGATTTCGTTGCCGCTGACCTGCTCGACGGTAGGGAAGAAGCCATAGGGCTCGGCGGTGGCGGTGCCCAGGTACTCGCCCTTGTGGAAGAGCATGATGTGGTACGGCGAGGAGGACGTTCCGCGCTCGATGCTGATGGTCTGCCAGCTCAGCTCCGCGCAGGGATCGAACTGCGAGAAATCCACCAGCGTCCAGTTATTGTCATTCCACGGTGGAATCGTGCCAATGCCTGATTCATAGGCCGCGTGGGCGTCGATATCCTGGCAGGATTCGGCTTCGTCTGTAGGGGACTCGGCGGGCAACGTCGGCGAGGCACCTGCGGCCGGCGACGATGCAGTGGGACCCTCGGCGGCCTCTGCGTTATCCGGAGAGCTATCCGTTGCGCTGTTCTGCACGGAGTTGAACATCGGTGAGTCCGCAGAATCCTGCGCCCCGTCGTCCTGGGAACAGGCGGCCAGCGGGAAGCAGATAACGGCAGCGCCCAGGAGGGCGACGGCGGACCTAAGCATTGATGTTCCTTCCTTAAATTGTGCGCCTCATATAAGGCGCACGACTGGCTCTATCTTATCTAGCCCATCGGCGGAACATCGCCGCTCATGATGACTTTCTGCTGGGCCTCGTCCCAACGGAAGCCAGCGTGTGTCTCGCCCGTCGGTGCGGCATTGGCATCGCCTTCTTGTGGCCAGTGGTAGGTCACGGAAATCTCGTTGCCATTGACCCGCTCCACGCTGGGGAAGAAACCATAAGGCTCAGCGGTGGCTGTGCCGAGGTACTGGCCGTAGTGGAAGAGCATGATGTGGTGCGGCGAGGAGGCAGTGCCTCCCTCAATGGAAATGGTCTGCCAGCTCAGCTCCGCGCACGGGTCGAAGTGGGAGCTATCGACAACCTTCCAGTTGTGGCCATTCCACTGCGGAACCTGCGCGATGTTGTCGTTGAAAGCCGCCTGGGCGTTTCCTGCCTCGCAGACTACGGGGCTGGCCTGGGCTTCTTCAGGGGTGCTGCACGCGATAAGGGGGAAGCAGAGCAGTGCCGCTGCGGCGAATACTCGTGGGGTGAACATGGTGTTCTCCTTTCTGAGGTCTCGGTGTGGTTCCAGACCCTACAAGTGGCCGCAACGCTCAGAACAGAGTTGTGGAGAGCATTCCTCGGGCCAGAAGGTAGTCTCGCAGGCATGGAGAATCTTTCTGGTCGTACCTTGTTCGTCGCCGCCGTGGACGCTGAAGCCGCGCATGTACCGGAAGGAGCACCGCTGCTTATCACGGGTATTGGCACGGTACCCGCCGCCATCGAGCTGACCGCGGTGCTGGCTTCGGCAGAGCAGCTGCCGGAGCGCGTCATCAACATTGGTACTGCGGGCGCGCTTCGCGACGATCTTGCTGGCGTCTTCGAGATCTCCCACGTACGCAAGCACGACTTCCACCTAGAGGTGCTCAGCGATGTTTCCCGTTACCTCCTCCCCGAGGTCATTGAGTTAGAGACCTCCGGAAAGCTGCCCACTGAGACTCTGGCGACGGGCGATTCCTTCATCTCGGATACCCCAACCCGCACGCGCCTTGCCCAGGATTCCGCGCTGTGCGATATGGAGGGCTACGCCATCGCCGCGGTGTGCCGAAAGTTCGGTGTGCCGTGCACACTGCTCAAGCAGGTATCGGATACCGCCAATGAGGAATCCTATGGCTCGTGGGCCTCGGTGCTCGATCGCGCCGCGGAGGAGCTGGCCGTCGCTTTCGGCACGGTAACTGCGGACTAGGCTCTCGATACGGAAACTGCCCTAGCCGCCAAAGTTATGCCCCGCCATTGAAGCGGGAGCACTGGTTTTGGCAGATAGGGCAGTTACAAGGCCCCGGGGCTAGCGGGCGCTGCTGGCTTCTAGGTTCTCGTAGAGCTCCATGACGGTGTCGTGGCCCTCTGACGTAGAAATCTTGATGTTCTTGGCTTCGATTTCACCGGCGCGCAGGCTGGCCATCTCCTGGTGGTAGCGGAAGACCACGGCAATCGTGGCAGCCACCGGCACGGCCAGGAAAGCGCCGATGATCCCCGCCAGGGCGGAACCCACGGTCACGGAGAGCAGCACCATTGCTGCGTGCAGGCCCATGGCCTTGGACTGCAGCATTGGCTGGAGCACGTTGCCCTCCACCTGCTGCACGATGATGATGAGGGCAAGTGCCAAGAGGGCCTTGGTCAGGCCATCGGAGACCAACGCGATGATGACGGCCAAAGCACCCGCAGTGACAGCGCCAATGACCGGGATGAAGCTGGCGAAGAAGGTCACCACGCCGATGACTAGGGCCAACGGTACCTGGAGAACCCAGAGACCGAGGCCGATGAGGATGCCATCGACGGCCGCGACGGCTGCCTGTGCCTGAATGAAGCCGGACAACGTGTTCCACACGCGAGTCAGTAGCTCGGTAGCGTGCCAACCTGCGGAGTAGCCGGTATAGGTGCGCAGCCACGGCAGGAACTTGTCGCCGTCCTTGAGAATGAAAAAGGCCACGAAGAGCATGATGGCGAGCGCCATGGCGATGGAGCTGGCCATCGATACGCCGGAAATCACCCCGGTGGCGATGTTGGACGCTTGGCCCTTGATGAAGGTCATGGCGTCATCGAGGACTTCCTGGACTTTCGCGGCATCAATCTCGAAGGGGAGATCCTTGGCCATATCGACGAGCTTGTTCAAGCCGCCCTCAGCTTGGCTGACCAGGGACGCACCCTGAGAGGAGACCACTGGGGCCATTGCTGCGAAGACGCCGCCGATGATGGCCAAAAAGCCCAGCAGCGTGGTGATCGCGGCCAGCGCGCGGGGGAATTTGTGCGCACGCAACCAGTTGGTCACGGGGAAGAGCACCGTGCACACCAGGATGGCCAGGATGACCGGCAGCAGGCCTACCCAGATGAACTTCAGCAGGTAGCCGGCTAGGCCGACGCCCGCCACCACGATGATGAAGATCAAGCACACCTTGGCCAAAGAGATGGCGTCGCGCCCGAGGACGCGGGACTTGTCATCCGTTTTCGAGACAGGGAGGGCGGCTTCTTCGTTGATGGGCTTCGCAGCAGCGGACTGTTCTGCGGCTTCAGAAGCCGCAGTGGACGCCGCCGCGTCAGAGGCCGTGGAGGGCTGGGGGTCGGTGCCCGGGCGGGCACCGTCACCATTGTTGTTTCTCATGCGCTACATCTTCTCATATGAGCGCAGGAAACGAGTTATGCGCGGATGCTGCTTACCTGGCGGATGATGCCGAAGCGGTGCATCGTCACCGAGACTGCCTGCTCGAGGAGGAAGGGCAGAAGCTCGCGGCGGCCATCGGCCAACACCGGCTGGTCCAAGACCACGGAGTTGGATTCCACCGCTGCCTCAAAAAGGCCCGGCTCCACGGAGCCAACGACGCGCACGCGGCCCGATTCCAGGCGAGCGACCTCGCGGGCGAAGGCATCCGCCGACACGCTGTCGACCTTAAAGCCCAGTCCACGCAGCTCCGCAGCCTTCTCCGGGGCGGCGCTGAAGCGCACCGGGGAGTCGGTGCGGGTGGCGGCGAGGGCGAGGCGGGAGACGTCGCGAAGCGCGGCGTCCGAGGCGATGCGCACCTGCAGCGGGGTCAGCACCGGGCGGGAGCGGAAGACGTTGGCCTCGCAGACCAGGCCGGAGCGGTCGTGCTTGCGGCCGAACTCCTGCTGCCAGGCCAGCTCGTCGAGCTCTGCTGCGCGCCACAGCCAGGCGGTGTCCTCCTCCGAGAGATCGAGGTCACCGAAGGCACGCAGCTGGGCCGCCACCGGCTGCGAAATATCCACGTCGAAGGGGCGCAGCGGGCCCTCGGACCAGGTGCCGAACTGTGCGACATAGTTCGGGCCGCCGGCCTTGGCACCCGGGCCCATGACGGACTGCTTCCAGCCGCCGAAGGACTGGCGTTGCACAATCGCGCCGGTAATACCGCGGTTGACGTAGGCGTTGCCCACCTCGACGCGCTCGAGCCAGTAATCGATCTCATCGTTATCCAGCGTGTGGATGCCGCCGGTGAGGCCATAGCCGGTGGAGTTCTGCCACTCGATGGCCTCCTCCAGGGTCTCCGCGTGCATGATGCCAAGCACCGGGCCGAAGCACTCGTTGACGTGGAACCAGGAACCCGGGCGCACGTTATCGCGAATACCCGGCGACCACAGGGTGCCTTCCTCGTTGAGCTTCTTCGGCTTCACCAGCCACTTTTCACCCGGCTCCAGCTGGGTCAGGCCGCGCAGCAGCTTCTCACCCGGGGCTTCGGCGAGACCGTTCATCGTCGTCGTGATCTCGTAGCCGGGGCCGGTGATGAGGGTCTCGACGGCGTCGACAAGCTGCGAGCGCAGGCGCTGCGACTCGCCGGCCGCACCGACGAAGATGACCAGGGAGGACGCCGAGCACTTCTGGCCGGAGTGGCCGAAGGCGGAGAGGTAGAGGTCCTGAATAGCCAGGTCTGGATCCGCGGACGGGGTAATGATGAGCGCGTTCTTGCCGGAGGTCTCCGCCATGATGTTGAGCTCCGGCTTCCAGGAGCGGAAGAGCTTGCCGGTATCGGAAGCGCCCGTGAGGATGACGGCGTCGACGTCGGCGTGGGAGACCAGAGCGCGGCCGGCATCGCCCTCATCGGTGAAGACGAGCTGGACCAGATCCGGGTCGAGGCCCTGTGCCTCGAGGCCGGCGCGGAAGGCTTCCACGACGAGCTTCGCGCAGTGTACGACCTGCGGCGCGGGCTTGATGATGACGGCAGAACCCGCGGCGAGAGCCGCCGCGATGCCGCCGGTGGGGATGGCCACTGGGAAGTTCCACGGCGGCGTCACCACGGTCACGCGGTAGGGCGTGAACTCGGCGGCGTAGTTCTCCAGCAGGCGCGCGGACTGCGCGTAGTAGGTGCAGAAGTCGATGGCCTCGGAGATTTCCGGGTCAGTCTGCGTGACGGTCTTGTTGGCCTCGTAGGCGGCGACGGAGATGAACTCGCCGCGGCGGTTGGCCAGCTCATCGGCCACGGCCTCGAGCGCGCGAGCGCGGTCCTCGGCAGGGCGGGCACCCCACTCGGCGCCGAGCTCAGCGGCGCGGGCCACGTGCTTGTCGACGACCCCCGCATCCGTCACCTCATCCACCCCGTGCTCACCCGGGTCGGTGGCCAGGGCCTTAAGCGCCCACTCGCGGTTAGCCTCCAGGGCTGGGTCGGTGTCCGGCTCGTTGGCGAAACGCCCGGTGCGCGGTGCCTGACGGCCGGCTGCCTGCTCGGCCTCCTCCAGGCGGTTCTGGGTGCGGCGCGGGCCGGCGAAGGTATCCCAGCGCTGCGCGACGGCCTCGCGGAAGACCTCCTCTTGGTCCTTCAGCGCCTGCTCCTCCGGTGCGAAGAGGGCGTAGAGGAAGTTCTGCGGAGCGGAGTTCTCCTCCAAACGGCGCACCAGGTAGGAGACCGCGACATCGAAGTCCTCCATGTGCACGACCGGGGTGTAGAGGATCTGGCGGCCCTCGAAGGCCTCGCGGACCGCGGTCTGCTGGGCCGGGGACATGCCCTGGAGCATCTCGGAATCCATCATGCGCATCACGCCGCGCTTGGTGCCCAGCTTGTAGGCAAACGCCGCGGTGTAGAGGTTGTGCGTGGCCACGCCGATGCGCACGCAATCGGCGAACTCGGGGCGCAGGATGTAGTCGAGCAGGCGGTAGTAGTTGGCGTCCACCTCATCCTTGGTGGCATAGGGCGCTGCCGGCCAGCCGTGGATCTCGCCCTGGACGTGCTCCATGGAAAGGTTCGCGCCCTTGACGATGCGAATCTTGATGTGGGAGCCGCCCTCGGCCACGCGCTTCTTAGCGAACTCGGCGAGGTGCGTCAGGGCGTCGAAGGTATCCGGCAGGTAGGCCTGCAGCACGATGCCGGCCTCGAGGTTGATGAACTCCGGCTTGCTGAGCAGCTCGGTGAACAGGCGCACCGTGAGGTGGAGGTCGTGGTATTCCTCCATATCCAGGTTGATGAAGACCTTGTCGGGGCGGCGCGCGGCGGCCTCGTACAGCGGGCGTAGGCGCTCCTTGAGACGGACCAGGGAGCCCTCGATATCCCACGGGTTGAGCTGGGCCACCATGGAGGAGGCTTTGACGGACACGTAGGTCACGCGCGGGTTCTGGATGAGCTTCAAGGTGCGGTCAGCGCGGGAGCGGGCTTCGTCGTCGCCCAGTACGGCCTCACCGAGGAGGTTGAGGTTGAGCTGCTCGCCGGACTCGGCGGCCTTGTCCAGGGTCTTGTTGAGGGCTTCGCCCTCGGCATCGAGGACCAAGTGTCCCACCATCTGGCGCATGCGCATGCGCGCCAGCGGCATGACCAGGTTCGGCAGGATCGGTCCGAAGAAACCACCCAGGCCCACCAGCGATCCGTTGATGAGGCCGAGGAAGGAAGCATCGTAGGTGGTGGTGACGGACTTCAGCGCGTGGGCCGCGACCTTATCGTCTTCGGGGCGCATGACGCGGTCGACGAAGTCCATGGTGAAGGCCACTCCGTCCGGGTTGCGCAATAAGTCGGCGAGTTGTTCGGTGGCTGGGTCCTGCTCGTCGGCGGTGGAGGCGAGCCAGGAGTGGGCTTGGGCCGCGGCGGCGTCGATCAGCGCGGCGTCGATGTCGGTGGATTCGGGCACGGGGGTGTGAGCATCGTTAGTCATGGATTACAACCTTTATGGGTCTCAAGGCACACTGGTACAGCCTTATGGAATGCGGAAAGAACACAAACTATCGAGTCCAGCAGTTGCTCAAGCTCTGTGCGGCGCTGATTAGCCTGTCCAGTTTGTGTGATAAGAGGGCTTACTTAACGTTGGCGTGCACAACTGGAGGCCGGTCGGAAGAACGACGCTGTCTAATGAAGTAAGCATTCATATGTGACCACCCTTCTTGCGTGGGGAAACGGCCAAGCGGTGGCTTGGCCGGGCCAGCGAAAAATAGGCGCCTTTAACATGGTCCGCCACACAGTGGGTGCAGACATGTAACCCATCTCGCTTATATGAAAGCTAGCCCCTTATGTTGGGGTGAGTCAATCCCACAGGTGTTGTTTTGAGGGGAGGTTGCTACCCCCGTGTTAGTGACTGAGATACTCCGTGAGATCTGTCGCGATCTTCTGTGCGCCCATTGGACCTAGGCCGAGTGCCCACGTATCGTCGCTGACCTCGATAGCATGGCCGTCTTTAACCGCTGGAAGCTGCTGGAACGCCGCAGTGGAAATGGCGGTGTCTTGGCCGGTGGCGGAGGGATCTCCGTAGCTGCAGTAGAAGATGTAGTCGGCGTCCGCTTGGTCAATGTTCTCCGGTGAGATTTCTGCAGCGAGCTCTTCGATGTCCTGGTTGGCGGGGCGGGCGAGGCCGGCGTCATCAAGCACCGTTCCAATGAGTGAAAGGCGCCCGTAGAGGCGTACTTTGCCCGGCATGAAGCGCAGAATGGTGACGGTGGTGTCTTCGCTAGCTGGCCCGTCCTTAATGACCTTCTTTACTTCTTCGATCTTCTTGTCGTAGTCGGCCATGACTTGTTCGGTGCGCTCTTCCTCGCCGAGGGCTTCACCGATCAGGTGGAAGTTTTCTTTCCAAGTGTACCCAGGGCGAATCGAGAAAACGGTAGGCGCGATGGAGCTGAATTGGTCATAATACTTATCCATGCGCAGCTGCGAGCCGATGATGAGGTCCGGTTGTAGTGAGGCGATCTTTTCCATATTGACTTCGTTGATCGTGCCTACCGTTTCGATGTCACTTGCTTTGTCGGCCATGTAATCGGGGACGGGGTTCTGACCCTTAGACGTGGTCATGCCGACTGGCTTCATGCCAAGGGCAAGGACGGAGTCGAGCTCGCCGCTTTCGAGAACGACTACTCGTTGAGGCTTCTCTTTGAGCTCGGTCGTACCACGGGCATGTGTGACGGTGCGGGGGAACTGGCCGGGAGCTGCATCGCTGCCAAAGGATTGGGTCTTCTCTCTGGCTCCAGCAAAGCCCTCGCCACCAGTTGCCACGGAGTCATTTCCTGCGGCGGAGTTGGATTTTCCTGTTTCCTTCTCTGCTGGAGAGGATGAGCTGGACCCGCCGGTGTTTGAATCGGCGTTTTCGAGGCTGGCGCAACCGGTGAGAGCTAGCGCTGCGGTAAGGCCAACAGCGGTAAGGCGGAGGAGTGGGATGTGAGACGCGATTTTCTTTCGAGTAGTCATAAAAGGTAGCCTAACCTAAATTAGGTCAAGCTAAGGAAACGTGAGCGTATGAAGGTGTTTGGGTGGTGTTGGTGATTGAGCAGGGGGTGCACACCGGAAAGGGAAATACTCGGCGTCTTGGTCGGGTAGTAGTTGCTGGCCTTGCCATTCTCTGTATCGGCGTGGGGCTGTCGCTGGCGTTGGGGGCGCGCAGCATTCCTTTCAGTGACGTGTTGGCCGCCCTTCGAGGTCAGCCTGGTATAGCTTCCTCGATCGTGTGGGAGAGGCGGCTTCCCCGTACTCTCGTGGCCGTTTGTGCGGGCTGTGCTTTGGCTCTCGCTGGTGCAGTTCTGCAGATTATGACGCGCAACCCTTTGGCAGATACCGGAGTTTTCGGGATTAACGTAGGCGCCAGCTTGGCCGCGGCCATTGCTCTGGGCTGGTGGGGGTGGCAATCACCTTTTGCTTTTTCGCTCGCAGCCATCATCGGTGCGGCAGTGACCATGCTGCTGGTCACCGCGGTAGGGCGTGGCAGAGCTGGCGATGTTGATCCGCTGAGACTGATTCTTGCAGGTGTAGCCATCGGGGCGGTATGTGAAGGGCTTTCCTCCGCTCTCATCCTGGTAGATCCGCACTCTTTTGCACGTATCCGCGCGTGGGTGACGGGCTCTGTTGACGTGGCCTCGTGGACACCGGTGGCGATTACAGCCGGCGGGTTAGCAGTTGGTGTGGTGCTGCTGATTGCCTTTGCGCGCCATTTGCCGCCCCTTGCTCTGGGGGATGACGTTGCGGCGGGTCTCGGTATCAACCTCAAACTGACTCGTTTGGGACTTGTCGCGGCGGTAACAGTGTTGGCTGCTACCGCTACCGCAGCGGCGGGGGTGATTGTATTTGTCGGATTAGTCATCCCGCATGTTGTCAGGCTGTGCGGGATATATGAAGAACGGGCACAGCTTGTCGCCGCTGCCGTGGTGGGGCCTTTGTTTTTGTTGGGAGCCGATATTGTGGGGCGCTACCTCACTGCTGCTGAGTTGCCGGCTGGCGTCACGGTGTCGCTCATTGGTGCCCCAGTATTGATTGCGCTGTCCCATCGCGCTGGAAGGAGGCTGTGATTGTGAGCGTGAGAAGTGTTTTGTCCTTTACGGGCATTGTGATCGTCGCGCTGGCTATTGCTGCCTATTCGCTCTTCTCGCCTGGTGCCGGGCAAGAAAGCGCAGCGTTGTGGTCCGTGGCTACGAATCCCAATAGCACTGACTTTGCGGCCACCGTCGTGTGGCAATGGCGTGCTCCGCGGGTGGTTGCTGCGATTGTCGTAGGAATGTGTTTGGGCATAGCGGGCGCCATCTTTCAGATCCTTACTCACAATCCTCTGGGGTCGCCCGACATCATCGGGTTTAATACCGGTGCCTATACCGGTGTCATCGCGGTTTCCTTGGCGGGCTTTAGCTCCGCGTTCAACATTGCGCTAGGCGCATTGGTGGGTGGGGCTCTCACTGCGTTACTCATCATGGGGCTTTCATTTGCAGGAAGGCTTACGGGAGCAAGACTGATTGTGGTGGGGATTGGAGTGACGTTCTTTCTTTCAGCAATAAACAAGTGGTTGATTCTTAGCGGTGAGTTGGAGCAATCCTTAGGCGCGGCGACTTGGGCTGCTGGAACATTGAATGCTGTGTCCTGGGCACGAGTTATTCCATTGGGGGTGCTGGGAGGCGCGGCGTGCGTCGCTGGGTTGCTGCTGCGTGGCTGGTGCGACGCGCTTGCCCTGGGGGATAGCGCGGCGAGTGCGTTGGGGTTGAACGTGAGTCGTGCACGTGTGGTGATGGTTCTGGTTGGCACAGTTCTTGTCGCTGTATCGACGGCGATAGCGGGTCCAATCTCATTTATCGCCCTCGCGGCCCCGCATATGGCTCGGTTGCTCTCGCGTCCAGACAGGACACCGGTGTTGCTCTCTGGAGTCCTCGGTGCTCTTTTCTTGCTCGCTGCCGACTTAGCAGGGCAGCGACTGTTTTTCCCAATTACTCTGCCTGCCGGTCTTATTACGGTGTGCGCCGGTGGCATCTATCTGGCGGGTCTGCTGCTGTGGCAATCCCGAGCTGCCGGAATGAAAGGTCAGTAAAGTGAACCAGCAAAAAGTATGTGACGGTGCGCCGAGCGTGCGGGCTGAGGGGGTGAGCATGTCCTACGGGAGGACTGCCCCGCTAATTCTCGACTCGGTGGATGTGTCTTTTCCGGCCGGGAAATTCACTGCCATTATCGGTCCCAATGGTTGTGGAAAATCCACTTTGGTCAAGGTGTTGGCGCGGTTGGAAACACCGAACGCGGGCGCGGTGCGCATTGGCGAACAAGATGCAGCCGCATTCTCTCGGCGAAGCTACGCTCGGCGCGTCGCCGTGATGTCGCAGCAATCCATAGCTCCCGAAGGGATCAATGTCAGGGAACTGGTCGCGCGCGGGCGCTTCGCCCACCAAGGATTTATGGGGTGGAGGAGTCAGGAGGACGAGCGTGCTGTTAGTCGCGCGCTAGCAAAGGTAGGCCTTGAAGAACTGGAGACGGCCGAGGTAGCGGCGTTGTCTGGTGGTCAGCGTCAGCGTGCTTGGCTGGCTATGGCCCTCGCCCAGGAAACGCCTGTGCTCTTCTTGGATGAGCCAACGAGCGCTCTTGACATCGGATACCAGCATTCCTTCATGCGGCTGATGCGACAGCTGGCAGGAAACAAAACCCTCATTGCGGTCATTCATGACTTGGCGCATGTATTGCGCTATGCGGATCGCGTCGTGGCGATGAAAGATGGAAAGGTGTGGGACGCGGGCGTGCCGCGCGACGTCATTACCCCTGCCCTTATTGAGGAACTCTATGGGCTGACAGTCCGCGTTGTAGATGTGGACGGTGAGCCAGCAATCGTCCCTGTGGGGTGAGTTTCCGCCAAACCGGTTTTGTTTTCCCAGCGTGTGGGCGGTAATTAAAAAAAGTTGAGTGGATCGGGAACAACTTTGGGTTTGCCCGCGTTGTGTAGGTTGAGTGACCGGCGCTCAGGTTTGGATGACAATGGGTGCCGCTTCTGTTAGAGTTCAACCCTGAACGCGGCGGAAGTTGAGTCGCGCACTATCAACTTAAGAACAAACCCCAACAAGCAAGGAGAAAAGATTATGGGACGCGCAGTAGGAATTGACCTCGGTACCACCAACTCGGTCGTATCCGTTCTGGAAGGTGGCGAGGCCACCGTTATCGCTAACTCCGAGGGTTCCCGCACCACCCCGTCCGTCGTGGCTTTCGCTAAGAACGGCGAAATCCTCGTCGGCCAGTCCGCGAAGAACCAGGCGGTCACCAACGTTGACCGCACCATCCGCTCCGTCAAGCGCCACATCGGCACTGACTGGACCATCGACATCGATGACAAGAAGTACACCCCGCAGGAGATTTCGGCCCGCACGCTCATGAAGCTGAAGCGCGACGCCGAGGCTTACCTGGGTGAGGACGTTACCGACGCCGTTATTACCGTCCCGGCTTACTTCGAGGACTCCCAGCGCCAGGCCACCAAGGAGGCCGGTCAGATTGCAGGCCTCAACGTCCTGCGCATCGTTAACGAGCCGACCGCCGCTGCACTGGCCTACGGCCTGGAGAAGGGCGAGCAGGAGCAGACCATCCTGGTCTTCGACCTCGGTGGCGGTACCTTCGACGTCTCCCTGCTGGAGATCGGCGACGGTGTGGTCGAGGTTATGGCTACCGCTGGTGACAACCAGCTCGGTGGTGACGACTGGGACCAGCGCATCGTCGACTGGCTCGTGGATAAGTTCAAGGCTTCCCAGGGCGTTGACCTGACCAAGGATAAGCGCGCCGTCCAGCGCCTGCGTGAGGCAGCTGAGAAGGCCAAGATTGAGCTGTCCTCCTCCCAGTCCGCCAACATCAACCTGCCGTACATCACGGTGGACGCGGAGAAGAACCCGCTCTTCCTGGATGAGACCCTGTCCCGCACCGAGTTCCAGAAGATCACCCAGGACCTGCTGGATCGCACCAAGGAGCCGTTCAACCAGGTCATCAAGGACGCTGGCCTGTCCCTGTCCCAGGTTGACCACGTGGTTCTCGTCGGTGGCTCCACCCGTATGCCGGCTGTGTCCGACCTGGTGAAGGAAATGACCGGCAAGGACCCGAACAAGGGCGTGAACCCGGACGAGGTCGTGGCAGTCGGCGCTGCGCTGCAGGCAGGTGTGCTGCGCGGTGAGGTCAAGGACGTGCTGCTTCTCGACGTCACCCCGCTCTCCCTCGGCATCGAGACCAAGGGTGGCGTGATGACCAAGCTCATCGAGCGCAATACCACCATCCCGACCAAGAAGTCCGAGACCTTCACCACGGCTGACGACAACCAGCCTTCCGTGCAGATTCAGGTCTTCCAGGGTGAGCGCGAGATGGCCTCCGCCAACAAGCTGCTCGGCTCCTTCGAGCTCGGTGGCATTGCCCCGGCACCGCGCGGTGTTCCGCAGATTGAGGTCACCTTCGACATCGACGCCAACGGCATCGTCCACGTGACCGCTAAGGATAAGGCCACCGGCAAGGAAAACACCATCAAGATTCAGGATGGTTCCGGCCTCTCCCAGGAGGAGATCGACCGCATGGTCAAGGACGCCGAGGCTCACGCTGAGGAGGACAAGAAGCGCCGCGAGGAGCAGGAGACCCGCAACCAGGCGGAATCCACCTCCTACCAGACCCGCAAGTTCATGGATGAGAACTCCGACAAGCTGCCGGAGGACCTCAAGACCCGCGTGACCGAGGCTGCCGACGCCGTCGACGAGGCCCTCAAGGGTGATGACATTGAGGCGATTAAGTCGGCCGTCGAGAAGCTTGGCACCGAGTCCCAGGAGCTGGGCAAGGTCCTGTACGAGGCACAGGCTGCTGAGGCAGGTGCCGAGGGCGCCGCTGCTGGTGAGACCGCTGGTGACCCGAACGTCGTCGACGCCGAGGTTGTCGACGAGGACGACGAGAACAAGGAGAAGTAAACCATGACCTCCCCTCAGGACCCGGGCAACCCGGCCAACACCGACCCTGAGGCAACCTCCGCTGAGGCTGCGGAGGCTGCCGCCGCCGAGGCTGCTTCTGCCGACGGTGCCACCGACGAGGCCGCTGAGGCGCAGGCTGATGCTGCCACCGCGAACACCGCTGAGGCAGAGGCCGCGGTAGAGGATGCCGCCCGCGATATCACCGATGAAGCGGCCGCCGGTGATGACGCCAGCGCTGAGAACTCCCTGGAGGCTCAGCTGGCTGAGCGCACCGAGGATCTGCAGCGCCTCAACGCGGAGTACACCAACTACCGCCGCCGCACAGAGCGTGACCGTCAGGCCGTGATCGAGACTTCTAAGGCTAAGGTCCTGGCAGACTTCCTGCCTATCCTTGATGACCTGGAACTCGCACGCCAGCACGGTGACCTCAACGAGGGGCCGCTCAAGGCCATCGCGGACAAGCTCACGGGAGTGCTGACCAAAAACCAGCTGACCCCGTTCGGCGCCGAGGGCGATGCCTTCGACCCCGAGGTGCACGAAGCAGTCCAGGACCTCTCGACTGGTGACGAACAGGTCATCGGTACGGTTCTGCGCCGCGGCTACACGGTGGGCGAGCGAGTTGTGCGCACCGCCATGGTGATTATCGCCGACCCTGCCGAGTCAGCCGATACCGCTGACAGTCCGGATACCCCGGATAACGCAGAATAGGTAGTACAGGTGGCGTCAGGGCTCAGTGTTCCTTGGCGCCACTCTTCTTTTCACTAGTTAGTTAGCATTTTTACTTAGCAAAAATCTTAAGACCCAACCGTTTATCGATTCTCCTGAAAGGAGGAGATGCCCAGTGAACGCTAAGCCAGAATGGGCAGACAAGGATTATTACGCGGACCTGGGGGTCTCCTCATCCGCTACTGCTGAAGAAATTAAGCACGCGTACCGCAAGCTGGCCCGCCAGAACCACCCCGACGCCAACCCGGATAACCCCGCGGCGGCGGAGAAATTCAAGCAGGTGGCTGAGGCCTATGATGTGCTGTCTGATAAAGCTACCCGCAAGGACTATGACGAGTTCAAGGCCATGATGCGCGGCGGTGGCTTTGGGCGGAGAGGAGGCGCCGGGTTTCCCGGCGGGTTTCGATCCACGCACATGGGTGGACCGGGTGCGCAAGACTTCGACCTCTCGGACATCTTCGGAGGATCCGCTCGAGGAGCGTCTCAAGGCGGCGGTCTGGGGGATATCTTCGGTGGCGTTTTCAACCGCGGCGGTGGTGCTGGCCACACAGCTCGGCCGTCGCGGGGGGCCGACGTCGAAACGCACATAACCCTCGACTTCCGCGAGGCGGCTAAGGGAACCACCATCCCGCTGCAGCTGAGCGGCGAAGCCCCCTGCACCACGTGTCACGGTTCCGGGTCCAAGACCGGCAAGCTGTCGACGTGCTCGACGTGTGATGGCACCGGGTTCACCTCGGAACAGCGCGGCTCTTTCGGTTTCTCGGCGCCGTGTACCGACTGTGGGGGCACTGGCCAGCGCGCGGAGGATCCGTGCGCGGATTGCTCTGGCACCGGAACGGTACACCGCACCCGCTCGATTACGGTGCGTATCCCTGCCGGAGTTATCGATGGCCAAAAGGTGCGCCTGGCTGGCCAGGGCGAAGCGGGGCCGAACGGCACCCCGTCCGGCGATCTCTTCGTGGCGGTTACGGTGAAGCCCGACAAGGTTTTCACCCCGGAAGGCGATGACCTACACGTCACCGTCCCCGTCTCCTTTGCGGAGCTGGCCTTGGGTGACACCATTACGGTGCCAACCCTCGATTCGCCCGTGCGCGTCAAGGTACCGGCGGGAACGCCCGACGGGCGCACGCTGCGCGTCAAGGGCCGCGGCGTGGCCAAGCGTGGTGGCAAGGCCGGCGACCTCATGGTGACCGTGCAGGTCACCGTGCCCTCCACATTGGATGCTGCGGCCTCCTCGGCGCTGCGCAGCTACGCGCAGGCGGAGAAGGACTCCGGCTTCGATCCGCGTGCCGGCTGGGCCGGCAACACGGTGACGCGCTAGTAGGAGGTGTGAGATGAGCAAGGACGACACAAATCGAACCGATGCGGCCCAGCCCAAGGCGATGTACGTCATCTCTGTAGCCGCGGAACTATCCGGCATGCACGCTCAAACCCTGCGCACGTATGACCGGATGGGGCTGGTCTCCCCGGCCCGCACCTCCGGGGGTGGGCGCCGCTATTCCGAGAGCGACATCGAGCTCTTGCGCAAGATTCAGGCACTCTCGCAAGATGATGGTGTGAACCTAGCCGGCATCAAATCCATCATCGAGCTGACTGCGGAGCGTGACCGTCTTGCCGCCGAGCGCGATGAGCTGCAGGCGGAGGTCGAGCGCCTGCGCAGCCAAGCGCGACCATCGCGCGGCGAGCTGGTTCACGTACCGCGTTCTACCTCCGTGGTGATGTGGACGCCGCGGCGCAACCGCCGCCGCGGCAGCTAGGCACTTCCCCCTCCTGTGAGGGGGTTCTTTCGTTTTAGAGCCAGCCTGCTCTGTCCGGCCTAAGACCGCGTGCTCTTCGCTTAAAAGCTTAAGAAGTGCCGTTGTTGCCAAAGATCCACGGTCCAGAGCAATTGTGGACATGATCTTTGGCAACTCGGGCACTTTTTCTGGCGGCAACCGTCCAGAAGAAAAAGCTTTCCTTGTAGAAAACGTGAGTTTGTTGAAAAATAGCGCTACACTCGCACCCAACGTTGTGTGGCCTGTCACATTCCTTGGAGAATGTGTCCGTGAACCACTGGTGAAGGCGCAACGGAAACCCTTAAGACAACAAGAAAGGTGCGATGACCATGACTTTGTACGCTAACCCCGGAACCGCAGACGCCATCGTCAACTACCGCGAGCGCTACGACAACTACATCGGCGGCGAGTGGGTACCGCCGGTCGACGGCGAGTACATGGACAACATCACCCCGGTGACCGGTGAGGTTTTCTGCCAGGTGGCCCGCGGCAAGGAGGCGGATATCAACCTGGCCATTGACGCTGCGGAGAAGGCTTTCGAGACCTTCGGCAAGACCACCCCGGCAGAGCGCGCGCTTCTGCTGCACCGCATCGCCGACCGCATCGAGGAGAACTTGGAAAAGATCGCCGTCGCGGAGACCTGGGAGAACGGCAAGGCCGTGCGCGAGACCCTCGCCGCCGACATCCCGCTGGCGGTCGACCACTTCCGCTACTTCGCCGGCGCCATCCGCGCGCAGGAGGGCCGCCTGTCGCAGATTGACCAGGACACTGTGGCTTACCACTTCCACGAGCCGCTGGGCGTTGTGGGCCAGATTATCCCGTGGAACTTCCCGCTGCTCATGGCGGCGTGGAAGATCGCGCCGGCGCTGGCTGCGGGCAACACCATCGTGATGAAGCCCGCCGAGCAGACCCCGGCCTCCATCCTGCTGCTCATTGAGATCATTGAGGACCTCCTGCCGAAGGGCGTGCTCAACATCGTCAACGGTGTAGGTGAGGAAGCAGGCGTGGCGTTGTCCACCTCGGACCGCATCGCCAAGATTGCCTTCACCGGCTCCACCCCGGTGGGCAAAATCATTAACAAGGCCGCTGCAGACAAGGTCATTCCGGTCACCCTGGAGCTCGGCGGCAAGTCACCGTCCATCTTCTTCGCGGACATCATGGACAAGGACGATGCTTACCTGGAGAAGTGCGTCGAGGGCTTCGTCATGTTCGCTCTCAACCAGGGCGAGGTCTGCACCTGCCCATCGCGTGCGCTGATCCACGAGGACATCGCGGACAAGTTCCTGGAGAAGGCCCTGGAGCGCGTAAAGAAGATCAAGATCGGCCACCCGCTCGACACCGAAACGATGATGGGCGCGCAGGCCTCCCAGGAGCAGATGGACAAGATCACCGAATACCTCGAGATCGGCCCGAAGGAAGGCGCGGAAACCCTCATCGGTGGCCACGTGAACAAGGTAGAGGGCTTGGAGAACGGCTACTACATCGAGCCGACCGTCTTCCGTGGAACCAATGACATGCGCATCTTCCGCGAGGAAATCTTCGGTCCGGTGCTTTCCGTGGCTACGTTCAAGGACTTCGAGGAAGCCATTCAGATTGCCAACGACACCAACTTTGGCCTCGGTGCCGGTGTGTGGTCGCGCCACCAAAACACCTGCTACCGCGCCGGGCGCGAAATTCAGGCCGGCCGCGTATGGGTTAATCACTACCACGTGTACCCCGCCCACAGCGCTTTCGGCGGCTACAAGGAATCAGGCATCGGACGCGAGAACCACCTCATGATGCTGTCCCACTACCAGGAGACGAAGAATATGCTGGTGTCCTACTCTGAGGAGCATGCCGGCCTCTTCTAAAAGGCAGCAATTCCAATTGGCTGCTTACTAGTAGCGTTGGGCGATGACACCCAGACCCCGCAGAAATGCGGGGTCTTTCCAATAGGAGCCATGATCGCCCGGTAGCCCACTCGCGCCCGGCACTGCGTTGGCGCCGAAGGCAGGGGAGGAAGGATCCGGGCCGTGAATGCCGCCGCGCGGTCCGGTGGTGGCGGCGATCGGATCCTCGGCGTTGCGTGCGCTCCAGACCGCGAATGCGGCGATCTACACGGGCGCGACGAGACGTACGTCATCGCAACATACGTGCTGTGCGCCATCCCCACCCAACATAGGAACCATTAATGTGTGCACAGCCGCACCGGCGGCCGGAAGCACTGGGCGCCGCCTCGTGTGCCGCCAGCGAGAGGGGACAGCAATCCGCGCGCAGCGGGCTGAGCGGGCATCGCGGGCGCTCACTGTGGGCCAGTAGCTCGGAAGCCACCGCCCACAAACGTGCTGACTTGGGCCGCGTGCGTGCCGATACTCTCTGGGTCGACGAGCACCACCAGTCGCCCGGGGCTGGCCTCCAGCACGGTGAGGTCCGGATTAGCTGCAACCAGGGAGCGGACCTCCTCGCTGGCCATGGTCAGCTGGACCTCATGCAATTCCGCCAGGGATAGCTCGCTGAAATCCTCCAGGCGGGTCGGCGGCTCACCCAGCTCCGGGGTGCACAAGGCACTCAGCTGGCGGGCGCAGGCCCAGTCGAGGGCATCGGCCAGCGTGTCGAGGTGCCCCAGCACCGCGCTGGCGGGCTCCGCAAGAGCGGGAACCGCAGCGAGCCGAAGGGCTCGAACGCGCAGATACTCGATCCGCTCCATCAACGGCGCATAAAGACTCACGATGTGTGCTGCCACGCGCATCTGCTGCGCCGGACCCAGCAGGGCATCGGTGGCGCTGTGGAGGGTGCCGCGCGCTGCGTCCGCGGCCGCCCCAGAAATCGATAGCGCTACCCAATGATGGTGTGACGCATCGATATAGCGGGCAAGCTCAGCGGCATAATCCTCCAAACGGTAAGCCTCCGCGCGCAATGCCTCTGCTGCGCTCATTGGGGGTCTCCCAAGAAAGAGGAAAGCTCCGCATCGACACCCTGGGCTGCACCCACGAAGCGGTCAAGCTCCTCCAACTGGGCTCGCCGCGCACCCTCACTGAGCCTTCGTGACTCCTCCCACCGCGCGCCGAGGATCTCCAAGGCACGTGCGGTCCGGGGAGGCTTCCGCACCGAGGGCAACGCGGTGGGGGAGGAATGGTCGAGGAGGGAGCGGATCTGCTGGCGGGCACCGCGGTCAATAGCGAGATGGTTCATGGCATCGAGACTGCGTCAGCAGCCCACCCGCCGTAAAGGAGGGGAGTGCCGAATCCGCGAAATCTGTGGATAACTAGTCCAGGCTCGTCTACCGTGGGCCGCATGAAGGTAGCAGCAGTTCAAATGACCAGCACCGGGGACGTTGAGAAGAGCCTCGCCGTGGCGCTTGACAAGATTAAGGGAGCCGCGGATAACGGCGCGCAGCTCATCGTCCTACCGGAAGCTACCACCCAAAGCTTCGATTCCGGGCGCCTCGATACGAACGCGGAGGGACTCGATGGCCCCACCGCCACCGCCGTGCGCGCCCTAGCGGAAGAACTCGGCGTGTACGTGGTCCTGGGAATGTTCGCCCCGGCGGATACCGTCGAGCGCGGTGAGAAAACCATCAACCGCGTGGCCAACGTTGCGCTCATCGCCGGGCCCGGAGTCCTCAGCGGTTACGAGAAAATCCACACCTACGATGCCTTCAAATACAAGGAATCCGATACCGTCCGGCCGGGTGAATCACTCGTTACCTTCGAGGCCGGGAGCCTCACTGTGGGCGTGGCCACCTGCTATGACATCCGCTTCCCCGAGCAGTTCAAGGAACTCGCCCGCCAGGGCGCCCAGCTCATCGTCGTGCCCACCAGCTGGGCGGATGGCCCGGGCAAGCTGGAACAGTGGCGCCTGCTCAGCGCAGCGCGGGCGCTCGATTCCACGACGTACATCCTGGCGGCTGGCCAGGCTCGCCCCGGCGGCGAGGCCAAGGCGGGTGAGGCCTCTGGGCCGACTGGTATCGGGCACTCCGTCCTCGTGGCGCCAGATGGCACGCGTCTTGCTGAAGCCGGCTATGAGCCAGAAATCCTCTACGGCGAGGTGGAGCCAGACACCGTGGCAAAGGTCCGCCAGTCCCTCCCCGTCTTGGACGCTTAAGCGCTCAGAGCGCCTAGGCCCACTGGGACTTCTTCCACGCCGCCCAGGCCTCCCAGTCATCGCCCCAGCCGTCGAGCTCCGCGGCGGAGGCCGCCCACTCGTGGCCACGCTGCCAGCTATCAGTGGTGATAGCCTCCTCCGCGACGCCACCCGCGAGCAAGGCCGCGCGCGCTAGCTCGACGCGGTCGGCGGGACCAATGAGCACGAAGCGGCGGTCGGTTCCCTCGGCGAGCACCGGTTCCATCGGCTCCTTGGCCACCACGGGATCGAAGCCTGCGGCGGCCGGTTGTGCGCCGAGTAGCCAGGGGTCCTGGCCTTCCCGGACGATGTGGCGCAGCTGCAGGCCTGGAGCCGCAGCCTGCAGGTTGGCCTGGAATTCCGTGTCATAGTGCTCGCCCGGCGAAGGAGCCACGGCATAGACCTGGAGCCCGGTGGGAAGGTTGTTCGCTAGGCCGTCGAGAAGCAGCGCCCGCGCGCCTGCCCAGCCGGTACCGAAGGAAATCAGTGTCGTCGTATCATCCAGCCGCGGCGGCTCACCGGCGGGCGCGCCCAGCGTCCACCAATCGCCCGGCTGCGCCTTGGCCAGCATGGAGGAGGCCTCACCGGCCAGCGCGAGGTGGAATGTCAGCTGCCCGGAGTCCTCCGGGGGTGCTGCCGGGGTTAGCGGGCGCCAGGTGCCGGGCGTGAGCTGAGACGTCACTGGAACGTGCTGCCCCGCGCGGTAATCCAGCGCCACGCCCGATTCCAGCCGGATCGCCGCGGTGCGCCGGTTCGGCTTGTCAACGGCTACCACCTGGGCGCTGTGGGCAGGGGGAACACCATCAGAGTCCGCCTCCTGCGCCGCGGCGCGCATGATCGAGCACACCTGGGAAATGGTACGCGTGGCGACGTCGTGCTGGTACGGGGTAAGCCCCAGAACCTCCAGCCCGTGAACGAGCGATGCCTCGAATTTCGGATAGACCTCAGGGGGAAAACCGTGGCGGCGATGATCGCGGCCCATACGTGCCAGGCGCTTGGCGACGTCCCCCTGTACCTCACCGTCCTCCACATTCTCCAGCACCCACGCGAGCGCGGGGGCCATGGAGGGGTGAGTGTCCTTCATCGATAGTGCAAAGACTTGGCGGGATTCGACGACGTTGGCGAAAAAGTGCCTGTGTACTGCATCGCGATAGTCTTCAGCATGGTTGCGTAGATGCTCACCCAGTTCCCTCATGCCCGCCCATCCTAGCCCCTGGGGGTAGTGACCAATTGCCCTAGGGTTATATGCCAGGGGTGGCAAAGTGGGGTGGGGGTTGTAGTGTAATCAACGGTTCATTTCCCGAAAGAGGGTGAGTCTCGTCTCTAGGACGCCGCAGCGCGCGGCACGGAAGGAAGTTTTCGCATGGAAGAATTCTCTGCGTTCACAATCATGACCGACGTGGGCTGGATTTCCTTGCTCATGGTCATCGGCAACGTTTTGCGCCACCAGATTAAATTCGTATTCCAGGATTTGCTGCTGCCTGCACCCATCACCGCCGGCCTGCTCGGCCTGCTCTTCGGCCCCAACGTCCTGGGGTGGATCGGCTTCTCCGACAACCTCGGTGATTACACCTCGCTGCTCATCGCCATAGTCTTCGCCTCCATGGCCTTTTCCATGGAGATGGGTGGCAACATGGGCAAGGGTGCCCGCAACATGTGGGGCTATTCCACCATGATGTTCACCGGCCAGTGGGGCTTGTTCATTGTCCTCGGCCTCCTGCTGTTCAAGCCGACTTTTGATACCCCGGACTGGTTCGGCATGATGCTGCCCGTCGGCTTCACCGGCGGTTTCGGTACCGCGGCCGCCGTGGGCAGCGCGCTGGAAGGCGTGGGTGCTGAGGCGGCATCCTCCTTGGGCTTTACCTCCGCCACCGTGGGTACGCTGGCCGCCATCATCGGCGGTATCGTCGCCGGTAACTGGGGCATTCGCAAGGGCAAGGTTTCCCACGTTCCGAAGGAGCTCCCGGAGGAGCTGCGCCGCGGCTACATCTCGCGCTTGGAGGACCGCCCTTCGCTGGGCCGCGCCACGACGAACCCCTCCGCCATCGAGCCCATCACCCTCCACGTGGGCTTCATCGCCCTGACCGTGATGACCGCCTATGGCATTAACAAAGGGATCGCCTCCGTGTGGGAGAACGTCTCCATCCCGCTGTTCGCTATGTCCATGGTCGTGGGCCTGCTCTTCCGTGCAGTGATGAACATGGTGGGCGCCAAGGATTACCTGGATAAGGACACGGTGAGCTCGGTGTCCGGTGCGGCAACCGACTACCTCATTGCCTTCGGCGTGGCCGCCATTGTGCCGGCCGCTGTGGCCGCCTACTGGCAGGCTCTTCTCCTGCTCTTCGTCTTGGGCACCATTTACTGTGCATTCTTCCTCATGTGGTTCCCCGCCGAGTTCTTCGGCGAGCGCTGGATTGAGCGCGGCATTTTCGGCTGGGGCTGGGCGACGGCGACCGTGGCCACCGGTATTGCGATTCTCAAGATCGTGGACCCGAAGCTCAAGTCCGGCACACTGTCGGAGTATGGCATGGCCTACATTGGCTTCGGCCCCTTCGAGATCTCCTGGACCATCATCGCGCCGCTGTCGGTGATGTACGGCTTTACCGCCGGCTTCGGCTGGATCTCCCTGGGTATCGCGGTGGTTATTTACCTCGTCTTCAAGTTCAGCGGCATGATGCCGCCGCGCGGCACCATCTTCAAGGAAGGCATCGGGCACGTCGGTTCATCGAAGTAGACGCTGACCTGCTAGCACGTGAAAACCCTCAGCCTTATGGCTTGAGGGTTTTCTCGTTTTAAGCAAGTCCTGAGTAGTAGTGCGAAATGAATCTCAGCTTGCATTGCTCTTGTGAGAAGAAAAAGGCTAAAATTCAGGAAGCTGTCAGCGTGGCGCTCTCGCAGCCTCTCTTTTTCTTTCCCTCAGTGTGCGCAGGCTTAGGAATCCATATGCATTTTCTTTATGAAGACTCACCTCGTGAGGTCATCCTCGAGTCTGCTCTTCACATTGGCGCCGCGCAGGGTGATGAGGCAATTACCGTGGAGTCGGTGGCGAGGCTCGCGGAGGTTACTCCCGCCGAGGTTCGCGCGGAATTCTCGGATCGTGAGCAGATAGTTGCCGCCATCCCGGACTATGCCTCCGAGCGCAAGGTCAAGTTTTTGGAGGAGACGCTCGACGCCGCTCCTGGCTACGCTGATCTGTTCACCAAGCTGACCACCTTCACGGAGGCCTATTACGAGTACGCCGAGCGTGAACCGGAGCTTTTTCGCTACCTGTTTGAGCAGAAGGGCTGCGTCTTTGAGGATGAGTGGCAGTCCCTCCTGCAGGGAAACAGATCGGGCAACCGCGCGCTGGATCTGATCTATGACAACATCGCGCTCATCGCGGACGATGCACAGCTTGAGGTCGGGCCGGATGTGTGCCCCCAGACCTTGGCAAAGCTGAGCGTTGCTAGCTGGGCCACCGTCCACGGAATGGCCCACCTGAGCATCCTCGGCGTGCTGCGGCACCAGCATTCGGTGGTGCGGCGCTTCAACCTGCGCGAGGTGTGCAAGGCGCTCATCGGAACCCTGTTCATGACGGCCGAGACGTTGGAGCTTCCCGATCTGCGCCACCCGATGCAGGAGTACCGCGCACTGCTGAGCAGCTTTACGCCGGACCGGGACCTTTCCCTGGATATTACCGCCATCGAGGATCTGACAGAGCTTCCCGCGGAGCAGGCCCGCGCGGCCGTCGTGGAGCGCGCCATCCAGCTGGCGGCGTGGGTCGGCATGCAGTCGGTGACTATTGAGAACGTCGCCGAATACTTCGGTGTTTCTGAAGTTTTCGTCGCCTCTCTGGTGGACAATGACTTCGTTCTACGTGAAACCGTCGAGCAGGAGACCGACCGTGAACTCGTGGACGGCATCCTCTACCTTTTGGAGCGGCTGCCGGAGGGGGCCTCGGCCGTCGATAAGCTCCTGTGCGTGGCGGTGGCCTATTTTCATTACGCGGTGGAGCATCCGGAGCGCTACAGCGCCTGCATCGGTGCAGCGTCTGGCTCCGTGGTCCCGCTGAGTGAGGACGGCGAGGAGCAGACCCAGATGAGCGAATCCTTCGCGCTGCTCATGCGTTTTGCCCGTGAAGCCCTGCGGGAAGCCGGGCACGAGCCGGAGGACCGCCTGGTCTACATCAAGAACTTCATCCTGTGGGCCGGTGCCGACGGCATGTGTCACCTGGCCTCGGTGGGCGAATTCCGCAACATCGACCTCGACGAGAAGTGGTCGCTCTATTACTCCGTGGCGGCGGTCGTCCTAGCATCGTTTAAATACGGCCTTCCCCAGGAAGCGGCAGTAGCTAACCCCTAGCCCCGCGCACTGACACCACGGGCAATCCACAGCAATCCGCGTCACGCAGAAAATCACACAGCGCAACGTCTGCGTACCTTCAGTGACATGCTGGAGGCATCCAGCAAAAGACGTCTGACAAAAGGCATCAGTCATAAGGCGTTTTTACGGCTAAAAACGCCATTTACGCATTGCAGATGGCGTTTTTAGGCCCAAAGATGCCGTTTGTCAGATGCCTTGTGCGGAACGCCCTTCGGACGAAGGCGCATTTTAGTGCGGGCCAATCCCACCCCACCGCCGAACACCGCCAAGCAGCAGCGCCAAGAACAGTGCCAAGAATGGCGTTGCTTACCCGCCCATGACCTAAGTCGGGGTAAAAGACGCACACCGTAGACTTGAGCGAACCGCGCTCAAGCTGGCCGGGGGTGAAAGATCTAAAAAAGTTCTAGTTGAGTGGAACAGACTCAAGTTCTGTAGCGTTATAGACAGTGAAGCTTCCTTCCCTGCTGCAGCCGCAGGGAGGTTTGGATAAACAGTAGAAACGGAGAAACACAATAATGAGTTCTTTCAACCCCACCACTAAAACTCAGGAGGCCCTGCAGCAAGCACTGCAGACGGCCTCCGCCAACGGTAACCCGGACATCCGCCCGGCACACCTCTTAGCAGCCATCCTCGAGCAGAAGGACGGCATCGCCGCCCCGGTGCTCAAGGCCACCGGCGTGGATCCGGAGACGGTTCTCAAGGAGGCGCGCCAGCTTATCGACGCCCTCCCGAAGGCCGAGGGCGCCAACATGGCGAACCCGAACTTTAACCGCGACGCCCTCAACGTCCTCACCCGCGCCCAGGAGCTGGCCGGCGAACTCGGCGATGAGTACGTCTCCACCGAGGTCCTGCTCGCCGCTATTGCGGGCTCCAAGTCGGATGCGGCTGAGCTATTGACCTCCCGCGGCGCCACCTATGACGCGCTGAAGGGCGCTTTCCCCTCCGTGCGCGGCGCGGCCAAGGTGACCTCGGAGAACCCCGAGGAACAGTTCCAGGCCCTGGAGAAGTACGCCACGGACCTCACCGCCCGCGCCCGCGAGGGCAAGATTGACCCGGTGATCGGCCGCGATCAGGAGATCCG
The DNA here is from genome assembly GCF_903645345.1 of Corynebacterium sp. Marseille-Q2823. Lineage (NCBI taxonomy): Bacteria > Bacillati > Actinomycetota > Actinomycetes > Mycobacteriales > Corynebacteriaceae > Corynebacterium > Corynebacterium sp. Marseille-Q2823. Next base: position 103,221 of record NZ_CAHJXS010000004.1, on the reverse strand, counting down.
CCGCGTGGTCCAGGTGCTTAGCCGCCGCACGAAGAACAACCCGGTGCTCATCGGTGAGCCCGGCGTGGGTAAGACCGCCATTGTGGAGGGCCTGGCCCGCCGCATCGTGGCCGGTGACGTGCCGGAATCCCTCAAGGGCAAGACACTGCTGAGCCTGGACCTCGGCTCCATGGTCGCCGGCGCGAAGTACCGCGGCGAGTTCGAGGAACGCCTCAAGGCTGTCCTCGATGAGATCAAGGCTTCCGATGGGCAGATCATCACCTTCATCGATGAGCTGCACACCATCGTGGGCGCTGGTGCTACGGGCGAAGGCTCGATGGACGCCGGCAACATGATTAAGCCCATGCTGGCCCGCGGCGAGCTCCGCCTGGTTGGCGCCACCACCCTCGACGAGTACCGCAAATACATCGAGAAGGACGCCGCCCTGGAGCGCCGCTTCCAGCAGGTCTACGCCGCCGAGCCTTCCGTGGAGGACACCATCGGTATCCTCCGTGGCCTCAAGGAGCGCTACGAGGTGCACCACGGCGTGCGCATCCAGGACTCGGCCTTGGTCTCTGCCGCGGAGCTCTCGCACCGCTATATCACCAACCGCTTCCTGCCGGATAAGGCCATCGACTTGGTCGATGAGGCTGGCTCCCGCCTGCGCATGGAGATTGACTCCTCCCCGCAGGAGATTGATGAGCTGGAGCGCGTTGTGCGCCGCCTCGAGATTGAGGAGCTGGCTTTGAAGAAGGAATCGGACGCGGCCTCGAAGGACCGCCTGACCGCCCTCCAGCAGGAGCTGGCGGATGAGCGCGAGAAGCTTGGTGAGCTCAAGGCCCGCTGGGCCAATGAGAAGAAGGCCATCGATGACGTGCAGACCATCAAGGAACAGCTGGAGGATCTGCGCCGCCAGGCAGAGATTGCGGAGCGCGATGGCGACCTAGCCCTCGCCTCCGAGATCAACTACGGCAAGATCCCGCCGCTGGAGAAGGACCTGGCTGCCGCCGAGGAGAAGGCCGCGCAGCAGCACAACACCATGCTCAGCGAGGAAGTCACCCCGGATACCATCGCGGAGGTCGTCTCCGCCTGGACCGGCATCCCGGCCGGAAAGATGCTGCAGGGTGAGACCGAAAAGCTGCTCAACATGGAGTCCGTGCTGGGACAGCGCGTGGTAGGCCAGAAGGAAGCCGTCACCGCGGTCTCTGATGCCGTGCGCCGCGCCCGCGCCGGTGTGGCCGACCCGAACCGCCCGACCGGTTCCTTCCTCTTCCTGGGCCCCACGGGCGTAGGTAAGACGGAGCTAGCAAAGGCTCTGGCGGACTTCCTCTTCGACGATGAATCTGCGATGGTTCGCATCGACATGTCCGAGTTCGGTGAGAAGCACTCCGTCGCCCGCCTCGTCGGTGCCCCTCCGGGATACGTGGGCTACGACGCCGGCGGCCAGCTCACGGAGGCAGTGCGTCGCCGCCCGTACACGCTGGTGCTTTTCGACGAAGTCGAGAAGGCCCACCCGGACGTCTTCGACGTGCTGCTGCAGGTGCTCGATGAGGGCCGCCTGACCGACGGCCAGGGCCGCACCGTGGACTTCCGCAACACCGTCATCATCCTGACCTCGAACCTGGGTGCCGGCGGCACCAAGGAAGAGGTCATGGAGGCGGTCAAGCGCAGCTTCAAGCCGGAGTTCATCAACCGCCTCGATGACGTCGTGATGTTCGAGCCGCTCACCTCGGATCTGCTCTCTGGCATCGTGGACATCCAGCTCAAGGGCCTGGCCGAGCGCCTGTCCGGCCGCCGCCTGACGCTGCAGGTCTCTGACGCCGCCAAGCTGTGGCTGGCCGAGCGCGGCTACGACCCGGCCTACGGCGCCCGCCCGTTGCGCCGCCTGATCCAGCAGGCCATCGGTGACCAGCTGGCCAAGAAGCTGCTGGCCGGTGACATCGTGGACGGCGATACCGTGCACGTTGACGTCGCCGACGGTGGCGAGCGCCTCGAGCTAGCTGCCCGCACCGCCTAAGGCACTTAAACCGGTGAGCGCGGTGAGCACGATTAGTACTCACCGCGCTCACCGGTCGCCAGCACCCGCTCATGCCCCTATGATCTGGGGCATGAGCATTTTGGTCTCCCCTCACGAGTTGAGTGAGAAGATTTACCGCGGTGATAAGACGACCATCCTCGCTTCCCTCTGGGCACCAGGGGAAGGCGAGGCCTTCAACCAGTTTTCCTCCCTGCACATTCCGACCGCCCAGTACGCGGACGCTGCCTCTGCCTTCGTGGGCCTGCCCGGCTCCAAGGCGGGCCGCAACCCTCTCCCGCAGACGGAGAAGGTCCAAGAGTGGATCGATCACTGGGGCTTGCACGCGGACAGCGAGGTCGTGGTCTACGACGAAGGCCGCGGCCTCTTTGCCGGCCGTGCGTGGTGGACGCTGCGCTGGGCCGGTATCCGCAACGTCCGCATTCTCGATGGCGGCCTGTCCAATTGGCGCGCCCAGTCGCTGCCCACGCTCACTGGCCCTGGCAACTTGGGCATGCCCTCGGACTTTAAAGTGACGACGGGGTCAATGCCCACGGTCACCCTCGATGAGGTTAAGGAACACAACGGGCTGCTTCTCGACGTTCGCACGCGCAACCGCTTCGCCGGCCGCCGCGAGAACCTCGACTTGAAGGCCGGCCACATCCCGGGCGCGGTTAACCTTCCGGAGCGCCTCTTCCACACGGAAGACATCACCGTGTGGAAGTCCAAGGAAGAGATCCTGGAGATCCTCGACGACCACGGCGTGACCAAGGAGAACGTGGACGGCGCCATCATCTACTCCGGCTCCGGCAACCACTCCGCGCTCACCATCGCCGTGCTGGAATACGTCGGCTTTACCGGCCTGCGCCACTTCGTGGGTGGCTGGTCGCAGTGGTCAGCCAACCCGAAGAACCCGGTGGAACGCGGCGACCGCGAGCACGTTTAGCACCCGCACCCGCCGCCCAGTTGTGCGCGCCCAAACCTGTGCGTGACCAGCGCGTCAGCGCGGATCGGGCGCGCCGGGCGATTAGAGTCGATCAGTGATGCCTTTCGTACTCTTATCCCTCGCCGCCGTCGCGCTCGCGGCTGGTCTCATCGTGCTCTGGCTGGACCAGCGCCAGCGCGCCGCTCTCTCTGCCGGCGACCCCGCTGATAACGCCGCTACCGATACGGCTGACGACGCGGCAGTCGACCCCGCCGCGCCTGAATCCGTCGCCGACGGCGTTGCCGATTCCGCCGCTGCCGACGCAACGCACGACGCCTCCAACCCGGAGCCCGAGGTCGTTCAGGAATCAGAGTTCACCCCAGAGCCGGAACCCGTTGTTGAGCACCACCCCGAACCTTCCGACGAACCCGTTGCTGAGCCCAAAGAACCCGAAGAGACCGAAGAGACCAAAGAACCCGCTGCTGAGCCCGAGGATTTCACCGAACCGCAGGCTGCAGCGCCCAGCTTCGCGGCGCGTGCGGAGCGCGCCAAGTACTTCGTGCCGGGCAGCGCCCGCCGCGAGCGCAAGGCCTTTGGCCAGCAGCGCGGCTGGGAATACGCCAAGCATGATTCCTACCTGGCGGATGAGTGGAGCCGCGGCGCGGCCGCCCGCGGCCAAGAACCCAGGGACATCGTGGCCGGAAACTTCCGCGGCCACGAGACCCTCCTTTTCGATATGGGCACGATCCCGGTCATGGCCATGCGCACCGGCGCGGCCTCGGACATCGTGGTGGATTTCCGCCGGGCAGGGGAGAAACGGCCAGGGGAGACAGTGGACAACTCGTCCGAGGATCTGGTGTACGTGCGTGAGGAGGAAGGGTTTGAAGTCTTCGCCTCCGATGCCGGCGTGGGCCAGCGCCTCATCGATCCTCGCGTCAGCGCGGCGCTACACCGCCTACCCGCCGCCGTGACCGCCGTGTGGATGGAAGGGGAGTGGGTGCTTGCCCAAACCACCAAGCACGCCCGCAGCGCGGAGTGGGAAGAGTTGCTGGAACCGCTAGCCCTACTGGCTGATGCCGCCCGCGTCCTTCCGCCGCGCTCTGAGGCAACGCAGGTCCTGCGCGTCGATGAACTCGACCCGAGCCGCGACATTCCGCAGCCCCCGCAGCCCGAACCTACCGGGCCCACTGCCGTCCCGGACCGTGATGATTCTCTCGACGCGCCCACCATCCAGCGGCCCACTGAGCCGGTGGTCATGCCGAGCCGCAGCACCAGCGAGGCGCGCGGCACCATTGACCACTCCAGCCTGGGCGCGGATGAAGTGGATGCGATTGCCGATGGCCACGAACGCCCCACCCACGAAAACAATCAGGCCCGCTTGCCGCGCCGCTTCGACGGCGGCTCGTCCATCTTCGACTAACAGCAACTCCCAACAACCCTCGATGTGCCAGCAACCCTGGATGTGGCGGCCACCCGCGGGGAAGAGGGTAAACTACAGGACGGATTTTTAAAGGCTAGAAAGCCACAGACTTTAAGGAGCGAGCGATGAGCCTGGATCAGCAGAAGAAGCAACGCCTAGCAGAGCTGGTGAAGGAGCTGGCCGTCGTCCACGGCAAGGTCACGCTGTCCTCCGGCAAGGAGGCCGACTACTACGTGGACCTGCGCCGCGCCACCCTGCAGCACGAAGCCTCGCGCCTTATCGGCTCGCTGCTCCGCGAGCTCACCGCCGACTGGGACTACGCCGCCGCCGGTGGCCTGACCATGGGCGCGGACCCGGTCGCGCTGTCCATCATGCACGCCGATGGCCGCGACATCGACGCCTTCGTTGTCCGCAAGGAAGCCAAGAAGCACGGCATGCAGCGCCAGATTGAGGGCTTCAACGTTGAGGGTCAGAAGGTGCTCGTTGTGGAGGACACCACCACGACCGGTAACTCCCCACTGACCGCTGTCAAGGCGCTGCGCAAGGCCGGCGCCGAGGTGGTCGGCGTGGCCACCGTGGTGGACCGCAACACCGACGCCGGCGCAGCTATCGCCGCCGAGGGCTTGGAATACCGTTACCTGCTGGGCCTGGAGGACCTCGGCCTTGCCTAAGCCCGAGGAAGAGGCGGAGGCTAAAGGTCCCACCGAATGGAATGAGGGCCGCCACGGCGTCGGCCCCTGGGAAGGCCCGTTGCCCGAAGGGCCCGAAGCGGAGAAATACGATCCCGAGCTTCTCGCAGAGGGGGCCCGCCGCAATGTCGTCGACGCCTACCGCTACTGGACGCGCGAGGCGATCCGGGAGGATATCGACACCCGCCGACATGCCCTGCACATCGCCATCGAGAATTTCGAGAACGATGCCAACATCGGCACCGTGGTACGCACCGCCAACGCCTTTGCCGTCGATACCGTCCACATCGTGGGCCGGCGCCGCTGGAACCGGCGCGGTGCCATGGTCACCGACAGGTACCAACACCTCATGCACCATGCGGACGTGAACGAGTTGATGGCCTGGGCGGCCGACCAAGACCTGACCGTCGTGGCCATTGATAACACCCCCGGGTGTGTGCCCCTAGAAACCGCGGAGCTGCCCGAGCGCTGCTTGCTCCTCTTCGGGCAGGAAGGGCCGGGGGTTAGCCCGGAGGCCCAGGATGCAGCAGTGATGACGTGCTCCATCGCGCAATTTGGTTCTACTCGCTCCATCAACGCGGGCGTGGCCGCGGGCATTGCCATGCATGCATGGATTCGGCAGCATGCGGATTTATCAAAAGCTTGGTGAGATCCCGCGCACTGTGTTTACATCTAGGTAACGAATTCACATTGTGAGAATGATGAGACAAAAGTGTTAGAGAAATGGTCCCACCGCGCCGACCTTGCGGAAACAGCCATCAATGAGCGCCACGCGCAAGCCGTGTGGGGCTTGCCCCGAACCAACCTTGCCGTGGTGAGTTGGCCACCCACCACCAAGGAATCACTCTTCGTCCACTGGCATTACTGGTGGCAGGCACACTACCTGGACTGTCTTGTCGACGCCGCCCTGCGCAAGAACACCAAGGCGCGCCGCACGCTCATCGCCAACACCATCCGCGGCGTCCACGTGCGCAATCTCCAGCCACTGACGAAGAACCGTTACTACGACGACAAGGCCTGGATGGCCCTGGCCATCGCCCGCGCTGGCGAGCTTAAGAAGATGCGCCCCCACAAGAAGCTGAGCAGCCTGCAACACAACATCCGCGATGGCATCGACTCACAGGTGGGCGTGCTGCCTTGGCGCGAGGGTGAGACCTTCCTCAACGTCCCCTCCAACGGGCCGGGCGCCATCATGCTGGCTCGCATGGGCCGGGTCGAGGAAGCTCGCCACATCGTGGACTGGATCTATGACCACCTCATCGATGACGATGGCTTCGTCATGGATGGCATCCGCATGCGCATGGATGGCCGCGAGGTCGTCCGCGCCATCCACCCCTACTGCCAGGGTGTGGTGCTCGGGGCCTGCCTGGAAATCGTGCTGGCGCTGCGGGAGAAGACCGGCCTGCGCTCCGTGGAGGACATCGACTCTGTCCACGAGGCCGAACTCGCCGCAGACATGATGGACTACACCACCCGCATCCGCGGCCTGGTCCAAGCGGTGGCCACGGGCATGGCAACGTACACGGGCGTCATCGATTGGCAGACTGGCGACGGTGACGGCGGCCTGTTCAAGGGCATCCTCGCCCGCTACCTGGCGGATGTAGCGGTGCGCCTGCCGGGCGATTCCCCAGCCAACCGCGCAACCAAGAAGCTGGCCGCTCGCCTCGTAACGGCCTCGGCGGAATCCGTGTGGGAGCACCGCCTGGAGGTGGATGGCTTGCCCATCTTCGGTTCCGACTGGACCGCGGATGCGAAGCTTCCCCACAACTACGGTTTTGGGCCCTCTTCGCTGAGCCAGAAGATGGGAATTATCCGCGTGGCTGAGCGCGATTTGTCCGTTCAGTTGTCCGGTTGGATGTTGTTGGAGGCCTGCACCCGGATTGTGAAGTACAAGTCAGAATCCAAGAAATAGCAGCGTTTTCCCAGTAAGACGGGGCATTTCCGCCCGTGCGGAGCGGTGTTTAAGTGAGGTCACATCACATCTCGCGGCGGAAAACCACAACAACAGGCATACTTGGATGTTGGAACGTGTTGTTTCGCTGGACGTGGGACGGCACGGCTTACTGCACAGCAACTCCAAAGGATGGAATTTCATGCCTATTGCAACCCCTGAGGTTTATAACCAGATGCTGGATACCGCCAAGAAGGGCGGCTTCGCATTCCCGGCAATTAACTGCACCTCCTCCGAAACCATCAACGCCGCTCTCCGCGGCTTCGCCGAGGCTGAGTCCGACGGCATCATCCAGTTCTCCACCGGCGGCGCCGAGTTCGGTTCCGGCCTGTCCGTGAAGAACAAGGTTGCCGGCGCCAAGGCACTGGCTGCCTTCGCTCACGAGGCTGCTCAGCACTACGGCATTAACGTTGCGCTGCACACCGACCACTGCCAGAAGGAAGTTCTGGATGAGTACGTGCGCCCGCTGATCGCCTTCTCCCAGGAGCGCGTTGACCGCGGCGAGCTGCCGCTCTTCCAGTCCCACATGTGGGATGGCTCCGCTATCCCGATCGATGAGAACCTCGTGATCGCACAGGAGCTCCTCGAGAAGGCCCACAACGCCAACATCATCCTTGAGGTTGAGATTGGCGTCGTCGGCGGCGAAGAGGACGGCGTTGAGGCTAAGGCCGGCGCTAACCTCTACACCTCCCCGGAGGACTTTGAGAAGACCGTCGATGCCCTCGGCACCGGTGAGAAGGGTCGCTACCTGCTGGCCGCTACCTTCGGCAACGTCCACGGCGTGTACAAGCCGGGCAACGTGAAGCTGCGCCCGGAGGTCCTCGACGAGGGCCAGAAGGTTGCCGTGAAGAAGCTTGGCCTGGAGGAAGGCTCCCAGCCCTTCGACTTCGTCTTCCACGGTGGCTCCGGCTCCGAGAAGGAGAAGATCGAGGAGGCACTGCGCTACGGCGTCATCAAGATGAACGTTGATACCGATACCCAGTACGCCTTCACCAACCCGGTTGCACGCCACATGTTCGCCAACTACGACGGCGTCTTCAAGATCGACGGCGAGGTGGGCAACAAGAAGGTCTACGACCCGCGCTCCTACCTCAAGAAGGCTGAGCAGGGTATGGCTGACCGCGTAGTTGAGGCCTGCCAGGACCTGCACTCCGTAGGCAAGACCGTTTCTAAGTAAACCCACACCAACCGGATGACGCCGCTGAGCAGCCGCCGGCGCTAAGCGGCGTCGTCACGCCATCCCGACATGCCACCCCTTCGCCCATGAGGGGTGGCTTTGTTCGTCCAAACCCGCCGCCAGAACGCGTAAAATACCGGAGTCATGGAAGCGCAAGAGTCATCGTCGAGTTCCTCAAGTACCGTCAAGCGCGTTCGCAAAACTACCCGCGAGCAGCTGCGGTTGGTGGATAAGTCCCTCAAGGCGCGCCTCACACGCATCCGCAACCGGCTCGTGTTCATGCTCCAGTGCACGATAGGCGCGGGTTTGGCATTCTATGTTGCGCACGGTTTCTTCGGCCACGCGCAGCCCTTCTTTGCCCCGATGGCCGTCATCATCATCCTCGGACTATCGGGCAGGGACCGTCTCAAGCGCGCCGTGGACATGGCCCTCGGCGGTGTTGTAGGAGTCTTGGTGGGCACGCTGCTTGTCGACGCCCTCGGGACCGGCCCCATCCACATGACCATCATCATCGGGTTGGCCCTGATTATCGGTTCTTTCTTCACTAGTTCGCAGCTGGTGAGCAACCAAATCGTTATTGCCGCCATCCTCATCGCCACCATTCTTCCCCCGGAAGAAATGGGCGGCATCTCCCGTGCCATTGACGCCATTATCGGCGCGGTCATTGGCCTCACGATGATCGTGCTGATTCCTTCCTCGCCCCTGCGTGCGGGGCGCTCGGAAGTCTCGAAGGTCCTGGGCATTACCTCCCTGGTCCTCTCCGACGTGGCCAAGGGGCTGGAAGAAAATGATCCCGAAACCATCACGGAGGCCCGCGATGCTGTGCGCGGCACGCAGGATGACATCAACAACATGCTCAACGCCACCAAGGGCGGCGCGGAAACCGCGCGGCTATCGCCCTTCCTGTGGAGCACGCAGCGCACCGTGCGCTCCCTAGAGCGCATTCTCACGCCTGTCGACAACGTGGTCCGCGGTACCCGCGTGCTGTCCCGCCGCGCCCTCGTTCTCGCCGAGGACGGCGATCAAGCCACCGCCGAGCAAGTCGAGATCATCGACGAACTCGCTGAAATCACGATGGAGCTATCCGATCTCTACACCCACCAAACAGCGCGCGAGCGCCGTGTGGATGAGGCGCATGCCATCCCGGAGATAGTCAAACGCCTACGCCAGCTGGGTGCGCGCTGCTCGATGGACGTTGCCGGCGAGGAGGCAGTCCTCTCCGCTTATGCCGTGCTCGCCCAGACGCGCTCCATCATCGTAGACCTTCTCATGGTGTGTGGCATGTCGCGGGAGTCGGCAGTTGCACAGCTGGTGCCCACCTCCAAGCACCCGGCCTACCCGCCGGAGGTCTGGGAGGAAAACTAAGGCTGGTCTAGGGCAGCTGATACAGGCTAGGGCCGCACGATCTGCAGGTCCCGCAGGTGGCGGTAGAACGTCACGCGCTTGACCGGCCGCTTAGCGCGGACTCCATCGACGCTGACGCTGAGCGACGGCCCTCCTGCCTGCACCGCCCGGCCCTGCACGACGCTGGCCGGGTCGAGTTGTCCAGGCTGTGCAGGCTTGCGCAGGCGGACGAACAGCCCACGGCGCGGTGCAGCCTCCGCCTCAAAGCTCGTCACTGCCTTCGCCGCCACGATGCCCGGCGCATCCGTCATTGGTACGAGCTTTGCCCCGAAGACATCCTTCTCACGATCTGCGCGCAGCAGCACGGCATCGTCGACGATGATCTCCCCCGTGATCTCCTCATTCGACCATTCCGCAATCGTTGCCGAACCCGCCACGGCGAGGCCCGCGTCATTACGGATGAGCGGCACCGGCTTGACGGGCGCGGTCATGGCAAAGGAGAGTGCTTCCTCCATTACTGCTCCCTGGTTGCCGGGCCCCTGGCGCTCCTGACCCGCTCCGCTCGATTTCAGGCCCCAATTCATCGCCGCTGTGGAATGCTCCCCGGTGGGGACATACCCAACCTCGGCCCACAGGTAATCCGCCCGCATCATGCGGGTCAACACCGCGCTGAGTGCGGCGTCGCTGCCAATAACCACGATGCGCAAAGGCTCGCGCAAGTACTGCTTTTGGGGTGCTGGGCCCGGCTCGCCGAGGTGACTCACGTCCGGTTGCGCGGCAATCTTATCCAGCGATGGAGTGGGGTCCTCCGGAAGGATGTCCCTGGCCAGCGCATCAATAGCCTTCAGCTCCTGCCGGCTGGGGACCGAGGCGACGCGGAAGTGCTCAACGCGGATTCCGCTCTGTTGAGCCTCAGCGAGGGCATCGGTATGGGCCTCAGTGAGATGGCCGCCGCAGTCTACAAGCGCACAGATCATACAAGAAGCATAGAAGCGTGAGAAGAGGTTCGCGAAAAAGGAGCGCCAGCGCCGCTCAACCAACGGCGCTTCCAGAAACTAAGTAGTGCACGTCACATCTGCTAGGTAGGCTCCATTACAACGCTTAACTCCAAAGCAACTCTCAACTTCTTAACACTTAACTTTTTCTTTGTCTGATAGCTGGAGGTATTCACCGTGTCCACCCGTATGGCAACCCTTGCGCTTGTATCCGCCGCTGGACTGTTGGTGAGTTCGTGCAGTTTCGGCGGGGGTTCACAGACGGAAGCCGAGGAACCCGCCTTCACCGAGGCCGCCGCCGCGTCCGTGACTAGTTCTACGAAGGCCAGCGCGACGACATCGTCGACACCGAGCAGCACTTCCTCCTCCAGCACGCACCCTAACTGCGAAGAAAAGAAGGAGCTCGAGGACACCGACCTTGGCAAGGTCCTTGATAACAAGGAAGCCTACGTGAAAGGCTCCACCGAGAAATTTGAGGACCTCACCATCGGCGAAGACGAGTATGACCCCTGCAAGTTCCTCAGCTACGTGGTGTTGGAGGGCAAGTTCGATGGCGAACCCGTGAAGGTTCCCGTCTTCTTCGTCAACGGCAGGGTCTACGACGAGAATGCCCTGTACATCACGTCCTCCTCATTTGAGGTCACTGAGGATGGAGAGGGTTACACCTATGAGTCCAAGACTGAAGGAGACATTGTCGGCGTCGAAGGAAAGGTGTACAAGCGCCCAGGCACTGAGGCACCTTCGATGGAGAACTCCTTTGACGGTGTGAACTCGGACATATTCTTCATTGACGTAAAGTCAGAGCCCACCGACTCCGCGGACCTGGCCAAGGATGAAGAAGACCTCCGCGGTGAAACGCTGTTCGATATTTCCGCCGACGGTTGGAACTTGGTGTGCGGTATCGATGCGAATGAAAAATCCATTGACTGCGCACACGGCGGTGGCGGAGCCTGGGTTATCAAGAGCGATAAGACCAACCTGCCGGAAGATATGGAATTCGATGTGGTGAGCCTCCTACCGCTGGAGGGTGAAACCAGGTACAGCCAGGGTGGTGTCGACAACCTCCCAACTGACGGCAAGAAGATCGATAGCAACGGTCTCTACCGAATCGGCATCGATGACATTGAAGCTCAAATCGCTGTCGTTGACGATGGGATCATTATCAGCACCCCAAACAATTCGAGGCTGATGTTCACCAATGACACCATCTTCATCGAAGAGAAAGACAAGGGCGACGGTGCCAACTCAAACACCGAAATCGCGTAGTTGGACTTGAACGAGGTTCGGGACGAACCTCTCCACGAAGGTGCCGGCGCATCAATTCCTGACGAGCTTGTCACAAACTCACCGCTGCACCGCTGCGGCGGGTAAAGTAGGTGCGTATTTGACTTCAATAAATAGGAAGTGACATCAAACATGGCAGCGATCGTCATCGTCGGCGCCCAGTGGGGCGATGAAGGCAAGGGCAAGGCTACCGACATCCTCGGCGGCAAAGTCGATTACGTAGTGAAGCCCAACGGCGGTAACAATGCCGGCCACACCGTCGTGGTCGGCGGCGAGAAGTACGAGCTGAAGCTTCTTCCCGCCGGTATTCTTTCTGAGAACGCCACCCCGGTCCTGGGCAACGGCGTGGTGATTAACCTGGAGGCCCTCTTCGATGAGATTGATGGCCTCGAAGCCCGCGGCGCTAACGCTTCGCGCCTGAAGATTTCAGCCAACGCTCACCTCGTGGCGCCGTACCACCAGACCCTGGACCGCGTGCAGGAACGCTTCCTGGGCAAGCGCGCCATCGGCACCACCGGCCGCGGTATCGGCCCGGCTTATGCCGACAAGGTCGCCCGTATCGGCATCCGCGTGCAGGACATCTTCGATGAGTCCATCCTGCGCCAGAAGGTCGAGTCCGCCTTGGACATCAAGAACCAGATGCTGGTGAAGATGTACAACCGCAAGGCCATCGAGCCGGAGCAGGTTGTGGAGTACTTCCTGAGCTACCGCGAGCGCCTGCGCCCGATGGTTATTGAGGCCGAGCTGGAGCTAAACCAGGCTCTGGATGAGGGTAAGCACGTCCTCATGGAAGGCGGCCAGGCCACCATGCTGGACGTTGACCACGGCACCTACCCGTTCGTGACCTCCTCGAACCCGACGGCCGGTGGTGCTGCTGTGGGCTCCGGCATTGGCCCGACGCGCATTACTACCTCCCTGGGCATCATCAAGGCCTACACCACCCGCGTCGGTGCGGGCCCGTTCCCCACGGAGCTCTTCGACAAGTGGGGCGAGTACCTGCAGACCACCGGCGGCGAAATCGGCGTCAACACCGGCCGCAAGCGCCGCTGCGGCTGGTATGACTCTGTGATTGCCCGCTACGCCACCCGCGTCAACGGCTTCACGGACTACTTCCTGACCAAGCTGGACGTGCTCACCGGCATCGGTGAAATCCCCATCTGTGTGGCCTATGACATTGACGGCAAGCGCTACGACGAGATGTCGCTGACCCAGTCGGAGTTCCACCACGCCGAGCCCATCTTTGAAACCATGCCGGCCTGGGACGAGGACATCACCGACTGCCAGACTTTTGAGGAGCTTCCACAGAAGGCACAGGACTACGTCCTGCGCTTGGAGGAACTCTCCGGCTGCCGCATCTCCTACATTGGCGTCGGCCCCGGCCGCGACCAGACCATCGTGCGCCACGACGTCATGCAAGACCAGTAAGGCGCCAACAAGTCCCAGCCGCACAACCTCTGGCACCGCCTAACAGTGACGGTGCCTGGCAAGCAACCGCCCCACTTCTCCTACGGCATCGTGCACACAACCACCTGCACGCACCACGCACAGGGAAGCGGGGCGGTTTGTGTTTCTATGGGTACATTTGTGCGCTCAATACGCCCTGCTTGGCGACGCCTCCCACACCTCCACCCGTCACTATGCTGTATAAAACACCCCCGTTAGGAGTGTATTCCTGGGGAAAATGTTACGGATGTGATGACGTGAGCTATTTAACAATTGCAACCGCGTGTCGCAATCGCAGCAAAAAGAGCAGGTCAATCATGTGTTTCCTGTTGTTAGCGGCGAAAAGTTTGCATTCATGAAATTTTCAGGATTCCGTACGGTTCCTTTAATTCGTGCACGGAGTTAACATTAGAGACGAGTTTGTTCATAGACCCTTGGAACCTCTGACCTTCTTCCAAGGTGACAGGTGTGAGCTGCTCTCGGTTGCGTAAGCCGGTTTTAACCCTTGCGCGGTCACGTATCCCTAGCGTGATCAGTTCTTTCAAGTCTTAAGGAAAGGGCTTCTTGATATGAACAAGAAGGAAATTAAGCGTACAGCTGTACGCCGTCGCGGCACTACGATTGCTGCCGCGGCGCTCTCTATTGCTATGGTGGGCCCCTTTGTCCACTCGGTAACCCCGAACTTCCCAGTGGCCGCGGTCGCTGGCACCCCGGCTGAGGCTGGCCAGTCGAACGCCGCCGGTAATGGCGTCAAGTACCCGGGCAAGAATGCCGATGGTGTTTACCAGTCTGTGGTAGATGAGCAGCGGTACGAGTTTAGCGACCAGCCGATTAAGGTTGAGGGTGCCATCGAGTCTGGTGCTGAGCAAGGCACCAACGAATCTATCGAGGGCTACGTCATTCACCAGCGCGATGGTGACCTTTCGGTGTACCCGGGTACCCGTGATCCATGGAAGCCGATCCCGATGGCAGGCGTGCGCGTTTACGCTCAGTGGACTGAAAAGGGCAGCGTCACCTCGCCGGTGTACACCACCACCACGCGTGAAGATGGTTACTACACCATCAATATGAAGCCTTTCAACAATGCGAAGGGCGAGGTCGTCAAGTTTGACGCAGACCCGAATGGTCCGCAGTACGAGAAGATCCGTGTGTGGGTGGATAACCCGGATACGGATAACTTCACCCAGCTGTATGGCTACAACTTCGGCCACATGGGCCCGAACGCCGCAACGGTTGACACCCCGGGTGGCATGAGCTGGTATGTCGGTTCTGACCGCGTGGTCAACGCGCGTTTCGCGTTTGGTGAGAAGACCCGTCACGACATCATGCACCGTGATAAGGCTGATCAGAACCCGGTGGTTGGCAATGGCCCTGGTCAGATCAAGGGCAACCTATTCTGGCACCTGTTCAATACGCAAGGTGCGTTCACGCCAAGCCTGATGAACAAGATGAACGGTGCGGACGTGCCGGCAACTGGTGTCAAGGTCTATGGCTCCTACCTGTCTGACTACGCGGTCAATGAGATCAAGACGAAGGCTGCCGAGGACCTTGGGTTTGATGAGATCCGTGGTCGTGAATGGACCAACCGTAATGAGACTGCGCTGCAGAACTGGATCAAGCGCAAGATGGCCGAAGAGGGCAAGGACAAGTGGATCGCTGAGACCTCTGAAGCTACCGTTGGCAGCGACGGCAACTACACGCTGCAGTTCAAGGGCTCCTTTGGCCGAAATACCGGGGCAACCAACAATGTTGACCGTGGCTACGACGACGGCGCTTTGATCTACACCGACCTGGCTCGTGACAATGGTGCTGAGGTGACCTTCCCCGACGGGTCCAAGCACAATGCCTACAACCTGTTTGGTCAGGTTGCTCCTGCTGCCGACGTTGGTAGCTGGGAGAGGTCCGTTACTGGCCGTGGTATCAAGAACATTCCGAAGCACGTGAACTGGGATTGGTTGTTCTTCTCCACGGAGGAGACTGAGGGTCTTGGTCAGTTCACGCCGTTCTACAACAATTCCTTCCTGCCGCGTAGCCAGTATGTGTTCAATGGTGAGGGCAAGTGGGCTGGTGGCATGGTCTATGGTGCTGGCGAGCATTACCTGCTGGAAAACCGCCACGTGTTGTACTCGGACTACGTCGTTTTTGATGTGCTTGAGTATGACACTCGTGAGAACCCTGCGAAGCCGGGTGCGAAGGTTGAGACCAAGACTGGTGGGTTGCCGAGCCAGTGGGTTGATGGCCTGCAGTACCAGATTGAGTGGGTCAACCAGGAGACCGGTGAGGTTGTCCACAAGTGTGCCCCTGAGGATCCGAAGGCAGGGAAGATTCCGTCGTGCCAGCTCGACACCACGGGTGTTAAGTCCACGACGACTTTCACTGCGTATCTCTACCCTGTCAACAAGGAGACTGGGGAACGTGGTCAGGCGATTGCAGCCGATGCATTCACGGTTCTGGTTGGTTGGCAGCCACACTACGAGGAGACTCCGGCTAAGCCTGGTGAACCAGCCACGTCCAAGGCCCCGACTTTCGACAACACGGAGACCAAAGACGTCGAGACGCTCAGCGCTGAGGAGCTGAAGGCTCAGGACGAGAAGAAGGCGCCGACGAAGTTCGCGCTGCCTGAGACCTTCAAGGCTCCAGAGGGTTACACCGTCACCGTTGATGGGAAGACCGGAGAGGTTTCCGTAACCTTCCCGGATGATGCAGCCAACAAGGACAGCATCGAGGTTCCGGTCCAGGTCACCTACAAGGACGGCACGACCGCAACTGGCACCGCTCCTTTCGTCGTTGAGTCCACCGACCGCGATTCCGACAAGTTCCAGCCTGAGTATGGGGATGGTTCTGGTAAGCCTGGTGAGGATGCCAAGGTTGATGCTCCGAAGTTCAAGGACGGCGAGGGTAACGACACCACTGCTCCGGATGGCACCACGTATGCTCCGGATAAGTCTGAGGACAAGGCTCCGACGTACACCGATAAGGACGGTAAGAAGAAGCCGTTGCCGGAGGACAATGTAAAGGTTGATCCGAAGACCGGTGAGGTCACCGTTACGGTTCCGGAGGATGCGAAGCCGGATACCAAGATTGAAGTTCCGGTGAAGGTGAAGTACCCGGATGATTCGACCGATGATGCCACGGTGACTGTCACGGTTGAGCAGCCGGATGCGCCGACTCCTACTGAAGAGGACAAGGATAAGTTCCAGCCTGAGTATGGGGATGGTTCTGGTAAGCCTGGTGAGGATGCCAAGGTTGATGCTCCGAAGTTCAAGGACGGCGAGGGTAGCGACACCACTGCTCCGGATGGCACCACGTATGCTCCGGATAAGTCTGAGGACAAGGCTCCGACGTACACCGATAAGGGCGGTAAGAAGAAGCCGTTGCCGGAGGACAATGTAAAGGTTGATCCGAAGACCGGTGAGGTCACCGTTACGGTTCCGGAGGATGCGAAGCCGGATACCAAGATTGAAGTTCCGGTGAAGGTGAAGTACCCGGATGATTCGACCGATGATGCCACGGTGACTGTCACGGTTGAGCAGCCGGATGCGCCGGAGGCCGATGTGTCCGTGGATGCTATTCCTGACACGAAGGTTGCTCGAGGCGAGAAGGTTTCCATCCCAGTTAAGTCCACCCAGGGCTCCGAGGTTACCGTTACTGGTCTGCCTGACTACCTGAAGTACAACCCGGATACCAAGAAGATCGAGGGCACTGTTCCTGAGGATGCTGAGCTGAAGTCCTACGACATCGAGGTCAAGGCAACTAAGGATGGCAAGGAAGCCACGGATGACTTCAAGCTGACCGTTGTTACCTCCATCTTGGTTGACTCTGATGGTGATGGCGTCTCCGATGAACAGGAGGAGAAGGACGGTACTAATCCGAACAATCCGGATTCCGATGGTGATGGCCTGACCGATGGTGAGGAAAAGGAGCACGGTACCGATCCGAACAACCCGGACACCGACGGTGACGGCATCAAGGATGGTGACGAGGTTAAGGACGGTACTGATCCGACCAAGGAGGACACCGATGGTGATGGCCTGACCGATAAGGAAGAGAAGGATCTTGGTACTGATCCGACGAAGCCGGATACTGATGGTGACGGCCTGACCGATAAGGAAGAGGTCGACGGTTCCAAGAACCCGCACAAGGACAACAAGTTCGACGAGAACGGTGAGCCTGGCAACACGGATCCGACGAACCCGGATACCGATGGTGATGGCCTGACCGACCGTACTGAAATTGAGATCGGCACCGATCCGAATAACCCGGATACCGACGGTGATGATCACAAGGATGGTGACGAGGTCAAGGACAATAAGGATCCGAAGGATCCGGATTCCTTCCCGGGCGATGACACCGACACCGATGGTGATGGTGTTCCGGATGCCCAAGAAGAAAAGGACGGCACCGATCCGAAGAACCCGGATACCGACGGTGACGGCCTGACCGATGGTGAGGAAAAGGAGCACGGTACCGATCCGAAGAACCCGGATACCGATGGTGACGGCGTTAACGACGGTGACGAGGTCAACCGTAAGGATGAAGACGGTAACCCAGCTCCGACTGATCCGAAGAACAAGGACACCGATGGTGACGGCCTGACCGATGGTGAGGAAAAGGAGATCGGTACCGATCCGACCAAGCCGGATACCGATGGTGATGGCCTGACCGATAAGGAAGAGGTCGACGGTTCCAAGAACCCGCACAAGGACAACAAGTTCGACGAGGACGGTAAGCCTGGCAACACGGACCCGAAGAACCCGGATACCGATGGTGATGGCCTGACCGACCGTACGGAAATTGAGATCGGCACCGATCCGAATAAGGCTGACACCGATGGTGACGGCGTAAACGATGGCCAGGAGATCAAGGACGGTACGGATCCGAAGAACCCGGATACCGATGGTGACGGTGTCAACGACGGTCAGGAGAAGGAGGACGGCACCAACCCGCTCGACAAGGGCGACTTCAAGGGTGGTGACGACTCCGATGACAACGGCGACAAGCCGAGCATTGTTCCGGGTGACAAGACCGATGAGGTTCCTGCCAACAATAAGCCGAAGGAACTGGATGACAAGGTCAAGAACCCGACAGATGGTATGACCGGTGATGTCCTTGACAAGGACGGAAAGAAGATTCCGGGCTCCAAGGTTGAGATCGACCCGAAGACCGGTGAAATCGAGGTGACCGTACCGAAGGGTACTGATCCGCAGGATGCCACGGTTGTTGTCAAGGACAAGGACGGCAACAAGGTCGGTGAGATTGATATCAAGATCACCAAGCCGAAGAAGGACAACAACGACGGCGGAAACAACGGTGGTTGGTTCCCGTGGCCGATTGATCCGAACAAGCCGGGCGAGGATGACAAGCCTGGTGACGAGGATCCGAAGGACAAGGACACCGATGGTGACGGCCTGACTGACGAGCAGGAGAAGGAGCTTGGCACCGATCCGAATAAGGCTGACACCGATGGTGACGGCATCAATGACGGTGATGAGGTAGACGGCTCCAAGAACCCGTTCGATAAGGACGGCAACAAGGTTAAGCCGGGTGAGAAGGGTGCTCCGACTGACCCGAAGAAGGCTGATACCGATGGTGACGGCACCAATGATGGTGATGAGGTCACTGGTTCCAAGAACAACGGTAAGCCGACCGATCCGAATAACCCGAAGTCCAAGCCGGAGACGGAACCGAACGGTTCCTCTAAGCTGCCTGACTGGAATGGTTCTTCCAACCTGTCTGAGCGTTGCATCAACACCGGCCTTGGTATCGGTATCCCGCTGCTGTTCCTGATTCCGGTTGGTCTGGCTTCCCAGATGAACATTCCGGGGCTGTCGGAGTTTGTTGCTCCGATTAACAAGCAGATTCAGGATCTGAACACCCGTCTGCAGCAGCAGACCAACACCTTCAACGGCCCGTTGGCTAAGCAGATGGCTGGTATTGACGCTCAGCTCAAGCGCTTCGGTGCTGACTCCCGCCAGGCTGCTGGTGCTGTGGCTCTGATTGCTGCTGGTGCTTTGGCTATCGGCCTGTTGGCTGATGCTTGTGCACCGGGTGCTGGCGAGGGATCCTCCAAGTAAGAGGAAGACCGCGATAACCGAGGGCCAGCCGGCCCCCGTGGCCGGCTGACACGCTAGAAGGTCAGTCTGTAGCGCCAAGCCCCCTTTCCCACTGTTTCCCTGCGGTGGGTAAAGGGGGCTTTGGCGATCTTGCACCCCCGGGCCGGAGCCCGGGGCACCGTGTCGTCGTGGGGTGCGGTGAGTTTGGGTGGTTGTGGGGAATCGGGGGACGTCGCCAAGCAGCGCGGCGTGAAATGTGTGCGATAATTCGAGAATGACTACCGTAGGCGACATCGCAGGCCAGATCGGAACCCCCTTAACAGGAAGCGCTACCAAGGTGCTGCTCCTGGGGGCGGGCGAGCTGGGCAAGCAGTTGGTAATAGCCTTTCAGAATCTGGGGCTCGAGGTTCACGCCGTGGACCGCTACGCAGGAGCACCCGCGCAGCAACTTGCGCACTTTAGCTACATCGCAGACATTAGGGACCCACAGAAGGTGTGGGAGCTCACTGAGCGAATCAAGCCGGACTATGTGGTCCCAGAGGTGGAGACCGTCGCGGTGGAGGCGCTCAAGCGCATTGAGGAAGAAGTAGGCGCTACGGTTGTGCCGACGGCGCGGGCTTGTGAGCTCACGCAGTCCCGTGAGAGCGTGCGCGAGGTGGCTGAGAGTATCGGTCTTCCTGTGACGGCGTATCGCTTTGCTGAGACTGCTGAGGAGCTGCAGGAGGCAGTGGGGGAGTTGGGGCTGCCGTGCATCGTGAAGCCGGATATTACGACTTCCGGTAAGGGGCACGTTCTTCTTAAGGAAGAGGAAGAAATAGAGGAAACGTGGGCCATGGTGCGACACGTGTCCTCGGAGTATAAGCGCGTCGTGGTGGAGCGCTTCGTCGACTTTGATTATGAGGTCACGCTGCTTGCTGTGCGCTCCATTGACCCGGCCACGGGCAAAATGGCCACGTGGTTCAGTGAGCCCATTGGTCACCGTCATGAGAAAGGCGATCTAGTGGAGTCCTGGCAGCCGATGGCGATGAGTGAAGATGCCCTGGCGAATGCGCGTTCCGTGGCTGCGCGTATTTCTAACGAGTTGGGTGGGCGTGGTGTCTACGGTGTTGAGCTGTTCGTGGCGGGCGATGAGGTGTACTTCTCCTCAGTCTCGCCGCGTCCTTTGGATACTGCGATGCTGACTGGATACACGCAGCGTTTCTCTGAGTTTGAACTCCATGTCCGCGCAATGTTGGGCTTCCCGATTGATGTGACGTTGGTGAGCCCCGGTGCGGCGGTCATTCTGCACGCGGACGCTGAGCTTGATGACGTCTCCTATTCCGGTCTCGATGCCGCCATGGCTTATGAGGAGACGGACGTGCGTCTGTTTGGTAAGCCATGGGCCTATGCCGGCCGCCGCATGGGCATGGTGGCTACCACTGCAGAGGACGTTGAGACAGCCCGCGATAGGGCAGCACTCGCGGCGGCAAAGATTACTGTGGCGCCGGGCTCGTCTTCTGGGGCAGACCAGGTGGATGCGCAGCCTGTGACTCCCGCTGGCTCGCCGGTCTCCGACATCGAGGTTATTGAGGTTCCCGAGCCGGTCGTCGACGTTGATCCGAAGCTCACGCGTTCCGCGGATGATTAATGAGGACTCGGCGAGCCATAAAACTGATTAATGGGGGTAGTGGCCTAAGCCCCGTGGGATGAGGTTTCTAATGGGGAATGACGGCCGTGCTTTGTGCACGGCCGTTTCGCGTGTCTGCGAGGTGTAGCGGTAAGGGTGCTAAGTGCTCGCGAGTACGAGCTTTCGCGGGCCTTGGGGTGCTGCAAGGTGGTGAGGTTCGTAGGTGCGTACAAGGGGATTAGGCCAGCGCGGGCGCGCACAGTGCTGTTGCGCTGGCGGAAGGTTTCCTAGCGCAATCCGGATGGGCGAAAACTGATGTGTAAACTTAGTAAATCTTAGGTTGAGAATTATAAGAAATATTTAGAAGTTAACGATGTGAAGGTAAAATAGAACAAGTGGGCGGTAGATAGGAGCTGCCTGACTTGAAAACGGTCTAGTGCAGCACAAATACGCTCCAACTTGGATATAGGCGAAATTTATAGAGCAATGAGATACCTTGCAGCTTCCTGTGTTGAATGATAGTCTCCTGAGTGGACTATAAGAGTGCGTGAGATTCGTGAGAAGAATCGCCGGTCAGGGTGTAAAAACCTACGTCCAGATTTCAGATTGGTTCAGTGGTCTAAGGCTGCTGTGTAGAAAGCTTGTAGACATTCACATCATTCGAAGAGGAAACGATGAGTAGATTAAGGAATATCTCCAGAGAGGGGTGGATGGTCTTTACTGCTGTGCTTACAGCAATTGCAGTAATTGCGGCCATGGTTACCGTTCCCTGGGCGAAGGCTGGCGCGGCCGAGCCGACTGATTTCGTGCCTAACACCACCTTGGGCGCTGAAAATGCGAAAATTGGCGGAGATCATAGCTGGGGCCAGCTTGTGTGGGCTGGTGTTCCGCCAGAAGGTGCGAGAAACCCTCACAAGAACAACGATGTCGGATGGGGCTGGTGTATTGATTACACTGTTGCCGATCCCATGCTCAAGAAGGGCAGCTACAAGAAGTCCACAGCAGGTGCGATTCGCTTTGATGACCCGAAGTTCCAGAATGCGGCTATCGGCATTGCAATGAAGCTGCGTGATGCTACGGCGGCTGGCGATAAGAAACTTGCTAACCGTTACAGCGTTTACTTGGCAGCGCTCGTCTCTGATGCGTCGGGTAGGGCTGCCGCGATTAAGTTTATTCACGCAAACGACGGCGGAAATGTTTCTGGTCTGGCACGTCCGCTCCACGGGTTCGACGGCAATTCAGAGGATTTCACGGCGAACACGGGGCTGCGCATTCTAAAGGACAATGCCCAAACGCTCGACCAGCAGTTTGAAGCCGATCCGTCGGTTACTATCCCTGAGCAGCCGGCGGATGCCTTCATCACTGTGGTTGGCCCTAACGGCATAACCACTCATAACAGTGGTGGGGGACAGCGTGTGGTTCCGATTGACCAGCCTGGTCTGCCGGATGATGACGGCGAGAATCCGGGTAAGGATGAGGAGAGCAACCCGAATCCGAAGCCGACTCCGTCGGAAAGCACTGAGACTGAGCCGTCCACGACCGATGAGCAGACCACCGAGGAGACCACTTCTGAGGAAACCACGTCTGAGAGCTCTGAGGCTGAGACGACTTCTGAGGAGCCGACCACGGAGGAGACGACCGAACCGTCTGAGCCGTCGACGACCGATGAGCAGACCACGGAGGAAACCACCTCTGAGGAAACGCCATCTGAGAGCACCGACGAGTCGACGACCGAGGAAACTGAGGAGCCGACTCCGACCCCGACCACTGACGTAGTTCCGGAGCCGACCCCGACGACTTCTCAGCAGGAGAAGCCGCGCAAGCCGGAGATCAAGACCCAGGCCAAGTTTGATGGTGACAAGCAGCAAGTTGTTGCTGGCGCAACCGTCATTGACACGGTTCACTACGAGGACTTGGTTCCTGGTAAGAAGTACACCCTGAAGGCCGAACTTCGTAACAAGGCTGCTGACGCTAATGGCGAGCACGCTGTCGTTGGTACCGGCTCGCAGGAATTCACTGCGGAAGCTGAGTCCGGCGACGTTGCGGTAAAGATTAACGTCGATAAGCAGCTCGAGTCCCCGATCGCTGCTGCCGTTGCTTTCGAGAAGCTCTTCTCTTCCGAGGTAGACAAGGATGGCAACGACATCTCCGGCTCCCATGAGGAGAAGGAGATTGCCACTCACGAGGACATCAACGACGAAGCACAGACCGTTATCACTGTCTGGAACCCTGAAATCGGTACGACGGCCAAGTTTAAGGACGGCAACCGCGTTGTTGAGGGCGCCACGGTTATCGACACCGTGACGTATAAGGACCTTGTTCCGGGTAAGAACTACACCCTGAAGGCAAAACTGATCTCCAAGGAAGACGGCACTACCGTTCTGGGTGAGGCTACCCACACCTTCACTGCGGAGAACTCTGCTGGCTCTGAGGACGTTGAGATCGTCGTCAACGACAAGGCCAAGGACGGCGTTACCGCTGCAGTTGCTTTTGAGAAGCTCTTCTCTTCCGAGGTAGACGAGGACGGCAACGATATCTCCGGCTCCACCGAGGAGAAGGAGATTGCTAAGCATGAGGATATCAACGACGAGGCACAGACTGTGACCTCTGAGCTGAACCCGTCGATTAAGACCAAGGCTGAATTCGATAATGCTAAGCAGGTTGCTGCCGGCGTCGTAGTTAAGGACACTGTTTCTTACACCGACCTAGTTCCGGGTAAGGAATACACTCTTAAGGCAGAGCTGCGTAACAAGGCTCTCAACGAGAACGGTGAGCATGCTGTTATCGGTCGTGGTGACCTGACCTTCACTCCGAAGAGCTCTGTAGGTGAGGTCGTTGTTGACATCAAGGTCAATGAGGACCTTGAGGGTGTAGTCAAGACTGCGGTTGCATTCGAGAAGCTGTACTCCAAGCAGGTTGATGAAACCGGTAAGGATGCTCCGAAGAACGAGGGTGACGGAAATGAGATCACCACGCACGAGAACATCAACGACGAAGATCAGACTGTGACCTCTGAGGAGGAGCCGTCTGAGTCGACGACCCCGAACGAGCCGGGTGAGGAGACCACTCCGAACCAGCCGGGCGAGGAGACCACTCCGAACCAGCCGGGTGAGGAGACGACCCCGAACGAGCCGGGTGAGGAGACGACCCCGAACGAGCCGGGTGAGGAGACGACCCCGAACGAGCCGGGGGAGGAGACGACCCCGAACGAGCCGGGGGAGGAGACGACCCCGAACGAGCCGGGTGAGGAGACGACCCCGAACGAGCCGGGTGAGGAGACGACCCCGAACGAGCCGGGTGAGGAGACGACCCCGAACGAGCCGGGCGAAGAGACTGATAAGCCGAAGATTTCGACGAATGCTGACTTTGCTAACGGTGCAACTGAGGTTGTTGCTGGTGCGAAGGTTAACGATACGGTGACGTATGAGGGTTTGGTTCCGGGTATGGAATACACCCTGAAGGCTGAGCTGATTTCTAAGGTTGATGGCAAGTCTGTCCTGGGTAAGGGTGAGAAGACCTTTACTCCGGATGCTGCTGATGGTGAGGTTGTTGTTGAGATCATCGTTGCTGATTCGGTGAAGAAGCCGGTTGAGGCTGCGGTTGCCTTTGAGGAGTTGACTTCTGTTGAGGTCAACGACAAGGGCGAGGAGACTCCGGGTACTGATCCGGAGGAGCCGAACCACATCGCTGAGCACAAGGACATCAACGATAAGAACCAGACGGTTCCGAAGCCGTCCGAGGAAACGACCCCGAACAACCCGGGCGAGGAGACGACCCCGAACCAGCCGGGTGAGGAGACGACCCCGAACGAGCCGGGCGAGGAGACCACCCCGAACAACCCGGGCGAGGAGACCACTCCGAACCAGCCGGGCGAGGAGACCACTCCGAACAACCCGGGTGAGGAGACGACCCCGAACGAGCCGGGCGAAGAGACTGATAAGCCGAAGATTTCGACGAATGCTGACTTTGCTAACGGTGCAACTGAGGTTGTTGCTGGTGCGAAGGTTAACGATACGGTGACGTATGAGGGTTTGGTTCCGGGTATGGAATACACCCTGAAGGCTGAGCTGATTTCTAAGGTTGATGGCAAGTCTGTCCTGGGTAAGGGTGAGAAGACCTTTACTCCGGATGCTGCTGATGGTGAGGTTGTTGTTGAGATCATCGTTGCTGATTCGGTGAAGAAGCCGGTTGAGGCTGCGGTTGCCTTTGAGGAGTTGACTTCTGTTGAGGTCAACGACAAGGGCGAGGAGACTCCGGGTACTGATCCGGAGGAGCCGAACCACATCGCTGAGCACAAGGACATCAACGATAAGAACCAGACGGTTCCGAAGCCGTCCGAGGAAACGACCCCGAACAACCCGGGCGAGGAGACGACCCCGAACCAGCCGGGCGAGGAGACGACCCCGAACAACCCGGGCGAGGAGACCACTCCGAACGAGCCGGGCGAGGAGACGACCCCGAACAACCCGGGTGAGGAGACCACTCCGAACGAGCCGGGGGAGGAGACGACCCCGAACCAGCCGGGTGAGGAGACCACTCCGAACGAGCCGGGCGAGGAGACCACTCCGAACAACCCGGGTGAGGAGACGACCCCGAACGAGCCGGGCGAAGAGACTGATAAGCCGAAGATTTCGACGAATGCTGACTTTGCTAACGGTGCAACTGAGGTTGTTGCTGGTGCGAAGGTTAACGATACGGTGACGTATGAGGGTTTGGTTCCGGGTATGGAATACACCCTGAAGGCTGAGCTGATTTCTAAGGTTGATGGCAAGTCTGTCCTGGGTAAGGGTGAGAAGACCTTTACTCCGGATGCTGCTGATGGTGAGGTTGTTGTTGAGATCATCGTTGCTGATTCGGTGAAGAAGCCGGTTGAGGCTGCGGTTGCCTTTGAGGAGTTGACTTCTGTTGAGGTCAACGACAAGGGCGAGGAGACTCCGGGTACTGATCCGGAGGAGCCGAACCACATCGCTGAGCACAAGGACATCAACGATAAGAACCAGACGGTTCCGAAGCCGTCCGAGGAAACGACCCCGAACAACCCGGGCGAGGAGACGACCCCGAACCAGCCGGGCGAGGAGACGACCCCGAACAACCCGGGCGAGGAGACGACCCCGAACGAGCCGGGTGAGGAGACGACCCCGAACGAGCCGGGTGAGGAGACCACTCCGAACGAGCCGGGTGAGGAGACGACCCCGAACGAGCCGGGTGAGGAGACGACCCCGAACCAGCCGGGTGAGGAGACGACCCCGAACCAGCCGGGTGAGGAGACCACTCCGAACGAGCCGGGCGAGGAGACGACCCCGAACAACCCGGGCGAGGAGACCACTCCGAACCAGCCGGGTGAGGAGACCACCCCGAACGAGCCGGGTGAGGAGACGACCCCGAACGAGCCGGGCGAAGAGACTGATAAGCCGAAGATTTCGACGAATGCTGACTTTGCTAACGGTGCAACTGAGGTTGTTGCTGGTGCGAAGGTTAACGATACGGTGACGTATGAGGGTTTGGTTCCGGGTATGGAATACACCCTGAAGGCTGAGCTGATTTCTAAGGTTGATGGCAAGTCTGTCCTGGGTAAGGGTGAGAAGACCTTTACTCCGGATGCTGCTGATGGTGAGGTTGTTGTTGAGATCATCGTTGCTGATTCGGTGAAGAAGCCGGTTGAGGCTGCGGTTGCCTTTGAGGAGTTGACTTCTGTTGAGGTCAACGACAAGGGCGAGGAGACTCCGGGTACTGATCCGGAGGAGCCGAACCACATCGCTGAGCACAAGGACATCAACGATAAGAACCAGACGGTTCCGAAGCCGTCCGAGGAAACGACCCCGAACAACCCGGGCGAGGAGACGACCCCGAACGAGCCGGGTGAGGAGACGACCCCGAACGAGCCGGGTGAGGAGACGACCCCGAACGAGCCGGGTGAGGAGACGACCCCGAACGAGCCGGGTGAGGAGACCACTCCGAACGAGCCGGGTGAGGAGACGACCCCGAACGAGCCGGGTGAGGAGACGACCCCGAACCAGCCGGGTGAGGAGACGACCCCGAACCAGCCGGGTGAGGAGACCACTCCGAACGAGCCGGGCGAGGAGACGACCCCGAACAACCCGGGCGAGGAGACCACTCCGAACCAGCCGGGTGAGGAGACCACCCCGAACGAGCCGGGTGAGGAGACGACCCCGAACGAGCCGGGCGAAGAGACTGATAAGCCGAAGATTTCGACGAATGCTGACTTTGCTAACGGTGCAACTGAGGTTGTTGCTGGTGCGAAGGTTAACGATACGGTGACGTATGAGGGTTTGGTTCCGGGTATGGAATACACCCTGAAGGCTGAGCTGATTTCTAAGGTTGATGGCAAGTCTGTCCTGGGTAAGGGTGAGAAGACCTTTACTCCGGATGCTGCTGATGGTGAGGTTGTTGTTGAGATCATCGTTGCTGATTCGGTGAAGAAGCCGGTTGAGGCTGCGGTTGCCTTTGAGGAGTTGACTTCTGTTGAGGTCAACGACAAGGGCGAGGAGACTCCGGGTACTGATCCGGAGGAGCCGAACCACATCGCTGAGCACAAGGACATCAACGATAAGAACCAGACGGTTCCGAAGCCGTCCGAGGAAACGACCCCGAACAACCCGGGCGAGGAGACGACCCCGAACGAGCCGGGTGAGGAGACGACCCCGAACGAGCCGGGTGAGGAGACGACCCCGAACGAGCCGGGTGAGGAGACGACCCCGAACGAGCCGGGTGAGGAGACCACTCCGAACGAGCCGGGTGAGGAGACGACCCCGAACGAGCCGGGTGAGGAGACGACCCCGAACCAGCCGGGTGAGGAGACGACCCCGAACCAGCCGGGTGAGGAGACCACTCCGAACGAGCCGGGCGAGGAGACGACCCCGAACAACCCGGGCGAGGAGACCACTCCGAACCAGCCGGGTGAGGAGACCACCCCGAACGAGCCGGGTGAGGAGACGACCCCGAACGAGCCGGGCGAAGAGACTGATAAGCCGAAGATTTCGACGAATGCTGACTTTGCTAACGGTGCAACTGAGGTTGTTGCTGGTGCGAAGGTTAACGATACGGTGACGTATGAGGGTTTGGTTCCGGGTATGGAATACACCCTGAAGGCTGAGCTGATTTCTAAGGTTGATGGCAAGTCTGTCCTGGGTAAGGGTGAGAAGACCTTTACTCCGGATGCTGCTGATGGTGAGGTTGTTGTTGAGATCATCGTTGCTGATTCGGTGAAGAAGCCGGTTGAGGCTGCGGTTGCCTTTGAGGAGTTGACTTCTGTTGAGGTCAACGACAAGGGCGAGGAGACTCCGGGTACTGATCCGGAGGAGCCGAACCACATCGCTGAGCACAAGGACATCAACGATAAGAACCAGACGGTTCCGAAGCCGTCCGAGGAAACGACCCCGAACAACCCGGGTGAGGAGACGACCCCGAACGAGCCGGGCGAGGAGACGACCCCGAACCAGCCGGGCGAGGAGACCACCCCGAACAACCCGGGTGAGGAGACCACTCCGAACCAGCCGGGTGAGGAGACCACTCCGAACAACCCGGGTGAGGAGACGACCCCGAACCAGCCGGGCGAGGAGACGACCCCGAACCAGCCGGGCGAGGAGACCACCCCGAACCAGCCGGGCGAGGAGACGACCCCGAACCAGCCGGGCGAGGAGACCACTCCGAACCAGCCGGGTGAGGAGACGACCCCGAACGAGCCGGGTGAGGAGACGACCCCGAACGAGCCGGGTGAGGAGACCACCCCGAACCAGCCGGGTGAGGAGACCACTCCGAATAACCCGGGTGAGGAAACGACTCCGAATAAGCCGGGTGACGAGCCGTCTGAGTCCACGACCGAGACTCCGGATGACGGCGACGGTAAGGATAAGGACGACAACGATGGCAGCTCGAAGAAGTCCGATCTGCCGTGGTGGCTGCTGCTCATCCCGGGTCTGGGCCTCATCAAGCTCATCATTGATGGTGGCAATAGCGGTGACGGTGGACATGATGGTGGCCACGATGGCGACCACAACGCTGAGGTCATCGAGGACAACGGCCGTGGCGGTGACCATGGTGAGTCCACCGGTGACAACGCTGGTGAACCGTCCGAGCAGACTGGTGACAACACCGGCCGCGATGACCGCGAGGTCACCGTCCTGGACGCAACTCCGCCGGAGGACTCCGGTCAGCCGCTGCCGTCCAACGCAGAGCGCGTGGAGATCAAGCACGTACCTTCCGGTGCGACGAAGCTTGACCCAGGCATGAAGGACTTCATCAAGTAGTCCAAACTGCAACACCATCCCAGCCCTCACCGGTTGGGGTTGGTAAGGCGCAGAGAGCAATGATGACAATCCCCTCCAGGGCGTAAACGCTGGAGGGGATTCGTCGTCTGATTTTTAGTCTATTGTTTAGAACGAATAACTAGAGCCAATATTTTTATAAGCTAAATCTCAGAAGATAGAACGTAGAAGCTAGGAGTGAGGAATAGAAAATGACTGATGATGGTGAAAAGAACGGTATCCCGGAGTATCCCGGTGAGTCCTCTGCACCTGAACACCCCGCCAGCGAAGCGCAGCCGGTAGGCGAGGAGAAGAAGAGCAACAAGAAGCTGCTCATCGGTATTGCAGCGCTCATCGCGATTATCTTGGTTGTCGTACAACTAGTGCTCTATGCGGGCCGCAGTGAGGACGATTCCGCCGAGACCAATGCGGCTGAGGAACAGACATCAACCTCGCAGAGCGTTGAAGTTGAAGCGCCAACAACGAACAATGATCCCTTCGTGGATGACTCTGGCCAGCAGGAACACGAGGTAGAACCGGCGCCGGGTGAGTTTCGGGGTTTTGGCGCGATGTCCTTGGGCATTAACGATGAGTTCGCGGCCGTGGACCCGATTCAGGTCACTGATACCGGCATGCTGATTCCCCCGCACGATGTACAGCGCTTGGGCTGGTACTCCGCATCGGCGGTGCCGGGCGAGGCTGGTCCGGTGGGCTCCAGCGTTATTACCGGCCACATCAACTACCAAGGTCAGGGCACGGGCTTCGCGGAGAAGTTCACCACTATGGAGTTAGGCCAGGAATTCACCGTCTTCATCGATGGTGAGGAGCGCCGATTCCGCGTGACCGAGGCACCGTACCGCCTGCAGAAGGGGGCGGGTTTCCCGGACGTGGTCAATGACACGCAGGGAGACAACCGCTTGGTCCTCATTACCTGTGGCGGCAAGTTTGTGGGTGGTCAGCTTGGCTACGAAGACAACATCATCACCGTGGCGGAGCCGGTGGCACCGGTGGCGGGTGCTGAGGCACCGGTAGATGGTGGCGTCGAGGCGCCTGCTGAGGCACCGGCGGCTTAAGCTGTCGCAGCGGCCTAAGCAGGTGTACTGCTTACGCCGCAGACTGCTTAGGCGGAGGCCTCCTGCAGGCGGGCAATATGCAGCGTCAGATAGGAGATCTCATCGGGGGTTAGGGCGCTGTCGAGGCGCAGCTCAATAAGGTTGGCCACCATCTGGGCGGTCTCGACGGCATCGGGGTAGCGCGCGGAGATAGCGGTGGCTACTTGGCGGTCGTCAGAGTCGAGCTGCTGGTGCTCTGCCATGCGCACAAACAGGTAGCGCAGGTGCGTGATGAAGCGGGCGACGGAGATGTCCTCGCTGTTGAGCTCCGTGCCGTTGTGGGAGCCGATGACGGCCAGGATCTGCTGAATCAACCCCGTCATGCGGTAGGTGCCGGAAAGGTCTCCGACCGCGAAGCCGGCGTTGACCAGGTGCAGGGTAATGGCCACGGCTTCGTCGGCAGCCAGTGGTGTGTGTAGGCCTCTGTTGATGGCGGTGAGTAACTTCTGCGCGAGGCTAAAGTCCTCAGCGTAGAGGTGGCGGACCTCAGCCTCGAGGGGATAAGACACCGTGTTGCCACGGCTGACAGCGCCGTGGATGTGGTCCGCAATCGCCACGACCAGCGTGAGCTTGCTGCGTAGAGCCTCAGACATGTCCACGGAGTGCATGGCGTCGATAATCAGTTGCACATACTCGCCGGGGATGCCGGCGATCATGGCGGCGAGGTGATCCGGGTCGCGGCCAGAGTCCGGGACGAAGACCTTGACCACTTTGGCGGGGTCAACCTCAGTGCCGGGGTGGGCTTGGAAGCCGATTCCGCGTCCGGTGACGATGACGTCCTCCGCGCCGCGGCGTGCGAGCACGACGTTGTTATTGAACACTCGCAACAGTTGCACAAGGCACCTTTCTGGTTGAGGTTAACCGGTTAAGGCTAGCCGGTTGGGGCTAAAACGACTAAAGCCGACCACGATGGTGGTTCCATCGAGCCAGCTTAGTCAGGGTTCGTTAGAGGCGTGCTAAAGGTTCCCTAGTGGGTCCTTTAGCGGGTCGTGGTGATGACCGTATCGCCAGCGGCGGCGTGGTTCAGACCAGCCGGGGTGACGGCGGACAGTGCCTTGGTGTTGGTCACGGCAAGGACGATGGTGGTGTCGTAGCCGGCTTCGGTGACCTTGGCGAAGTCAACGGTGGCAAGCAGCTCGCCCTGCTTGACGGTGTCGCCCTTCTTGACGGCTGGGGCGAAACCTTCGCCCTTCATCTTCACGGTGTTGATGCCGATGTGGACGAGGACCTCCACGCCGTCCTCGGTCTTGATGCCGTAGGCGTGGCCGGACTTCATGGCACTCATGACGGTGCCGCTGACGGGGGCGTAGACCTCGTTGTTCTCGGGGACGATGCCCACACCGTCGCCCAGGGTGCCGGCGGAGAAGACCGGGTCATTGATCTCAGCCATGGGGACAACCTTGCCGGCAGCCGGGGAGGCGATGTCGGTGGTGGTGCCAGCGGCAGGCTCAGCGGCCTTGGCCGGGGCGTCTGCCTTCGTGGCGGTTGCGGTGGCAGCGCCGGCGCCGGCGGCAGCGGTGCCTGCGGTTGCGGGGGCGTCGGCAAGCGCGGCGTTGTTGGTGTTATCGAGCTCGGCCTTCTCGGCTGCCTCGCGGGCGGCCTTGGCCTCAGCGCGCTCCTCCGGGGTGCGGTAGTCGGTGAAGAGGATGAGCAGGAAGGCCACGAAGAAGGCCACCGCAATAGAGATGGCGTACTTGGCCATCGGGGTGAAGACCGGGATGGTCAGCAGTGAGGTGAAGACGAAGGCATTCGTCGTAATACCGTTGGAGCCCAGGGTCAGCAGGGCGACGGTCAGGCCACCGGCGAAGCAGCCCACCAGCATGCGCGGGTAGATGCGCTTGTAGCGCAGGTGGATACCGTAAAGGGAAGGCTCGGAAATACCGCCCAGCAGGCCAGCCAGAAGTGCAGAGCCGGAGGTCTGGCGCATTACGGTGTCGCGGTCACGGATGGACAGGGCCAGCACACCGGCGGTAGCGCCGAAGCAGGCAAAGTTCCATGCGCCCATCGGGCCCTGGATGAAGTCGTAGCCCAAGGTCTGGATGTTGACCAGCATGAGGGCGTTGAGCGGCCAGTGCAGACCCAGCGGGACCAGGAACGGGTAGAGCATCGGGATGGCCAGAGCGAAGACGAAAGGAGCGTTGTCATTGAGCCAGGACAGGCCAGCGCCAATGCCGTTACCGGCCCATACGCCGAAGGGGCCAATGATGAAGGCCGTTAGCGGGATGAGGAAAATCAGGGTCAGGAAGGGGACGAAGACCATGTGGACCGCGGATGGGATGAGCTTCTGGAAACCCTTGTAGAAGAGCGCTGCGACGGCGGCCATGATGAGCGGGACGAAGACATTTCCGCCGTAGTCCTGCAGCTGCATTGGCAGGCCGAAGATATCGATGGAGCACTGCTCAGCAGACAGCGTCTCGTTGGTCACGCATTGGACGGCTGGGTTGTCGGCGAGGCCGGTGAACTCCGGGGTGAACATCGCGAGCATGACCGCAGCGGGGACCCAGGGGTCGATGCGCAGCTTCTTGCCGGCGTTATAGGCCACCATGACGGGCAGGAAGAAGAAGACGGAACGCCACATGGCGTCGACGAAAAGCCAGGAGGCGGGCTTATCCTCAGCGCGGAAGTCGACGATGCCTAGCGCATCCAGCACTGCGGCGAAGGCAATAACTAGGGAGGCGCCCAGCAGCACGCCCAGGATGGGGCGGAAGGAATCCGAGAGGTACTCGAAGAAGGTATCCATCCACGGCAGCTTGCCCTTGGCCTTGGAACGGGCAGCAGCCTTGACATCGTCGTTGGAGCGGCCGGTAGACGCGCCGGCATTCTTCATCTGCGGGAGAGCGTTGATCTCGTCATAGACCGTGGCCACGTCGCCGCCGATGACGACCTGGTAGTTGCGCCCGCCTTGGGGTACAGCGCCCATGACCTTGGGGATAGATTCGAGTGCTTCCTTATCGGCTTTGGAGGCATCAGCCAGCTCGAAGCGCAAGCGCGTGGCACAGTGCGTGAAAGAGGTGATGTTCTCCGCTCCGCCGATGCCATCCAAGATGGCTTCGGCTGCCGAGCGAGTCTCTGTCGACATGAGAATCCTTTCGAGAGTAGGCAGGCACTGTGGCTAAAAACCACAAAAGACCTAGGCCACAATGGTTCATAGCGAACCATCCCCACACGGCTAAGAGTGGGGAGCCTAGGTCTTGCCCGAAGTAACAATCCTGGTTAGGACCCTACTCCGAAGTGATCACGTAGGGCAAGTTTCTGTGGGATACCGCACTCTGTGACGGTGTGGGGTGCTGGTGGCCTGCAACGTTGGGGATATGAAGCCTCACTTTGGCGGCGCGAAGGGATGCGTTCCCGTACTGTGAAAGTGTCGTAGTGTCACTGTGTGCCCAGTTTGTGAGCCCGGGTACACGCTTTCTAAGCAGAGAAAGGTTTCTCATGACCGCCAAGTCCTCACGGAATTCCGCCTTTATTAGCGTCATCGGGCGCGGCTTCGACGGTTTGGACGTTGCTGCTGTGGCTCAGGAACTGGGGGCCACCTTCGCCCAGGTCGATGACCTGGGTACCACGCTCAGCGAGGTCCTGGAAAATGCCCCCGCGGGCAACCTGGTCCTTCAGGGCACAGGCGTTATGGATTTTGATGCCAAGGCCGCGGCCGCCCTGGGCCTGCCCTTTGTCCTGATTTCTAACGCGCCCGCCCGCGCGGCGGAGTTGGCGCTGGGCCACGCGCGCTCTGTGGGCGCTACGGTGGTCGGCGCGTTGACCGATGTTTCCTCGGTTCCCGGTGCGATTTCTTCCCTGGAGGAGATCGAGCCCTATATGTCCGCTGAGCTCTTCCAGAAGCAGCTGCTGGACCAGGCCCGCGAGGTCGGAGCGCACATTGTTTTGCCGGAGGGCGAGGATGACCGCATCCTTCAGGCTGCGGGTGAGCTCATCAAGGGCAAGGTGGCGAAGCTGACGATTCTGGGTGACGGGAACGTCGAGAAGCGCGCCCAGGAGCTCGGGATCGACCTGTCCGGTGTGGAAATCATCAACCACCTGGAATCCCCACTGGTGGAGGAGTTCGCCGCGGACTTCGCGGAGCTGCGCAAGAAGAAGGGCGTGACGCTGGAGCAGGCGCGCGAGACCATGCAGGACGTGTCCTACTTCGCCACGATGATGGTGCACAAGGGCTTGGCTGATGGCATGGTCTCCGGCGCGGCGCACACCACGGCGCACACCATTAAGCCTTCCTTCCAGATCATTAAGACCAAGCCGGAAGCCTCCGTGGTTTCCTCCATCTTCCTCATGGTGATGCCGGGCCGCTTGTGGGCCTTCGGCGACTGCGCGGTGAACCCGAACCCCACCCCGGAGCAGCTCGGCGAGATCGCTATTGTCTCCGCGCAGACCGCCGCGCAGTTTGGGCTGGACCCGCGCGTGGCGCTGCTGTCCTACTCCACGGGTACTTCGGGCGCTGGGCCGGATGTGGAGAAGGTGGCGCAGGCCGTTGAGGCGGCCCGCGGTATCGATTCTTCAGTGGCGGTGGATGGTCCGCTGCAGTTCGACGCTGCCTGTGACCCAGGCGTGGCCGCCAAGAAGGCGCCTGACTCTGATGTTGCGGGTAAGGCTACGGTCTTCGTCTTCCCGGACTTGGAGGCCGGCAACATTGGCTACAAGACGGCGCAGCGCACCGGTGGTGCACTGGCGGTGGGCCCGATTCTGCAGGGCCTGAACAAGCCGGTCAATGACCTCTCGCGTGGCGCGACCGTTCCGGACATCATCAACACGGTGGCTATCACCGCGATCCAGGCAGGGGTGAAATAGATGGCGTATGTACTCGTTCTCAACTCGGGTTCCTCCTCGGTTAAGTTCCAGCTGGTGGACCCGGAAAGCTCGGCCACCGATACCCCGCTGGTTTCCGGTTTGGTGGAGCAGGTCGGTGAGCCGCAGGGTGCTGTGACCGTGAAAACGGGCGGTGAGGAATTCAAGGAAGAGCTGGAGATTCCCACCCACTCCTTCGGGTTGGACCGCGCGTTTAGCATCATGCACGAGCACGGCGTGGGCCCGACGGATGTCGAGGTTATCGCCGTGGGCCACCGCGTCGTGCACGGCGGGCGTCTGTTCAGCGAGCCACAGCTCATCGTGGACCAGATCGAGTCCATGATCGAGGACCTCATCCCGCTCGCGCCGCTGCACAACCCGGCGAACCTGGACGGCATCCGCGTGGCGCGCAAGCTCCTGCCGGAGATCCCGCACGTGGCGGTCTTCGATACGGCCTTCTTCAACCACATGCCGCCGGCGGCAGCACTCTACGCCATCAATAACGATGTGGCCTCGCAGTATGACATCCGCCGTTACGGTTTCCACGGAACCTCCCACGAGTTCGTCTCGCAGCAGGTGCCGAAGCTGCTGGACATGGACCCGGGGCACGTCCACCAGATCACGCTGCACTTGGGCAACGGTGCTTCGGCGGCGGCGATTCGCAACGGCCGCCCGATCGATACCTCGATGGGCCTGACCCCGCTGGCTGGTCTGGCTATGGGTACCCGTTCGGGTGATATCGATCCGGGTATCATCTTCCACCTCTCGCGTGAGGCAGGGATGTCGATTGATGAGATTGATGACTTGCTGAACAAGCGCTCCGGTGTGAAGGGCATTGCGGGTGTCAACGACTTCCGCGTGCTGCGCGAGCGCATTAACAACGAGGACCAGGACGCCTGGCTGGCCTACAACATCTACATCCACCAGCTGCGCCGCTTCATCGGCGCGTACATGATTGCGCTGGGCCGCGTGGATGCGATCACGTTTACCGCCGGCGTGGGTGAGAACGATACCGAGGTCCGCCAGGATTCGCTGTACAACCTGGACATGTACGGCATTGACTTCGATAAGGAAGCGAACCTGGTGCGCTCCAAGGAGCCGCGCATGATTTCGACCGCGGACTCCCAGGTCAAGGTCTTCGTGGTGCCGACCAACGAGGAGCTGGCGATCGCGCAGAAGTCCGCGGAGGTGGCCGCCATGGCTCGGGAGGCGGGGCTGTACTAAGCCGAGCGTCGGCTATGCCGCCGGCCGGTAGCGCTGGCGGCTAGAACATCGTGACTGGGCGGACCTTGTTGGCCAGGTCCACCAGCGCGTAGCGGTGGCGGGCGAAGGGGGCCTGGCGGGCCAGTGCCCGCAGGGTATCCGCCAGGCCGTAGCGCAGGCCGCGCTGGGTGAAGGGGAACTCGAAGAGATCGTTGGGGGAGGCCGCCGCGTCGAGGTCTGATTCGCGCAGGAAGGTCAGCCCGGCGGAGATGACCGCGATCTTGATCTGCAAGAAGCGCGGCTCGTTCTGCGGAATCTCCTCCAAGCGGCGGGCGGCCCTGCGGATGCGGGACTCGGAGAGATCGTGGACGATGAGCTGCAAAACCGTGGTCAAGCGGGCCATGCGGTGGTGGCGCGAGGCGTTGGGGACCTTATCCAAGGTGGCCACGGCGAGCTCAACTTGGTGCTCGGCGCGCAGCTGGCGGGCCAAGCCGAAGGCGGAGGAGACAGTCGTCGGGTTCGTCGCCCACACGATGCCGTAGAGGCGCAGCGAGTTGAATCGCAGGTGGGCGGGGTCATCGGTGACGTGGTCCCAGATGCCGGGCTGATCCTCAAAAGCGTCATTGGGCAGATCCGCGAGCGAGGTGGTGAGGTTGGCGCAGGCGCGGGCAACGGAGGCGTCGATCAGCGCGGCCTCCGAAAAACCTAGCTGCTGCAGAATGAGCTCATTGACCGCGCCGATGGCCAGCTTGGGGGCGGCCTCACCAGGCAGCACGTCGAGGACGTGGGCGAAGTGGGCTTGGGCCTCGCGGTACTTATCCAAAAGCAGCTCGGTCACGCCGGAGTACCAGTGGAAACGCCAGTCCCTCCCCAGGCGGTCCTCGATGGAGTTCAGCCACTCGCGGGCCTGGCCGATGTAGCCCAAGTCAATCATGGAGCGCACCACGCCGAGCGGAATCTCCGCGGACTCCTCATATTCCGGCGCCTCCATGGCCTGGCGAAGTGTTTCCAGCGCTTCCTGCGGCTCCGTGTAGGAGGAACCTTGCAGCAGCGGGGCGCCGATGTCGGAGCGGACGATGAGCGGGATGGGCAGTGCGGAGACCACCTCGGGGGCGGTGATGCGGACGGTGCGGTCGATGCCGTCGATGAGCTGGTCCGTGCGGAAAACCAGGTGCTTCGTGCCGAAGGTCGTACGCTGCGGGGAGAACACCGAGTGCTGGGCCGGGTGCTGGATGCCATCGCGGAGCGCGATGACCTCGCGCAGGACGCCGAAGAGCTGGTCGCGCAGCTCGGAGACCGACGCAAAGCGCTGCTGTGGGTCCGGATCTGTGGCGCGCAAGAGCAGGCGATAGAAGGAGAGGTAGCGGCGCAGCAGCGGCTCCTCCGTGGGGGAAGGCAGGCCGGGCTTGTAGACGCCATCCTCCACCGGCAGCTTCAGCGTCAGGCAGGCCAGTGTGCGGCCGATGGTGTAAATATCACTGGCCACCGAGGGGCCCTGCGTGGCGATTTCCGGGGCCTGAAAACCCTGTGTGCCGTAGATGTGACCGAAGGCGCCGATGCCGGAGACCGCGCCCAGATCGATGAGCTTGACCTGGTCCTCGGTGACGATGATGTTGGAGGGCTTCAAGTCGTTGTAGACCACGCCGCGGGCATGGAGGTAATCCAAGGCGGGCAGGATTTCGAGGATATAGGCAATCGCCGTGTCGACCGGGAAGCGGTCAGTGGCCTGGTCGTTGCGGCGCTGCTTCAGTGAGGGGCCGCCGACGTACTCCATGACGATGAAGCCACCGGGCACGCGGGGGTCATCGATGAAGTTGAAAATCTTCACGATATTCGGGTGCGTGATGTCCGCGAGGAACTCACGCTCCGCCTCCGCGGTGGCGGTCTCCTCGGCGGAGTTGGTGGATTGCATGCCTTTGAGCACCACGATGCGCCCGGAGACGAAGTGGTCGTTAGCCAGGTAAATCCAGCCCAGCCCGCCATGCGCGAGCACGCCCAAGATCTCGTACTGGCCGGCCACCATGTCACCCGGCTTGAGCTGCGGTGGGGCGGCGCGGGGCGCGTCCTTGGGATCGATGAGCGCGTCGCGCGGGTTGCCCGGGACAACGAAGGGCAAGGTGGCCATGCCATCGGCCACTTCCCGGTCGGTGCGCTTGGTGCTGCGGCGCTGGCGGAAGGTATCGAGCGCGCGGCGCCGTGAGGCTTGCGAGGGGTCCTCTGCTTTGCGGCGATCACGCAGCTGCCCCAGCTCCTCGATGAGCGCGGCGATATTGTCCGAGTCGACGTATTCGCCATCGTCGGGTTGGCCCGTCGCCGTGCCGCTCGTGCCCATACGATTCGCGGGGGAGAGGCGGGCACCGGTGGCGGCCTCGTAGTCATCGTCATCGTCGTCCGCGAAGGGATCAAAGGGCACGGCGGCGGTGCGGTCGGAGGCTTCGGCGTCGGCGGCACCGGCAGCTGTTGTTCCCGCGCTGTGCGAATCTGTTGGGGAGACGCTGAGGTGGTGGTCCTCCGAATAGTCGTCATCGTCATCCGCGAAGGGATCGAAGCGCACGGCTTGGGTGGCGTCGTTAGTGGCGTCGGTGGCGGCGTCGGGCTGAGTGTCCTCGTGCTCTTCGGGCGTGAGGTGATCGAGCTCATCCTCGGTGAAGCGGTGCGACATTACTGGCCCTCCTTCTTCTCGCCGGGCTGGTCCTTGGCTGCGGAGCTCGGCTGTGATTCCTCGGCAGGCGGAGTCTCGTTGAGGTACTTCGGTTCCGGGAGCACGGGCTGCTCCATGTAATTCCCCAGCCAGGTATTAAAGAGCTCCTGCCAGGTGCCGTCGCGGCGGATGCGCTCCAGCGTGGAGTTGATCTGGCGGATGAGCGGGCGCGAGTCATAGGAGGCATCGGGCTTGCGCACGGCCACGCCGTAGCTCTGGCTTTCCAAGGGATCGCCGACGATCTCGGTGTATTTATCCTGCGCCAGCATGCCTGACAGCAGGGCGTCATCCACGACGATGCCATCCGTCTGGCCCAGCTGCAGCGCCATGAGGCAATCGCCCCAGGCGCGGGTCTCCAAAATATCGGAGGAGGGCGAGTGCTTGCGTATCGCGTCCACCATGGTGGAACCTTTCGCCGCACACAACGTTAGCCCGGCGGCCTCCGCGATGGAATGGATGCCCGAGTTCTTCAGCACCAGCAACCGCGCATCCGTCTGCATATACGGAATGGAGAAGGCCACTTCGCGCTGGCGCTCGGGGCTAATCGTCATGGTGCGGATGACCATGTCCACCGTGCGATCATTCAGTGCACGAGCGCGGTCGGAGGCCTCCACGAAGCGGAAGTCCACCTTGTTGGGATCCCCGAAGATATCGCGGGCGATTTCGCGGGCGATATCGACCTCGAATCCGCGGACCTCGCCGCTGGCGGTATCGCGGTAGCTGAGCAGGTTATTGGAGCGGTCCACGCCCACGATGAGCCGGCCGCGTGCCAGGATGTTGGGCACGCGCTCCTCCGGCTTCTTATCGTCCGGGCGGTAGGAGCCGTAAACGTCCGCGGTGCTTTGCTTGGACACCTCTCCCGTGCCGGCGGGTTCGAGGATGGCGTCCTCCGGCAGCGGCGGCCCCGGGGTGGAGTTGAGATCCGCGCTGGAGGGCAGGATCGGATCCGGCGTGCTGGGCGGCTCCGGCTCGCAGGCGCTGAGTGCCACGGCGGCGCTGAGCAGCAGCACGGCCGCAGTGGCGTGCTGGCGGTGGTCGGTTCGGCGGCGCATCACAGGTACTCCTGCAGGCGGGGGCGGATACCCAGCCACACGGCGATAATCGCGCCGAACGTGGCTAGGAGGACGCCGGTAGACACCATGGTCATGGCATTGAGACCCTGAACCAGGTAGGTGCGCATGGCGTCGCGGGCTTGGTCGATGAGCGCGGCCAGGGAGTTATCCACGGCATTGAAGGCGCTGGCGGCGGTCGGGTCACCATCCGGATCGATGGCGGTGGCTTGGTAGAGCGCGGCGTCGTAATGGCCCATGGAGAGATCCTCCATGAAAGCATCGTGGGTGGTTTCCCAATCCTCCAAGGCCTCCTTGGCGCGAGGAATCAAGGAAGGATCGGAGGAGGGGAAGTCGTCGTCGTCAAGCGCCTGCTCATAGTCCCGCAGGGCCCGGTCCACGGAGTACACCGTGGAGTTAAAGTGCACGGACATGTCCTGTTGGGAGGAGCGCAGGACCAGCGCCAGGGTCTCGGAGGTGCGCATCTGCTGGGCCTCAATGCGCGAGGCGGTCAGCGAATCCCAGGGGCGCGACACCGTCTCGAAGCCTTGGTGGCCGGAGGCCCACGTGGCGAAGTTGGAGCCAGCGGCCCACACCAGCGCCAGGAACAACAGTCCCGTGGCCACCACGAAACCCCGGTTGAAGCGGCGGCGGGTCAGCCGCCACAGCCACCACTGCGCCAAGCCGAGGAAAATGATCGCCGCGACCAGGCCCGAAAGCGGCACCCACTGCGGGCGGGTTAGGCGCTGTTGTTGCTGGGTCACCTTCGCCGAGGTCAGGGTGAACAGCTCCGCGGCGGCGGGGAGAATCTGGGTGCGCATGAGCGCCGAGGCATTGGACATGTAGGAGTTCGCCACGGCGTGGCCCGCACGGTGATTGACGCGGGCCTTTTCCACCAGGGCGGTGTAGACCGGCAGCTTGCGCTGGATAAACGTGACGAGCTCGCGCACGCGTTCATCTTCGGCGGAGGTGCCGACGATGGCCTGCGTGGCGGCGACGGAGGCGGCGTCGATGGCCTCGTTATAGCGGTCGCGGTTATCCTCCGGCTCCACGCCTGCCTGGACGAAGCCGGTGGTGGCGACGGTATCGGCCAAAGACAGGTTGGTGTAGAGGTGGTGCGCCGCGTTGGACATCGGCTCGGTGGAAGCCAGTAGCGTGTCCAGATCATCGTGGCGCGCGGCCGAGGAAGAGGACATGGAAAAGCCGGCTGCTGCGAGCGCTACGGTGAGAATTAAGGTAACCGTAAACAGCTTGCCGGGAGTGGTGATGGCGAAGCTATAGAGGCGCCGGATGACGCGCGCGGGGCCGGCGAAGGAGCTCATCGCCAGCTGGGTGGGGCGGCTAAAAACCGGCGCGGAGGGCTCGGTGACGTCATCGAGCCAATGATCGCCCCATGATTCGGGGGAGTGCTCGCGCAGTTCGGTGGCCGGGCCGGTCATTCCCTTAGGATAGCGCTCTCGTGCGCCTCGCGCGATGATTTCGGGGGCGTTGGCGCGGGGAGTTTGTCGCGTATCGTGTAAGGCATGTGTGCACGCGTTAACCCAGAACTTTCCGGTGATGGCTGGTCGAAGGGCCCGGGCGGGGTGCCGGTGTGGGGCAAGTTTGGAGCAGCTGGTCTCTTCCTCGTGGCGGGGGATGAGGTACTGCTCCAGCATCGCGCGACGTGGACGAATAACGGCGGGACCTGGGGAATC
Source organism: Corynebacterium sp. Marseille-Q2823 (assembly GCF_903645345.1). NCBI lineage: Bacteria > Bacillati > Actinomycetota > Actinomycetes > Mycobacteriales > Corynebacteriaceae > Corynebacterium > Corynebacterium sp. Marseille-Q2823. The sequence continues at coordinate 61,524 of NZ_CAHJXS010000004.1, read as the reverse complement.
CCGGGCGGGGCGCGGGATAAGCCGGAGTCGCCGGAGCAGGCCGCGCTGCGGGAGACGGAGGAGGAAACCGGAATCTCGCCGGCAAACGTCGAGGTGCTGGATGCCGTCGTCACTGCCGGGCCTTTTTCGGAAGGCTGGACCTATACCACGGTGCTGGCCCGGACGGTTTCGGGGCAGCGCTTGGCCACGACTGCCAACGAGGAATCCGCCGAGCTGCGCTGGGTGCCGTTTAGCCAGGTAGAAGAGCTGGAATTGTTGAAGCCCTTCCGGGAGGCGCTACCGGGGCTGCTGGGACGCTGGGAGGAACTCACCAGCTGATACAGGAGCTGATACAGGCGGCGGTCAGGAACCTGTGGCACTCTGTAGAGCATGATTGAAGTAGCCGGACTGACCAAACAGTACAAGTCTGTCCGCGCCGTCGATGACCTCACCTTCCAGGTAGAGCCGGGCCAAGTGACCGGCTTTCTGGGGCCCAACGGCGCTGGAAAATCAACGACGATGCGCATGATCCTGGGCTTGGACAAGCCCACCGCTGGCACCGCCCTAGTGCACGGCAAGCGTTACCGCGAGCTGAAGAACCCGCTGCGGGAGGTGGGCGCGCTTCTCGACGCCAAAGCGGTCCACGCCAACCGCACCGCCGCCAACCACCTGCTGTGGATGGCGCAGGCTAACGGTATTCCTACCTCCCGCGTCGATGAGGTTCTGGGACTGGTGGGGCTGGCTGATGTTGCTGGCAAGAAGGCCGGCGGCTTCTCCCTCGGTATGGGCCAGCGCCTCGGCCTGGCTGCCGCACTGCTGGGGGATCCGGGCGTGCTGATCTTGGACGAGCCGGTCAATGGCCTCGATCCGGAAGGTATTCGCTGGGTGCGCTCGCTCGTGCGGGCGCTGGCGGCAGAAGGCCGCACGGTGCTCATCTCCTCCCACCTGCTGGCGGAGATGGCGCAGACGGCGGACCACCTGGTGGTCATTGGCCGCGGCAGGCTCTTGGCCAATCAGCGCACCTATGACTTTGTGAAGGAAAACTCCAGCGCTTCGGTTGTGGTGCGTTCGGAGCACCTGCGCGAGTTCGGCTTGGCGCTCAAGGAGGCTGGAGTGACCTTCCGCGAGTCGGTCGATGAAGAGCAGCGCCCGACGCTGGTGATCCCTCACCAGACCACGGACTACGTGGGCAAGCTGGCCTATTCCACGGGCGTGCCGTTGACGGAATTGACCCTCCACCGCGCCTCACTGGAGGAGGCTTATGTGGCCATGACGGATCGCGCGGTGCAGTACCAAGCGGAGGCACCGCAGAAAGGGGCCCAGTTCTAATGTTTTTCAACACTGTTCACGCGGAGTGGACGAAGCTGCGCACGACGAAGTCCTTCTGGTGGACCACGGCGCTCATCTTCCTCATCGTGACCGGCTGGACGCTGCTGAACTCGCTCAACGCGGGGGAGGCGGTGCTGGGCATTAGCCCGCTGCAGCCGCGGAGCTTGGCCTCCATTCTCCTGCTCATGGGCGTGCCGATCATGATGATCCAGGGCGCGATGATGGTGACCACGGAGTACCGCTACAAGACGCAATCCCTCACGTTCTTGGCCAACCCGAATCGCTGGAGCGTAGCCTGCGCCAAGCTTGTGGTGTATGGCGTGATTGCGGCTGTCATTGCCTTCTTGGGCTTGGTGTACATCTTCGTGTTGGCGGATCTCACGGCCAACGAATCCGCGGCGGAGGCCTTCCAGCCTTTCTCCAGCGACGACGGCAAGCACATGCTGTGGGCCTTCCCCATCGCGGCCTTTGGCGCGGTGCTCTTCGTGCAGGGTCTGGGTCTGCTGCTGCGGCAGACCGCCGGCACGGTGGCGATTTCCCTCATCTTGTACATGGGTCTGGAAAACTTGGTGCGCCTGCTCCCGGTGGTGGGAGACAAGGTCATCCACTTCATGCCGTTTACTGCTTTCCAGAACTGGGCGTTGGACTACGTGGATGAGAACGCCCCGTGGAGCTCGATTGGCTTTGAAGCCCTCGTCTTCTTCGGCTGGGCTGGTGTGCTGTGGATCCTGGGCGTTATCGTGCTGGAGCAGCGCGACGCGTGATCCCTTTTCCGCTTCTGGCGACGTTGGCGCTGTTGTCCGCAACAGCGCCTTTCGCTACTGATATGTACTTGCCGGTGATGCCGGAGATCGTCTCCGATCTGGGCACCACCCGGGCCATGGTGCAGCTGACCATCTCGGGCTTCTTCGTCGGCATGGGCGTGGGCCAACTTGTGATGGGCCCGCTGTCTGATGCCATCGGGCGCAAGCGCCTCCTCGTTGCCGGCGCCTTTCTCGCTCTGCTGGCTTCCGTATTGGCGGCGATGGCCCCGACCGCCTCGGTGCTCGTCGTGGCCCGCGTGCTGCAGGGCCTCGGCGGCGGTGCGTGCGTGGTGCTCTCCCGCGCGGTGGTCCCAGACCTCGTGCATGGTGCCGCGGCGGCGAAAGCCTATTCGCTGCTCATGGCGCTCCAAGGTATCGCTCCGGCGGTAGCCCCGGTACTGGGCGGCATCCTGGCGGAGCCGCTGGGCTGGCGCGGCATTTTTTGGGTGCTTGCCGGGCTGCATGCGGTGCAGTTGGTCCTGGCCATCGCTATCGTCCCGGAAACTGCGGGCGGCCGCTCTCGCGATGGGTTGCTGCGCACGGTGGCGGGCAATTACTGGGCGGTGCTGACTAACGCCCGGGTCTGGGGCTACCTGGTGACCATGGCCTTCGGCTTCTGTTCGATGTTTTGCTACATCTCCGCCTCGGCGTTTGTGGTGCAGGACCAGTGGGGATTCTCACCGTTGGGCTATTCGCTGATCTTCGGCATCAACTCCGTGGGCCTCTTCGCGGCCACGTTGATTAACTCGCGCGCGATGGATTCGGTCTCCCCGGCCGTCATGCTGCGTATCGGCGTGACTGGCGTCTTCGCATGCGGGGTGCTCTTGTTGCTATCGGTGATGCTCGGCGCCCCGGTGTGGGTCTGCCTCATTGTGCTTTTTGCTTGCGTGGCACCGACCGGCTTCATTATGGGCAACGCCACCGCCTTGGCCACGGGTTTGATGCGCCCGCGGGCGGGCAGCGTGTCCGCGATCATGGGCTTTGGGCAGTCCATGTTGGCCAGCGCCATCAGCCCGCTCATGGGCTGGGGCTCGAACGCCGCGTTGACCATGGCCATCGGCATGGTGTGCTGCAGCTTCATTTCGCTGTGCGGCCTCGTGGCGTCCACGCGGCTGGCCCGCGGCGCTGCGTGAAGTTCACCAGATGTGCACAACGCATAGAGCGTAAATGCGTATTATTGGCCGCATGGCTACCCCACGTCTCGCCGAGCTTCGCCTGAGCAATTTCAAGTCTTTCCATGATGCTGTATTGACTCTGCATCCAGTCACCTTTCTGACTGGCCTAAACAGTTCTGGAAAGTCGAATGCTTTGGATGGGCTGGAGGTTTTGTCCCGCTTGGCATCGGGGGCAGAACTAGGAGACGCACTTGATGGGCGCATGACCCAAACCGGCCCGATCCGAGGTGGCTCTCGTGGTTGCGCCCCGCATGGTACCGAGAGCTTTGAACTGGGCTGTACCGTTGAATCTGGGACAGATACGTACCGCTATGACGTCGAGGTTCAGGTATATCCGGAGTTGCGTGTTGTCAAAGAAAGCCTCGTGGGTACCGGATATTCCGTAAAGAGCGGCACCCGCACTAGCGATGCAGAGTTGTTTAAGACCCAGCCGGCAGCAGACAACCGAGCTGGGATCTACACGTTAATTTTTAGCGGAAAGCGTGGGGCAAACCCCACCACACTCTTGCGTGACTCTCGCCTTATTTTGGGACAGATTAAAGCGGTGCTTGCGGGAAAGAACCGTGCAGAGAATTCGGTGTTGAAAGGGGCGTCGATTGTATCCATGGCGCTTCGATCAGTGTTTCACCTCGATCCAGTCCCCAGCCTCATGCGGGATTACGTCCCAAGGAAGAGCACGCAGCTGAAGCGTAGCGGTGAGAACCTCTCGGCGGTACTGTGGCAGTTGCACAAGGATTCCCCCAAGACTTTCCAAGAGCTAGGGCAGCTGGCCGCTTATGTGACTGGAGTGGATTCCACACTGGACTTTATTGACTCGCCGTTGGACGAAGTCATGCTGACCCTCGTGGAACACTTCGAAGATGGAAAGCAAGAAAGAACGCCTGCTCGTGAAATGAGCGATGGCCTCCTCCGATTCCTCGCAATTGCAACGGCGCTTAAAACTGCGCCCAAGGACTTGGATATCGAACAGCCACTTGAACTTGGTGATGACGTAGAGAACCCAGTAGCTCAAATTGTCGTCGAAGAAATGGAAAACGGGCTCCACCCTTCGCAGGCGCAAAGAGTTATGCAGATGCTTAGCGAATCCGCACGCAAACATGACTCGCAGGTTCTTGTCACGACCCACAGTCCTGCCATCTTGGACCAGATTTCTGGGGAGAAAAACGGTCAGGTAGCAGTGTGCTACCGGGATAGCAGAACCGGACAAAGCGAGCTCTCGCCTTTGGTGGAGTTACCGGATTTCGTGGAATCCATTTCCAAGCACAGCTTGGGTGCTGCGGTCACCGCTGGTGAATTAGTCGATGACACCGAAACACAGATTAGTTTCGAGAACATGAATCGGCTTTTTGGGATCGGCTGATGCGCGTTTACTTCATCGATACCTCTGTGCTGGATAACCTGCTTGCGATTCCTCACAAATGCCAAGCTAAAGAACAAGCCAAAATCGATTTTGCGGAACGCCAAAGTGAGAACGCGAAGTTCATCCTGCCGATTACCGCGGTCATTGAAACCGGAAATCACATTGCGCAGCTTCCGCAGGGCGACGTGAGGCGCAAAATTGCGGAAAAATTTTCCCAGATGCTAGAGCTGACCGCCCATCAACAATCCCCATGGATCCTGCATGACTTTCAGTGGAACAAGGAGTTCATCACCGAGCTCGTCTCAAGGCACCGTGCGGGTCTATCAATGGTGGACATGATGACTCAGCAGGTTGGTGGCGGCGACCTTTGTATTCTGACTGAGCGCGAGTTGTATAAGCGCGCCACCGGAATTACCGCAGAAGTGTGGACATACGATGCGGCGCTGGGTGCATATTCTGGATAGGTCATGCCCAATCAAGGGCGAGGCACATCGAGCTCGCGGGCGTGCTCCTACTGCAGCGCTGAAGTCAGGCGCATGACGTTGTCCACGTAGCGGCGCAGCAGGCCGCGCTCGTTCCATTCTTCGAGGGTGAGCTCGTGGCAGACCTTCTTGTAATTGGTGGCCAGCTGGGTGAAATCCTCGATGAGGTCGCCCTTGGCCACCAGCATGGTCGATTCATAGTTGAGGCCGAAGGAGCGCATATCCATGTTGGAAGACCCGAACATGCACAGCGGTTCGCGCTCCGGCAGGCCCGGGTCCGCCAGGATGAACTTGGAGTGCAGCACGAAGGGCTCGGGGAATTGGAAGATCCGCACTCCCGCCTCCAAGAGTGCCTGGTAGTAGGAGGACTGCGCGTGGTGGACCATGAACTGGTCCGCCTTCGCGGACACTAGGAGCTCCACCTCGACGTCGCGGTAGCAGGCGGTGGTCACCGCCTCCAAGAGGGACTCATCCGGGATGAAGTAGGGCGAGCAGAGGATGAGCTTTTCCTTCGCGTGGTGCACCACCGAATTGAACATGCGCAGGTTGGGTTCCGTGGTGTAGCCGGGGCCGGAGGGGACCAACTGGAGGTGGTTGGAGTCCGCCGTCATAGCGTCGTCATAGGGCTGCATGTCCAAGGACAGCTGCTCCTCTGATTCCAGATACCAATCCACCGCGAACACCGCGGCGAGCGAAGTGACCACCGGTCCGGTCATTTCGACCATGTAGTCGATCCATGCGCGGTCCTTGGTCTTGTACTCGCGCTTGATCATGTTCATCGAGCCCAAGAAGCCAGTATGGCCATCGATGACCACGATCTTGCGGTGATTGCGCAGATCCGGGCGGCGGAAGCGGCCCTTGTGCAGCTGCAGCGGAAGCATGAGCCGCCAGTCGACGTCAATCTCGGTGAGGCGCTTGCCCAGCGTGAAGTAGCCCTTGTACTTCAGGCTGCCGATCTGATCGAGCAGCAGCTTGACCTCCACGCCGCGCTCGCGGGCGCGCGCCAGGGACTGGAAGAAAACATCGGTCACCTCATCCCAAGACTGGATGTAGATCTCAATGAGCACGTATTTCTCAGCCCGGTCCACGGCCCGCGCCATGGCCAAGATGGCCTCCTCATAGGAGGCGTGGAGGCCCTTGTTGTGCCCGATGAGGGCCGGGTGCCCGGTGAGGTTGCGGTTGAGCTGGATGAGGGATTCCACCTCCGGGGAAAGCCGGCCGGAGGGATGGTTGGGGGTGGAGGCGGTGACGTCGTTTAGCAGCGCATTGGCTTCTTGCTGGATGCGGTGGCGGCGGCGGTTGATGTAGGGCGAACCCATGAGCAAGAACAGCGGCAGCCCCACGATGGGAAGTACAAGAATGGCCAGCAGCCAGGCGGTAGAGCTGGAGGGGCGGCGGCCCTCGGGGACCACGCCGATGGCGATGATCTTGATGCCGTAGTCAATAACCAGCAGCACGAGCTGCCAGACGGAGAGATCGACGTTCACGTTCATGGCAGGCTAGCGCACCGACGCGAAATCGGGGACATCGAAATCTGCGATCAGCGGCACGTGGTCGGAAGTCTTGTCACCGGCGCGCTCCACCATGTCCACCTGGGCGCCCTGGACGAGGCGCGCTAGTGGCTCGCTGGCTAGCTGGAAGTCGATGCGCATGCCCTCGTTCTTCTGGAAGCGCAGGGACTTGTAATCAAAGTAAGTCCAGCGCTCCTCTTCGGTGAAACGGCGCGTAACCTCCTGCAGCCCGGCCTCCTGAAGCATCTGGAAAGCCGCGCGCTCGGGCTCGGTAACGTGCGTCTTGCCGCGGAAAAGAGAGATGTCCCAGACGTCCTCATCCCGTGGAGCAATGTTGAAATCGCCCGTGAGCAGTAGTTTCGATTGCGCGCGGGTTTCCACATAGCGCGCCAAGGAGTAGAGAAAGTCCAGCTTGTAATCGAAGTGCCGGTCCGTAATCTCGCGCCCGTTGGGAACATAGAGGGACCAGATCTCAATCCCGCGGATGCGGGCTGAGACCGCCCGGGCCTCGCGCTTTTGCTCCTTGGCGGGGTCCTTGTGGAAACCCGGCTGAGCAGGGAAGAAGGTCTGGACCTCCTCCGGTTCTTCCTTGGATAGGATGGCCACGCCATTCCACTGGTTCAGGCCGTGGCAGGTGACGTGGTAGCCGGCCTCCTCGAAAGGCTCGCGGGGGAACTTCGCATCCGCCACCTTGGTTTCTTGCAGGCAGAGCACGTCGATGTCGTGTTTGGCCAGCAAGTCCACCGCGCGCTGGGCGCGGGTGCGGACGGAGTTGATGTTCCAGGTAGCGATGCGCATGTGGTTTAGGGTACTTGAGGCAGGCGGCGGGCGTAACGGTGGCGGTGCTGCTCTAGGAAGCCGAGCATCTCATAGAGCCGAACCCCGGCCGTGTTACCCGCCACGACCTGCAGGTAGGCTTTCTCAGCACCCTGGGCTTTGCCCCAGGCCAGCATGTGCGCGCCCAGCGCGGTGCCCAGTCCCTTACGGCGCCAACCTTCGGCGACCTCCACGGCGGAGTAGCCCAGCCACACGGTGCCGTCACCGGATTCCGTCAGCGTGCCCCGCGTAATCGCGATGGTCTCACCCGTCGGGGCGAGCAGGCGCCCAAAGCCCATCGTCCCGTCGATGCGGCTGCGCAGGTACTCCAGGGCCAACGGCGGCAGGGCCTGACCACGGAAGTGGTAGAGGTCGAGCCACTCGGAATCGGGCTGCTCGTCGATGCGGAAGCTGACGTCCCCCGGGGCAGGGAGCTCCGCCAAATCGCGCACCATCACGAGGATCTCCGGTTCGAGCTCCCACGCTTCGGGTTCTGCTGCCAGCAGCTTCTCCGCGGAGGCACCGATGCGCTCCGGAATGGCCAGGCACACGGGCAGCTCGTGGCGGGCATAAAACGCTTCGATCTCCTCCATCGGCACCGGGAGGAAACCCGCAGAAGGGCCGAGCGGGATCGCCGAGTTGGAGCGGCCGGTCACGCCGTCGCCGGCGCGCATGAGCCACTGGCCATCTGAGGTCCACGTGTGCTCCTTGCCGGGGAAGGCCGCCGCGGTGGCCACCTCGATGGCCCGGATATCGGAGTTGCGAACCGTGCGCGGCGAGAGGCGCTTAATAATCTTGAGCTGCTCCGGCGGAATCTCCACCGCGTCGAGCGAAGACGGGTAGCCGCCGACCTCTTGCGGCCGGATGAGCAGTGGATCCAGGCTGAGCACGTGGCCGATGACATCGCTGTACACGCCGTCGAAATCGCGCCGGGCCACGACGCGCTCGCCCACGGAGACGTCATCGGATCGGAAGATGCGGGACATTAGTCGTCGTGCCCGAAGGGGTCCTCGTCCTCGCCCGGCAGCCAGGTAAGCCCGGCCTCGGTCCACCCGTTGCGCTTGATGACCTTCTTGGCCTGGCGCTTGTAGCGGCCGGTGAGCACGTCGGTGTAGACGAAGCCGTCGAGGTGGCCGGTTTCGTGCTGCAGCATGCGCGCGAAGAAGCCGTAGCCCTCGATGGAGATGTCCTCGCCCTTCTCGTTCTTGCCGGTCACGCGGGCCCAGTCGGCGCGGCCGGTGGGGAAACCCTCGCCGGGGACGGAGAGGCAGCCCTCGTCCTCGGAGCCGTCGTCAGCCGGCATGGTCTCCGGGATCTCGGAGGTTTCCAGCACCGGGTTGATAACGCAGCCGCGGCGCATGCCGCCGTCGGGAAGCTCGGTGCCATTGGGACCGTCGGTGTCGGGGCAATGGTAGACAAAGAGGCGCTTGTTCACGCCGATCTGGTTAGCGGCCAGCCCAACTCCGTGCGCGGCGTCCATGGTTTCGTGCATGTCCGCGATGAGCTCCTGTAGCTCAGGAGAGTCGATGGCTTCGGTGACCGGCTCGGTGGGATTGTGGAGGACCGGGTCGCCGTGGATAACGATGGGACGAATAGTCATGGCATACAGTCTAAGCATGCACTCCCTGTCAGACCTAGACGCCGCGATTTTGGAGTTCGAGTCCCACGCCCCGCGCGATATCGGCGCCAAGGAGGAGGCCATCCGCACGCAGTTGGACATCACTCCGGTGCGCTATCACCAGCGCCTCAACGTGCTCCTGGATGATCCCGCGGCGCACGCCTCCTACCCGCTGTTGGTCACTCGCCTGCGCCGGCTTCGCGACGTCCGCGACGACGTCCGGCGCGCCGCACGCGATAATGCCCCAGACTGAGCGAATCAGATACTAAAGTTGCCAATGTGACTAATGTGAATCCGGAAAACTCTGCCTCGTCCGCTGACCACGCGCGCCACGCCGCCGATTCCGACGCGGCCGCCGCCCCGGCCGCCGCTGCCGCTCCTGCGAGCAAGCTCCCCTTGCGCGGGCTCGCCATGGTGCTCATCGCCGTTGCCGTCATGCTCGGCATGTGGGCGCTCTACGCTATGACCTCTGATGACTCCGAGGACACCGCGCAGAACGCGCCGGCCGGCAACGATGCTGTCGTATCCGGCCCCGCGACTGGCGGCGCCGAGGGCGACGGCGCTGCCACCGGTGGCGCGGAAGGAGAGGCGGACAAGAACCGCGAGGAGTCGGATGCTGCCGGCGCTGACGCCGAGGCTGGCGCAGACGGCGACGCTGAAGCCGAGCGCGATGCTGCCCGGGACGATAACGCTGAGGAGGGCGCCGCCGCAGGTAGCCCCGACCGCGCCCAGGCGGAGATCCCCGTCAACGTCTACAACAACTCCGGTCGCGCCAACTTCGCTGCTGATGAGGCCGAGCGCCTGAAGTCCCAGCACTTCCACATCGCCGAGGTGGGCAATATCAGTGACGACGTCCTCGTTGCACCGAAGACCACCGTCTACTTCCCTGAGGGCGATGCAGCCGCCGAGAGCCTGGCCAAAGAAGTTGCCGCCCAGTACTACGGTGCCAACGTACCGGCGGAAGCGATTGCCCCATACCCGGCCGAGCTGACCGGGGACTACACCAAGGGCGATGCTGTCGTGGTTGTCCTCGCGGTTCCCCAAGCCTAGGGAATAAAATCTTATTAAATTCATCCGCCCGACGGATAGGATGAATGGGTGAATATTCCGGAAGAGAACTTCGCCCGCTCGCCCGAGCCCACGCTGGGCGTTGAGTGGGAAGTTGCCATCGTTGATCCAGCGACCTGGGATCTCGTGCCGCGCGGCGCTGAACTCATCGACCGCGTGCACGCCGCTCATCCCGACATCCACCTGGAAAAGGAATTCCTCCAAAACACGGTGGAGCTGGTGACCGGGGTGTGCCGGACGGTGCCGGAGGCGATGGGGGACCTGCGGGCGTCGCTTAGCGCCGTGCGTGAGGCGGCCGACTCCTTGGGTGTGCGCCTGTGGGCCTCGGGCGGGCACCCCTTCACGGACTTTCGGAAGAACCCCGTCTCCAACAAGGAGAGCTACTCCGAAATTATCAACCGCACCCAGTATTGGGGGCAGCAGATGCTGCTGTGGGGCACGCACGTGCACGTCGGCATCAGCCACGAGGAGCGCGTGTGGCCCATCATTAATGCACTGATGACGAAGTACCCTCATCTGCTGGCTATTTCCGCCTGCTCGCCGGGGTGGGAGGGGCTCGATACCGGCTATGCCTCCAACCGCACGATGCTCTACCAGCAGCTGCCCACCGCGGGCATGCCCTACCAGTTTGAAAACTGGGAGCAGTGGAAGTCCTACATGCGGGACCAGGCCATTTCGGGCGTCATCAACCACACGGGCTCGATGCACTTCGACGTCCGCCCGGCCTCCAAGTGGGGCACGGTGGAGGTGCGCATTTCCGACGCCGCCTCCAACCTCCGCGAGCTCTCCGCCATCGTGGCGCTGACACACTGCCTCGTGGTGCACTATGACCGCATGATCGACGCCGGCGAAACGCTGCCCACGCTGCAGCCGTGGCACGTGGCGGAGAACAAGTGGCGCGGCGCGCGCTATGGCATGGACGCGCTGGTCATCACCTCGCGCGAGACCGATGAACGCTGGATCAAGGATGAGCTGGCGGATCTCTTGGTGGAGCTGGCTCCGCTCTCGGAAGAGCTGGGCTGCGCCCGGGAGCTGCAGCTAGTGCAGGAGATCATCGATGGCGGGGCGGGCTATGAGCGCCAGCGCCGTTTGTACCAGGAGACCGGCAGCTGGCAGAAGGTGGTTGAGGCCACCGCGGATGAGATGGAGCGGCTCTTGCCGCTTTAGAGTAAGTGCCGAACGATCAATTAAGGCCAGAAAATTGGTGGTTTTCAGGGCCTTAATTGATCGAACCGACCCTTAGCTCTTTTCCGCTGCGCGCTTGCGCGGCGCGATGAAGCCCCACACGGCGTAGACCACGATGAAAGCTAGGCAGGACAGTGTCCACAGCGAGGTTGCCCACGGCTGGAAGGATTCGATCGCATCGAGGTTGGCTGAGGACATGGTGAACCACACGGGCACCGACATGAAGGGCAGCGAGAGCACGAACAAGGCCGCTACGGAGGCGAGGCCTGCGAGCTGCTCACCGCCCTTGCCGGACACACGCGAGCTCACCGCCTGGTTAACCGAGACGAAGACCATGACGATGAAGGGGATGGTCCACACGAAGTGGTGGTACCACGAGAAGGGGGAGACCAAGCAGGTGCTCAGGCCCGTCAGCGCGAACGCTGCCGAGCGGTTGCCGCGCAGGTAGGCGGTGCGCAGCGCCAGGCAGGTCAGCGCGAAGACCACGATGACCGCCAGGATCCACCAGATGCCACCGTCGATGCCGAGCTCGCGGAACATGAGCGAGCGCAGCGACTTCGCCCCGGGGTTGGCATGCTCGCCCACACGCGAGGAGTTGAACATGGCATCGGTCCAGAACACCATCGCATCAGGAACGAAGAGGAATCCGAGCACCACCGTGACGAGGAAGGTAATCACCGCACCCGCGGCAGCCCACCAGCGCTTCTCAAAGAGCAGAGCTAGGCCCATGTAGGCCGGGGTCAGCTTGATTCCGGCAGCCAGGCCAATGCCCACGCCCGGCAGGCGGCGCTTGATAGGCAGGAAGTCAAAGGCCACGAGCAACATGAGGAAGACGTTGACCTGCCCGTAGTACAGCGACCCGTGCATCGTCTCATTCGCCGGGGTCAGCGCGGTAAGCAGCACCGCGATGAGGACGGCCGCCGGGGTCATCTTCACGCCCCGCTCGCGGAAGATCATGACGATGATGGCCAGCACAGCCAAGAACATGAGCGAAGGCCAGATAATGGTCAGCGCGTCCTTGCTGAAGAACGGCAAGACCTTGAACAGCAGGCCCGCAAAGGGTGGGTAAGTGAAAGGGAATTCAAAGATATAGGGGGCGTCGTACAGCAGGCCACCGGCGTTGAGATCCTCGCCAGCCATGCGGTAGATGGCGAGGTCAAAGGGGAGGATGAAGGTGAAGGCCTTGTGGCCATCGAACTGGATGATCTTGTACACCATCACCGCGATGCCCAGTGCGAGGACAGCACACATCGTTGGTACGCCTTGCAGCTTCTTCACGTCGACTCTCCTCGCCTGACCACCTATTAGTGCCTTTTGCAGCCTATATTATTGTCCCCGCATTTCCCGGCAGAAAGGTACCGTGTCCTTACTTTCGGCGCATCGAACGCGCGGCCGGGCTCTCGTTGCGTGTCATCGATTCCGGGGGACCGTACAGGCCCTCGCGGCGGGCGATACGCGTGGTTCTCTGCGCGGTCACCGGGCTGGTGATCATGGCGAAGAGAACGAGCAAGACGAGGATTCCCAGGTCGCCCCTCTCGGCCACGCTGAAGTCCTCGGAGCCCGTCACCTTGATGATCGCGCCCACGATGGTGAAGATCAGCCCTGTGGTCTGTGGTTTGGCGATGGCATGCACGCGCGCCATCGTGTCCTTAAAGCGCGCCACGCCAATCGATGCCGCCAAGATGAGGATGGAGCCGACGAGGATGAGGATGATGGAGAGGACATCGGCAATCAGTACGTAACTCATGAATCCCTCTTCCTAAAGCGGGTGACAGAGACCGTGGAGATGAAGCCGAGGAGCGCCACGACGATCATCGCGTTGGAGACCGTCGTGTCCAAAGTCCAGCAGATATAGGTGGCCAGGGCGCATTGGAACATGGCCACGAGTCCGTCCATAGCGATGAGGCGGTCGAGCGAGTTGGGGCCGATGACGATGCGCCACGTGGTGATGAGGAAAGCCACCACGAGGAAGCCGGCGGCCACGGTGAGCAGGATGTTATACAGGTCCGTATCCATCAGGGGTGGCTCCTTTCAAAGATGGCAATCATGTCGGCCTCGAGCTTGCGTACGGCCGCGATTTCGCGCTCCAGATCCTCCTCGGAATCGGCGTTCAGCAGGTGGATGGTCAACATGCGGTTGGCAATGTCGATATCGGAGACCGTGCCGCCGGGCTGCAGGTTATACAGGCTGACCGCCAGCGAGAGAACGAACTCGTTCTCCACTCGCATCGGCAGCTTCACAATCGCCGTCTTCGGCACCGGCTGCGGGCGCACCGCCAGCCAGCCGACCATGATGGAGGCCTCCATCAGCTCCACAAACCACTGCGCCATGAAGACGATCAGTTTGCCCCAGCTCACCGAAATCCCCGCCACGGGCATGGCCGGCAGGGGCAGCGCAAAGACGATGACGAGGCTGACGAGCAGGCCACCCACCAGGTTCGCTACGGTGACTTCGCCCATGAGCATGCACCACATGACGACGATCCACACCATGAACCATGGCCGGAAGCGGTGCTTAATGCCGGAGAATCTCATCGCGACACCTCCTTTTCATCATCGTCCACGGTCGTGGGGAGTGTAGCCGTCGTGCTTGGCGACGTCCTCGTGGTCGGCGCCACCGGTTCCGGATCCGGGAGGGGCTGGCTCCGGTTCTTTCGCGAATCCGCGCCCTCCTCGTAGCGCTCAGCAGGGTCTAAGTGGCGCGTCGGGTCCTCGGCGGAGTCACCCAGGACGGCATAACGGTAGATGGAATCATCCTGCGCCGAGGTGGCCGCGCGGGTGGTGACACCAGAGATGGGGCCCGCCAGGAAGGACATCGATACAGAGGCGATGACGAGCAGGGAGGTCGACGCCAGCATGCCGAAGGGCACGCGGCCGACGTCATCGCGCTCCTCCAACTCGACGTACTCGGTGACTTCTCCCAGTGGGGAAGGCCGCACCATGGCGAGGTTGCCCTCGGGAGCATCGCCGCGGTCGCGCAGGAAACCTTTGGCCCACACGAGGATCATGACGTAGAGGGTCAGCAGGGAGGTGATCACCGCGCCGCCGATGAGGACCCAGGACAGCCAGGAGCCCTCATTCGCTCCGGCTTGGAGCAGCATGATCTTGCCCAGGAATCCGGAGAAGGGCGGGATACCGCCCAGGTTCATGGCCGGGATGAAGTACAAGATGGCGATGGGCGGCGCGGTGTAGATCAGGGAGCCCAAGCGTCGCAGCGAGGAGGTGCCGGCTTGGCGCTCGATGAGGCCCACCACCAGGAACAGCGCGGTCTGCACCAGAATGTGGTGCACCGCGTAGAAGATGGCGCCCGACAGGCCCTGCGCGGTTCCGAGGGCAACGCCGAAGATCATATAGCCGATATGGCTGACCAGTGTGAAGGACAGCAATCGCTTGATATCCGATTGGGCGATAGCGCCCAAAATACCCACGAGCATCGTAGCCAGTGCGACCCACATGAGAAGGACGTCCAGCCCGCCATCAGTAAAGATCGAGGTGCGCGCGCGGATGATGGCGTAGACACCAACCTTGGTGAGCAGGCCCGCGAAGACGGCGGTGACCAGCGAGGGGGCGGTGGGGTAGGAGTCCGGCAGCCAGGCATCCAGCGGGAAGACGGCCGCCTTAATTCCGAAGGCGATGAGCAGCACGGAGAACACCGCGGTGCGGGTACCCGCGGGGATATCTTCCATCCGGATGCCAATTTGGGCCATGTTCATCGTGCCCACAGTGGCGTAGACATAGGCCAAAGCCAGCACGAAGATGAGCGAGGACGCCATGGAGACCATGACGTAGCCCACGCCGGCCCGCACGCGCGCCGGTGAGGCGCCGAGGGTGAGCAAAACGTAGGAGGCCACGAGGAAGATCTCGAAGCCCACGTAGAGGTTGAACAAGTCACCGGCCAGGAAGGACACGTTCACGCCCATGGTCAGCAGCATGTAGGTGGGCAGGAAAGCCGCCACCGGCTCGTCCTTCGTGCCGTCGCGCACGCCCTGTGCGATCGCGTACCACATGACGGAGAAGAGGACGATGGAGGAGGTAAAGAGCATGACCGTGGACAAACGGTCCGCCACCAACGTGATGCCCACCGGCGCGTCCCAGCCGCCCACCTGAAGGGTTTGAATGCCGGTGGTATCCGCGATGGCAATCAGAGCGGCATTCACCACGGCGAGCGTGAGCAGCGAGAAGAAAGCGATGCGGCGCTGCGCATTGGTATTGCGAGCAAAGAGCATCGCCAGCGCAGCAGCCAAGGCCGGGATGATGATCGGCAGGGGGATCAGGTAGCTGATATACGGCAGCAACAGATCCACTAGGGGCGAGATGGTCTCACTCATCGGTCGCCTCCTTCACGGGAGCCTCGAAGAACTCGGGGCCAAACTTATCGCCTTCCTTGGTGGTGCGTCCGGTGGTCGGGTCATTAGACGCGTCGTGGTCAGGGGCGGCTGAGGCATTGCCCGGGCGCGAGGCAATCGCCGCGATGGCAGCGTCCTCGGTGTCGTCCTCAATCACGTCCGCGGAGCGGTAGCGGTATTGGCGGTAAGCCAAGGTGAGGATGAAGCCGGTCAGCGCCATCGAAATGACGATGGCCGTGAGGATCATCGCCTGGGCCAGCGGATCGGCGATCTGATCGCCGTAGGGGAGGGAGTTCCGGCCGTCGATAGGCGGCGAGCCCGCCTGGCCGCCAGCCATGAGCATGAAGAGGTTTGCGCCGTTGCCCAGCAGCAAGATGCCGAGCAGCATCTTGGTCATCGCGCGGTCGAGCAACAGGTAGACTCCGGTGCCGCAGAGCACGCCCGCAGCGAGCAGGAGCATGAGATTGGCATCCATTAGGCGTGTCCTTTCTCTGCCGTGGCAGCGGTTTCTTTTGCTTGTGTGCGGCGCGCCAGGGAGCGTGCGCGATCGCGGGCGCGTTGCTTACGCATCTCTTCTTCCTCATCGAGCTTCGCGCCCAAGGAGGACAGCACGTAGAGCGTGAGGCCAATGACGATGAGGTAGACGCCGGCGTCGAAAATCAGCGCGGACGGCAGCGACACATCACCGATGAGCGGTATGCCTACCTTCGTGTACCCAGAGGTCAGCGGCGGGTAGCCCAAGAGCATCGGGGTAATAACGGCGCTGAGGGAGAGCAGCAGGCCTACCGCCATGGTGCGGCCGCCGTCGAGAGGCAGCGCCTCTTCGAGCTCCTCGCGGCCGCCAGCCAGGTAGCGCAGGATCAGCGCGAGAGCGGCGACGAGGCCACCGGCAAAACCGCCGCCAGGGGCGTTGTGGCCACCGAAGAAGAAGTACAGGGACAGCACCATCATCGAGGGGAAGAGGATGCGGGTGCTCACGTCCACCATGAGCGAGCGGTTGAGCGCCTTTTCGGATTCCACGCCTGCAGCCAGCCAGCGGCGGCCGGTGACCTTCAAGGTCGGGCGGCGGGAGGCACGGGTGAAGCTCTGCGTGCGGAAAATCAGCGAGGCAATACCCGTTGCGGCAATGACGAGCACCGTGATCTCGCCGAAGGTATCCCACGCGCGCAGGTCCACGAGCAGGACGTTGACCGTGTTGGCGCCGTGGCCGATCTCCTTGGCCAGCTCCGGCATGTATTGCGAGATGGGCTCCTCGCGCCGAGCGTTGATGGCAAACATGCCCACCACGGTGACGGCGAGGCCAACGCCTACCGCGAGCCAGGCGCGCAGGCGGCCGGTCTTGGGGTCCTGCTTCCACTCGGTATTAGCCGGCATACGGCGCAGCACCAGCATGAAGAGCACCATGATAATGGTTTCCACGAGAAGCTGCGTCAGCGCCAAGTCCGGAGCGCCCTGCAGCGCAAAGATGAAGGACAAGGCGTAGCCGGTCACACCCACCAGGATGACCCCGGAGAGGCGGTTATCCAGCACCGTGGCGGCCACGGCGGCGATGATGATGATCACCGCGGCGATGGCCTGCCAAGGGTTCTCGGCCACGATCATGCGCACGTTGGTGATATCACCGTTGATGAGCATGACGATGGGCAGCACCATGAGCGTGGCGAAGATGACCGTGAGGTTGTATTGCAGCGAACCGCGCTGCGTGGAGGCGGTAATGCGCAGGGAGAGCTGGCGCAGGGCGTTGATGATGGCGTCGTAAGCATCGTCGGCAGAGCCCAATGCGGGGTAGGTGAATTGGGCCTTGGTGAGCGCCTGGCGCTGCCAGTGGAGGAGGGAACCCGCAGCGATAATGATCACGGAGAGCAGCAGCGGGATGGTCCAGCCATGCCACAGGGCGAGCTCGGAGGCGTCCTGCGCCCCAAAGGTGTTGTCTAAGTGCTGCGTGATGCCGTGGGAGAGCGGCAGCGGCAGCAGGCCGAAGAAGATGGTGAGCAGGGTCAGCACCGTCGGCGGGATCCACAGGAAGGGGCCGATGTGGTGCATATTTGCCACTGCCTCAGAGGGCTCTTCTTGCCCCTTGGAGGAGAAGGCTCCCCACAAGAAGCGCAGCGCGTAGGCCATCGTCAGCGCGGAGCCGACGACGACGGTGACAAGCAGCATGTTGCGCGGCATGCCGACCAGCAGCTCCTCACCCATGATGGTCTCGAGCGTGGCTTCCTTGGACACGAAACCCAGCAGGGGCGGGATACCGGCCATGGACATCGCGGGGAGGATGGCCAGGACGTACAGCGCGGGATTCTTCTTGCCCAGACCCGCGAGCTTGTCGATGTCTCTGGTGCCCGCCGAGTGGTCAATCGCGCCGACGATCATGAAGAGCGCGGCCTTGAAGAGGGAGTGCGCGACGGTCAGCGCCAGTCCTGCCTGCATCGCCTCACGGGAGCCGATGGCGATGATGGCGGTAATAAAGCCCAGCTGCGAGACGGTGCCGTAGGCCAGGATGAGCTTCAGGTCACGCTGCTTGAGCGCCATCCAGCCGCCGAGCAGCATGGTGAAAGCACCCAAGGGGAGGACCACGAGGTGCCAAGTGGGGATGTCATGCACCGAGGGGGCAAGGCGTGCGACGAGATAGATGCCGGCCTTCACCATGGCCGCGGAGTGCAGGTAGGCCGAGACCGGGGTCGGTGCGGCCATGGCACCGGGCAGCCAGAAGTGGGCTGGGGCAATGGCGGACTTGGAGAGCGCACCACAGAGGATCAACACGATAGCCACGGTGAGGTAGGGCGTGTTGGCGAGGTCCTCGGTGGCGGCGATACTGCTGAAAGACCACGCGCCGGTCTGGCGGCCGAGGAGCGTAATGCCCACCAGCATGGCGAGACCGCCCAGGACGGTGACCATGAGCGCCTGCTGCGCTGATCGACGCGACGAGGCTCGCTCGCCGTAATAGCTCACCAAGAGGAAAGACAGCAGGGACGTGATTTCCCAAAAGACGTAGAGCAGCAGGAAATTATCGGAAATCACCAGGCCATACATGGCCGTGGCAAAGCCCACCATTTGGCTGCTGAAGAGGGCGAGGCGCCGCCGGGAGTGGTCGAAATAGCCCCAGCAATAGAGCAGGACCAGCGCGCCTACGCCCAAGATGATGAGGCTGAATAACGCAGAAAGCGCATCCATGCGGAAGCTGACATTGAGGTGCGCTGCTGGCATCCAGTTGAGGTCATAGGCCAGCTGGTTGCCGTCGCGCAGCGTGCCATCGGTCAGCCGTTGGAGCACCCAGAAGAACCCAACCGCGGGCACGATTGCCAAGAGGCCGAAGGAGCGGCGGCCGAGGTAAAAAATAAGGAATGGAGCGGCGATGGTGGTTAGTACCAAGGCGCAAAAGAGAGTGAGCACGAGGTTGCGGTGGCGTCCTTTCCTTGTCGGGGGACTGTGCTAAACCCACCGCACTGGCGGGCGTCTACTAGTGCTCACGATACAGTCTGAAATCCCACTTTTCACATTTTCGTTTCATACAGTTATATATGCCCCTCCTGTTGGCGTTCCGCCACGTCGCCAGCGGCCCGGGTTGGAGGGGCACTGCGCTGCCCGCCCGGGATACCCGGGCCACGAGGTGCGGCGCTGTGGTGCGCTTAGGCGAAGCGCTGCAGGAAGAGCGCTTCGGCGATGGCGATCTTTTCAATCTCGGTCGGATCGACCGATTCGTTGGCGGAGTGGATGGTGCACTGCGGCTCCTCGACGCCGAAGAGTGCGATCTCCGCGTTCGGGTGCTTCTCCTGCAGCTCCACGGTCAGCGGGATGGATCCGCCCATGCCCTGGGTGATGGTCTCCCCACCGAATGCCTCGCCGAGGCACTCGCCGAGCAGAGCCACCGCGGGCTTTGCCGGGTCGGTCTCGAATCCCAGGTTGGCCTCCAAGATGGTGACCTCGATGTGTGCGCCCCACGGGACGTGCTTCTTCAGGTGCTCGGCCACGGCCTCCGCGGTGGCGCGGGGATCCATGGTGGCGGGCGTGCGCAGGTTGATGTTGGCTTCTGCGGTGGCGGGCACAGCGTTGACGGCCTCGGCCACCGGGGTGGAAGTAAAGCCGGTGATGGTCACTGCCGGGCGGGCCCAAATCATATCCGCGATAGCGGTGGCACCGGCCGGGTCCTGCGCGCCCATGACCTCGGTGCCCTCGAGCATCTGTGCGTCGGCGCGGAAGTTCTCCTCGCTGTAGGCGGTGTCCTGCCCCTCAGCCAGCGGCCAGGTGCCCTCGCAATCGACGCCGTCGATAGTCGTGCGGCCATACTCATCCGTCAGGGAATCTAGCGTGCGCATGAGCGCCTTGACGGCGTCGGGAGCCGCGCCGCCGAACTGGCCGGAGTGCACGGCCGAGTGGAGGGTGGAGACCTTGACGTTGATCTGCGAGCCGCCGCGCAGGGAGGTCGTCAGCGTCGGGACACCTACCTTGGCGTTGCCGGCATCGGCGATGAGGATGGCGTCGGCCGCGAAGAGCTCAGGGCGCTCCTCGATGAGTGCGGACAGGCCCTCGCCGCCGCGTTCCTCGGAGCCCTCAATAAGCACGGTGAGGTTGAGGTCGGTTCCACCGTTGGCGTCGAGCGCGCGCAGGGCCGCCAGGTGCATGGCGACGTTGCCCTTGCAGTCAGCGGCGCCGCGGCCGTACCAGCGGCCATCGCGCTCGGTCAGGGTGAAGGGATCCGACTCCCACGCGTCGGGGTTTCCGGCAGGAACCACGTCGTAGTGCGAGTACAGCAGCACCGTCTTCGCGCCCTCCTTGCCGGGGCGCTTGGCGACGATCGCCGTGGAACCATCAGCGGTAGTGATGGCCTCGGGGGTGAAGTTAGCGTCGACAAGCGCGGCGTGGACCCACTCCGCCGCCTTCGCGGTCTGGTCCTCTAGACCCGGCTCGTTGTGGACGGAATTGAAGGAGACGAGCTCCTTGAGCTGGTTGAAAATAGTGTCGCGGTCATTGTTCACAAACTCAGAAATCTTGGTCATGTCCTCCAACCTACTCGGATCCTCAACTCGGCCTACCGGCCGCTAGGTAGTAACATATGCACGGTTCTAGTCCATATTGTTTATAAGTTCTTTTTAGAAAGGACCTGACATGGCGTCTACCACCGCCGAAGGTTCCCAGTCCACGCTCCGCGAGCTCACGCTGCGCGGCATCATCATTGGTGGGCTCATCACTCTTATCTTTACCGCCGCCAACGTGTATCTGGGCCTCAAGGTGGGCCTGACGTTCGCTACGTCCATTCCTGCCGCCGTGATCTCCATGGCGGTGCTGCGCCGTTTTGCCGGGCACAACATCAAGGAAAACAACATCGTGCAGACCATCGCCTCTGCGGCCGGCACGTTGTCCGCGATCATCTTCGTGCTCCCGGGCTTGGTCATGGTGGGCTACTGGCAGGGCTTTTCCTTCATCGATACCGCCGCGGTGTGCGCCATCGGCGGTGTGCTCGGCGTGATGTATTCCATTCCGCTGCGCCGTGCGCTGGTGACGGGCTCGGACCTGCCCTATCCGGAAGGCGTGGCCGCGGCGGAGGTCCTCAAGGTGGGAGATAGCACCGGTGAGGAGGGCGAGGCCGCCCACGAAGAGAACACGAAGGGCCTGCACGTCATCCTCTTTGGCGGCATCCTTTCTGCCGTCATGGCACTGCTGGCGGCCATGAAGGCGGCCGCCTCCGAGGTGGCCACCTACTTCAAGCTGGGCCCGGGCGCGACGACGCTGGGTAGCTCCCTCTCGCTGGCGCTGGTCGGCGTGGGCCACCTCGTGGGCTTGGCCGTGGGTATTGCCATGCTCGTCGGCGTGGTCATCTCCTACCTCATCCTGCTGCCCATCCTCACCGGTGGTGAGGGCCTGGGTGATCCGGCCACGCTCATGGACACTGTTGATTCCGTCTTCTCCGGCCGGATTCGCTTCATCGGCGTGGGCACCATGGCTATCGCCGCGATCTGGACGCTGATCAAGATCACCGGTCCGATTGCCAAGGGCATGGCTGAGTCCTTCGCCTCCTCCCGTGACCGCAAGGGCGGCCAGCAGGTAGCGGTGGAGGAGCGCGATATTCCGGCGCCCTATGTCATTGGCACCATCCTGGTCCTGATGATTCCGATTGGTCTGCTGCTGTGGAACTTCGTGCGCGGCACCGATATTCACGACCACATGGCCGTCCTCATCACGGTCTCCGTACTCTTCACCTTGCTCGTGGGCCTGATCATCGCGTCGGTGTGTGGCTACATGGCTGGCCTCATCGGTGCCTCCAACTCGCCGATTTCCTCCATCGGCATCATCGCGGTCATTGCTGCCGCGCTGATTATTGCCGCCGTGACCCGCGGGACGGACGCGGAGCCGCTGTCGCTGGTGGCCTACACGCTGTTTACTGCGGCCATTGTTTTCGGTATCGCGACCATTTCCAACGACAACCTGCAGGACCTCAAGACCGGTCAGCTGGTCGGCGCGACGCCGTGGAAGCAGCAGGTAGCGCTCATCATCGGTGTCCTCTTCGGCTCCCTGGTGATTCCGCCGATTCTGCAGGTCATGCTCACCGGCTTCGGCTTCCAGGGCATGGAGGGTGCCGGTGAGGACGCGCTGGCTGCACCGCAGGCCGCGCTGATGTCCTCGGTGGCATCTGGCATTTTTGATAACTCGCTGCCGTGGGATCTCATCGGTCTGGGCGCGGCGATTGGTGCCGTCATCATCATCGTGGACGAGTGCCTGCGCCACTTCACTGACAAGTACTCCCTGTCGCCGCTGGCCGTGGGCATGGGCATGTACCTGCCGGCAGCCATCACCATTGTGGTGCCGATCGGTGCGTTCTTGGGCTACTTCTACAACCGGTGGGCGGCCCGCCAGTCCAAGCCGGACTTTGCCAAGCGCATGGGCACGCTGTTGGCCACTGGCCTCATCGTGGGTGAGTCGCTCTTCGGCGTGGTCAATGCGGGCATCATCGCGGCGTCGGGCGGCGATTCCCCGCTGGAGATCTTCGAGGGCGGCACGGCAGCCAAGTTCGTGGGCGTCATCCTCTTCGTTGCCGGCATTGCCGCGGCGTATAAGTGGACGGCGAAGAAGGCTGCGTCCTAAGAGCGACAGGGACTTCGTTGTGACGGGCGGTTCGATCTAGCGGGCAGTTTACTTTGACGGGCGGTGCTTTCGCACCGCCCGTTCGTGTTGAATCTTGCAGTCGGTAGGTCTGAGTGCCAGAATGGTCGCTAGCACTTCCACATGGCAAGTGCCAGAAATGAATCAAAATCATCTATGTGGTTGGGGCTGGAGAACACTCGCCAGCCGTGCCGTCGCGGGCGTCCGTCATAGATCCAGACGTGAGTGTCGTCCTCAACAAAGCTTAAGGAGCACAAACACATGGCAAAGATTATTGCCTTCGATGAAGAGGCACGTCGCGGCCTCGAGCGTGGTCTCAACACGCTTGCCGACGCCGTCAAGGTCACCCTCGGCCCCAAGGGCCGCAACGTCGTCCTGGAGAAGTCCTGGGGCGCCCCGACCATTACCAACGACGGTGTCTCCATCGCGCGCGAGATCGAGCTCGAGGACCCGTACGAGAAGATCGGCGCAGAGCTGGTCAAGGAAGTAGCTAAGAAGACTGACGACGTTGCCGGTGACGGCACCACCACCGCTACCGTTCTGGCACAGGCACTCGTGCGTGAGGGCCTGCGCAACGTAGCCGCTGGTTCCAACCCGATGGGCATCAAGCGCGGCATTGAGGCCGCCACCAAGAAGGTTGTTGACTCCCTGCTCTCCTCTGCAAAGGAAGTAGAGACCCAGGAAGAGATCGCCACCACCGCTGGTATTTCTGCCGCTGACCCGGCAATCGGCGAGAAGATCGCCGAGGCTATGTACACCGTGGGCAACGGCTCCGTAAACAAGGACTCCGTTATTACCGTTGAGGAGTCCAACACCTTCGGCGTTGACCTTGAGGTCACCGAAGGCATGCGCTTCGACAAGGGCTACATCTCTGGCTACTTCGCTACCGACATGGAGCGCCAGGAGGCTGTCCTCGAGGATCCGTACATCCTGCTGGTTTCCTCCAAGGTCTCCAACATCAAGGACCTCGTTCCGCTGCTGGAGAAGGTCATGCAGACCGGCAAGCCGCTGCTGATTATCGCTGAGGATGTTGAGGGCGAGGCCCTGTCCACCCTCGTGGTCAACAAGATCCGCGGCACCTTCAAGTCCGTTGCCGTGAAGGCTCCGGGCTTCGGCGACCGCCGCAAGGCCACCCTGCAGGACATGGCTATCCTCACCGGCGGCCAGGTCATCTCCGAGGAGGTCGGCCTGTCCCTGGAGACCGCTGAGATCGAGTACCTCGGCCAGGCACGCAAGGTTGTCGTGACCAAGGACGAGACCACCATCGTTCAGGGCGCTGGCTCCCAGGAGCAGATCGACGGCCGCATCAAGCAGATCCGCGCCGAGATCGAGAATTCCGATTCCGACTACGACCGCGAGAAGCTGCAGGAGCGCTTGGCCAAGCTGGCCGGCGGCGTGGCAGTCCTCAAGGTCGGTGCCGCTACGGAGGTTGAGCTCAAGGAGCGCAAGCACCGCATCGAGGACGCCGTGCGCAACGCTAAGGCAGCCGTCGAAGAGGGCATCGTCGCCGGCGGTGGCGTGGCCCTGCTGCAGGCAGCTGATGTCCTGGATTCCCTCTCTGACCTCACCGGTGACGAGGCAACCGGCGTCAAGATCGTCCGTGAGGCACTGTCTGCTCCGCTGAAGCAGATTGCTCAGAACGCTGGCCTGGAGCCGGGCGTTGTTGCGGACAAGGTTGCGTCCCTGCCGGCTGGTCAGGGCCTTAACGCTGCTACTGGCGAGTACGTGGACCTCATGGCCGCTGGCATCAATGACCCGGTCAAGGTCACCCGTTCTGCACTGCAGAACGCTGCGTCCATCGCGGCCCTGTTCCTGACCACCGAGGCAGTTGTGGCTGATAAGCCGGAGCCGGCCGGTGCAGGCGCTGGCATGCCGGACCCCGACGCAATGGGCGGCATGGGCTTCTAATGCTTAGCTCCCCGGACTGAGGCGTCTCGCGGCCGCAGCCAGTAGCAAAACGAACGCTCCCCACGGTCAACCGTGGGGAGCGTTCTCTGTTCTGAGACCTTTTTGTGTCCTTGCACTACCCCGGATGGGGGTAGGCGAGCATGTTCTTGCGGAAAATATTTCTCGCTTTTACTTTGTTTGTCAGGCCTATGAATCGCTAGTGGAGGGGCTAGCGTTACGTTCTGTGGAAAATTTCTTGGAGCCTCGCGCCTGATGCTGTTTATTTCCGCAGTTAGGGGCGTTGTTGCTGGTTAGGTTAAGGTCGAGTGAATAAATAACGCTCGTTGCATGCTTGAACCGCAATACTCTTCATTCGAAAAATTAACTCGCCTAAACGCTTGCAAAGTTGGGGAGGTGTGCCAAAATAGTTTCTTGTGACGCCCGCTGAGGGTGTCTGCAAAACCGCAAACCTCTCCGGGCACTTCTGAGTCCGGACTTCACAAAAGGAGACCATAATGGATCTTTCTTTCGTTGCTGATCAGCTGGGCAACTTCGCTGACTTCGCTTCCGGCATCAAGAACCTCTTCCAGGGCTTCGCTAAGGCTTTCGACATCATCGCTGGTGCTGCTACCGCTGACTCCGTTGAGGTAACCCCGGACACCTCCAAGCTGGACGCCCTGTCCTCCACGAAGTAATCTTGTGCCCTTCTGAAGGGCGCACTTAATACACACACTTTCAATCCCAAGGAGATTTTAAAATGGAAACCCTGTCTTCCACCGGCATCTTCGGCCTCATCCTGCCGCTTCTCTACGCTCTGGGCGACGCTGCTTCCGGCGCCAAGAAGCTGATCGGCCTGCTCTAAGCAGCACGCTGTTCACGCAGAACTAAGCGTTAACCCCGCTGACCCACTTTGGGCAGCGGGGTTTCTCATTTCTATAACCCTGACCGGCTAGTGCAGCGACGCGGTACGTTTTCGCAAACATGCTCTTAGGATCATGCGCTTTCCGAGCCTTGAATGCGAAAACGTACCGTCGCGTAAGCAGGGCGGGTACGGATCGATCAATTAAGGCCCCAGATCTTCGAGTTTTGGGGGCACTATTTGTGAGAAACGTACATTCTGGGCTGCTGCTGACGCCCGTCTGCCACGACGGGGGTAAATTGGGCGGCGGCAACCAGTTTTATCGCGCCGGATGCCTGTTTCATAGATAGAATTATTGGCATGGCTGACATTAAAGACGACGAACTCCCCGAGATCGACCTTGCGCAGACCGACGGCTACGTCGTCGATGACTCCGATGAAGACGATCCCACGCTCATCATGCCGGATGGCTCGCCGGTTGAGACTTGGCGCGAGAACTACCCATACGAAGAGCGCATGACGCGCGATGAGTACGAGTCCATCAAGCGCTCCCTGCAGATCGAGCTGTTGAAGTGGCAGAACTGGACCAAGGAAACCGGCCAGCGCCACATTATCCTCTTTGAAGGCCGCGATGCCGCAGGCAAGGGCGGCACCATCAAGCGTTTCAATGAGCACCTCAACCCGCGTGGTGCCCGCACCGTAGCGCTGGAGAAGCCGTCCCCGCGCGAATCCACGTCGTGGTACTTCCAGCGCTATATTCAGCACTTCCCGTGCGGTGGTGAAATCGTCTTCTTTGACCGCTCCTGGTACAACCGCTCCGGCGTGGAGCGCGTCATGGGCTTCTGTACGGAATCCCAGCACGCAGAGTTCCTGCGCGAGGTTCCGATGCTGGAGAACATGATTCTCGGCTCCGGCATTTCGCTGACTAAGTTGTGGTTCTCCGTGACCCGCAAGGAGCAGCGCACCCGCTTCGCCATCCGCCAGATCGACCCGGTCCGTCAGTGGAAGCTTTCGCCCATGGACTTGGCCTCTCTGGATAAGTGGGATGATTACACCCGCGCCAAGGAGGAGCAGTTCCGTTACACCGACACTGAAGAGTCTCCGTGGATCACCATCAAGTCCAACGACAAGAAGCGCGCCCGCATTAACGCGATGCGCTACGTGCTCTCCAAGTTTGAGTACACCAACAAGGACCACGAGCTCGTTGACCAGGTGGACGACAAGATCGTCAAGCGTGGTCGCGACCAGATCGGTGACTAGTCACCACGCACGGGCCGCTCATTAGCGGCTCGCGAATTTGCGCCAGGCATAAAGAGAAGAGGCGGCAGGAAATCCTGCCGCCTCCTTTCTTTGCCTACCTAGTGTTTCCAGGGCTCAATCGGGTTGCCCTGCCACTCGGAGTTGCTCGGGACTTGGTCGCCGCGCATGACCAGCGAGCCGGGGCCGACGGTGGCCACGCTGCCGATGACTGAAGCAGGCAGCGCCACCGAATGCGAGCCCAGGGTGGCGCCGGCCTTGATGGTGACGGTATCTAGGCTCATGACGCGGTCCTGGAAGAGGTGCGTTTGCACCACGGTGCCGGGGCCGACAGAAGCGCCTTCGCCCACGAAGCACAAGTCCGTCTCCGGGAACCAATAAGAATCAATCCACGCGCCGCGGCCAATCGTCACGCCCAGCGCGCGCAGGCCCTGGTTGATCTCACCCATGCCATAGGTGTGGGTGAAGAACCACGGGGCGGCGACCGCCTCTACGAAGGTGTCCTGCAGCTCGTTGAGCCACACGAAGGCGGACCACAGCGGGTGGTCGCCGGCGGTCTGCGTGCCCACGCAGATCCACTTGACCGCCACGGTGATCGCCATCGCGATGGCGCCGACCACCATGAGGATGACACCGCCGAGGGCCCAGGCGGCGGCGATGCTGAGGGCGTCGGCAAGCGCGTAAAGCGTCGCCAACGTGCCCGCCAGCAGCATGGCCGAGGTCATCGGCGCCAGCAGGCGCATGGTCTCAATCGCACCACGCGCGGCCTTGACCCCAAAGCCCGGGTTGTAGGTGAGGGACTCGCCCTCCACACCGTCCACGTGGGCCTCCACGCGGCGCATGCGCTCCGGCGGGGAACCCCACCAGTTGGCACCGGACTTGGTCTTCTTCGGCGTCGAGGACAGCACGGCCACCAGCGAGTTCTTGGACAGCTTGCGGCCCGGACCCGTGATTCCGGAGTTGCCCACGAAGGAACGCTTGCCCACCTTGGTCTCACCCGTGAGCATCCAACCGCCGCCGAGCTCATAGCCGCCGATCATGGTGTCATCCGCCAAGAAGGCGCCGTCCTTGACCTCGGTGAGCTTGGGCACCATGACGGCCGTGGAAATCTCCACGTCCTTGCCAATCGTTGCACCCAGCGAACGCAGCCACGCCGGGGTGAGCTGCGAGGCGTAGATGGGGAAGAGCTGCGTGCGGGCCTCGTCCATAAGGCGCTCGATGGCCCACAGGCGCCAGCCCTTGGCGGAGCGCACCGGTGCCACACCGGGCTTGATACCCAGCGAGAGGATGCGCACGCCCAGCCAGGTTTGCAGCATGAAGGTGGCAAACGCCGCCAGGGCACCGAGCGGAGCGAAGAAGATAGAGCCGACGTAAGGGGAACCGTCGGTCACCGCGATGAGGGCAACGACCACGGCAGCGCCCACGGCCAGCGCCACGATGGGCTGGAAGGCCAGCAAGATAGAGGTAGCGCCGTAGATGGCTACCCACCACGGGCGGCGCTTCGGGGCATGCGACGGGAAGCGGTGCTTGGAGCGGCCCACCTTCTTGGCAGGAGAGCCGGACCAACGCTGGCCGTCCTTGATCTTCTTGCGCCCAGTGACGGTGGAGCCAGCCTCGACGTGGGCATCCTTGCCCACGACGGTGCCTGGGAGCAGCGTCGAGCGCGCGCCCACGCGAGCGCCTTCCTTGACCTCAATGGCGCCGACGTGCAGGATATCGCCGTCGAGCCAGTAGCCGGAGAGATCGACCTCGGGCTCAATCGCGGCGTGCTTGCCCAAGGTCAGCAGACCCGTCACAGGCGGCAGCGAGTGCAGGTCCACTCCGCGGCCCATCTTCACTCCCAGCGCGCGGGCATAGTTGTTGACCCACGTAGCGCCCGCGATCGAGCGCGAACCAGAAGCATCCGCCCAGCGCTCCGCTGCCCAAATACGCAGGTGCGTGGAGCCCCCGCGCGGGTACTCGCCGGGCTTAATACCGGCGGTGATCAGCCGCGCGCCGAAACCACCGCTGGGGATGCGGCCGATGGGGGTGACAAAGATGACGAGGAGAAGGATGACCAGCCACCACGGGGTGGTCATGGCCCACTCCACACCCAGCAGGTTCGCCAGGTTTGAGCCCAGCAGCAGCCAGGCCAGCCACGTCGTGGCGGCCAGCGTCATGATGGGCAGCTGGATGAGTGTTTGCGCGATGCGCGTGCCAGCGCCGACGGGCTTGACCTCGCGGGCAGGCCCGGCGTCTTCGACGGACTCGGCACCAGCAAGCTGCTCCGCCAGGGATCCTAGGCGCGGGTGGTCGTACAGATCGCGCACGGCCACGGTGGGGAAGCGCTCGCGGATGCGGCCGACCAAGGTCGCCGCGGCCAGCGAGGTGCCGCCGAGGGAGAAGAAGTCTGCGTTGACGTCCTCGACGGACACCCCCAGGGTGTCCACCCACAGCTCCGCCAGCCACTGCTCGGTGGGGTTGAGGCCGTCTGCCTCCACGCCCACTCCCGGCAGCGGCCACGGCAGGGCCTTCTTATCCACCTTGCCGGAGGTGCGAATCGGCAGCTCATCCATGACGCAGATGCGCGGGACGAGCGCTGCCGGCATGGTCTCCGCTAGGCGGGCGTGTGCCGCTTCGTGGTCGAACCCGGCATCCGGGTCATCCAGGGAGACGTAGCCGACGAGCACGGACTCTCCGCCCGGCGTCTTCTGCACGGCCACGGCGGAGTTATACACGTTCGGCAAGGCGGCGACGTTGGCCTCCACCTCACCGAGCTCGATGCGGCGGCCACCAATCTTGACCTGGTCATCGACGCGGCCCACAAAATACAGGCCGTCCTCTTCCAGGCGCACGTGGTCGCCGGTGCGGTAGGCGCGCTCCCAACCCAGGGACTCCAGCGGCGCGTATTTCTCCGCATCCTTCACCGGGTCCAGGTAGGCGGCCAGGCCCACACCACCGATGACGAGCTCGCCCACCTCACCGATGTTCACGGGGACGCCGTGCTTGTCGACGACCACCAGATCCCAACCCTTCAGCGGCAACCCAATCGATACGGGCCTGCCTGGCAGCAGGCGCTGCGCGCAGGCCACGACGGTGGCCTCGGTGGGGCCGTAGGTATTCCACATCTCGCGGTCCTCGGTGGCCAGGCGGTCCGTGAGCTCCTGGGAGCAGGCTTCGCCGCCGACGATGAGGAGGCGGATGTTGTCCAGGGCCTCGGCGGGCCAGAGGCCGGCCAAGGTGGGCACGGTGGAGACCACCGTGATGTCGCGGCGGATGAGCCAGGGGCCTAAGTCCATGCCGGAGCGCACCAGGGAGCGCGGGGCCGGGACCAGGCAGGCGCCGTGGCCCCAGGCCAGCCACATTTCCTCGCAGGAGGCGTCGAAGGCCACGGACAGGCCGGCTAGGACGCGGTCGTCCGGGCCGAGGGGGCCGTGCGGGCTATCCGCCAAAAAGAGGGCAGCTTCGGCGTCCACGAAGGCGGCCGCGGAACGGTGGCTCACGGCCACGCCTTTGGGCTTGCCCGTCGATCCGGAGGTGAAGATGATCCACGCGGTGTCTTCGGGGCGTGGCTCGTCGAAAAGCGCGCCGTCTCCACCGCCCTTGTCATCGGACGTGCGCCGCGCCTCGCGCAGCATGCGGAAGCCCTCATCGGTGAAGACACCGTCGATGTCGGCTTCGCCGAAGACCATCTCGGCGCGCTCATCGGGGTCGTCGGCGTCGACCGGCACGTAGGCCGCGCCGGCGGCGAGTGTGGCCAGGATGGCCAGGTAGAGCTCGCGCTTGCCGGAGGTCATGCGGATGCCGATGCGGTCGCCGCGGCGCACACCGCTGGCGTGGAGCTCGGTGGCCCATGCGGAGACGTCGGCAAGCAGCTCGGCGTAGGTGAGGATCTCACCGTCGTCGAGGGCCGCGGCCTCGGGGGAGTGCCCAGCGGCGGTCTTAACGATGTCCCACAAGGTGCGCGCGGGGGCGGCCTCGTCGCCGAGGAGGTAGTGCTCGGGGACCTCGGGCATCGCCGGGGTCTCGGGCTCATCGGTGCGGAGGGCGTGGCGGCCCCCGGTACTAGGAAGGTTTTCGGGCTCTGTCATTTAAGCATCACCGCTTTCGGTATCAGCGGGTGCGTCCGCCGCGATGATGGCGGCGGCCAGCTTGCGCAGATGCTTGAGCTGCTTGTTGGTGGATTCGTCGAGGGCTTCGTCCTCGGCCTTCGACACCAGGACGGCAAGCTCCTTGTGGGCTTTCACGCCCTTCTTGGTGGAGGCAATGATTTGGCGGCGGCGATCTTTGGCATCGCGCTCGCGCTTAACCCAGTTGCGGGACTCCAGGGAATCGAGCAGGCGCACCATGTCGGAGGCGTCGATGGCCAAGGTCTCCGACAGTGCGGACTGGGAGGACGCGGTCTCCGCAACGAGGCAGGTGAGCACCCAGTACTCGCGCAGGGTGGTTTGCTGCGTTTGCAGCGCGGCCTCGACGCCTTCGCGGGTGCGGCGGCGGAGGCGCTCCAGCTGGAAGGAGGGGGACTCCAAGAGCGCGGTCGGAATGGATACAGAATTCAATGAAGGCATGCCGACGATACTACGCGCCTAAGGTGGCAAACTTAAATCATGGGTTGTGGCCCATTAGTTTCAGGCTGAGGCTAGCTTCTGCACGATGAGTGTGTTGAGAGAAACGCCTTCCCGTTCTGCTTCGATGGTTAGGTCTCGGTGAAGTGACTGAGGTATGCGGAGGTTGAACTTCCCCGAAAAGCTTCGCTGCCCGAATGGTTCCGGGATGCGTTCATTGTTGCGTTGCATATCTTCTAGAGTTTCTTCGACGACGCTGCGCAACTCGGCTTCTGCGGTGGCCGCGGTTGTGTCCAGCCATGACAGGGAAGGGAACTCTAGGACTGTGGCAACGAATTCTCCATCTTCTTCGGACCACGCGGTTTGGTAGGTGTATTTGTCTGCGAGGTTCATGATCTGCTCCTAGAAATGGAAGTCACACACAAGTTGCAGCTCTGAGAAGCGGACGTTTGTCCGTGAGGTCCGCATCTTTGTGAGGATCTTTTCTATCTTGGAAACCACACCTGTATGGTACCGCAAATGGTACCACTAGTGGTTTGGGTAAACCATAGGGCAGCCTTGTGCTTTCCAACCATCCGTGCCGCCCTCGACGTTGATGACGTCCCAGCCCTTTGCCTGCTCGAGGTACTGGCAGACCTGCATGCTGCGCCCGCCTGCATGGCAGATGACGTAGATATCGCGGTCCGGGTCAATCTCGTCGAGACGCTCGACTAGGTCTCCCATCGGGATGTGCGTGGCGCCCTGGGCGTGCTCGGTGTTCCACTCGTGGTCCTCGCGGACGTCGATGAGCTGGGCGTTCTCGGGTACTTCGGTGGGTTGTACGTTCTGCATGCGCACCAGCTTACGCGGGCGCGGTTGTGAGGCTGGTGGGGCACCGTAGCGTGAGCAGCACTTTCGGCCCCGGCGCGCCCTTATGCCACACTTATTCAGGTGATGAACTCCAGCGCTGTCGCGCTTATCCCCGGAGACCCCACGGGTCGCTTCTTTGGTTCTCGAGTGCTCGTGGTGGATAATTTTGACTCCTTCACCTTCAACATCGTGGACTACCTGGTGCGATTAGGTGCTGAGGTGACGGTCACCCCTAACACCGAGCCCGTGCCGCTGACTGGCTACCACGCGGTGGTTCTCTCACCGGGGCCGGGAACCCCTGAGCGTGCAGCGGACATTGGCTTTTGTGCTGAGGTGTTGAAACGTGCTGCGGTGCCGGTGCTGGGGGTGTGTCTGGGCTTCCAGGCGATGGCCCAGCACCTCGGCGCGCGGATCGTGTTGGCGCCGAAACCTGTACACGGGCTGGTAAGCAGCATCCACTGCGCCGAGGACCCGCTCTATGCCGGGATTCCTTCCTGCCACGACGTGGTGCGCTATCACTCCCTAGTGGTGGATGAGCTGCCAGCCGGTATGAAGGCGCTTGCTCATACAGCAGAAGGCCTCATCATGGCCGGGTGTAGTGAAGAACGTCGCTGGTGGGGTGTGCAGTACCACCCGGAATCGATCTGCAGCGACCATGGCCTCCGGCTGTTCGAGAACTTCCTCGCTATCGCTTGTCCCGAAGCAAACGAGGTGGCATCTCCTGACGTCAAAGTCGACACCCCCTCAGTTGCGCCCCTGCCACCACTGCACGTGGAGGAGCGCCTACTCGCCATCGATCCCCTCGACGTCTTCGATGTCCTAGGCGGCAAAGGGGCGCTGCTAGAGTTCGAGGGCACTTCGATCATTGCACCGTTGGGAGAAATGGTGGGAATGGAAGCACTAGCGGAGCCCCCTCGCTTTTCCCGCCCCGCGGGGTGCCTCGGCGTTCCAGGTGTGTTCGGCTATCTGGGTTACGAGGCCCTCGGCGGCTTGCCCACACACCACCCTCATGGTCTCTTCCGCGCGCCAGGCGTGGTGGCCATCCGTGGGCAGAGAGTGCAGCTGATTTGCCAGGAATCCGCGGCCTCCTGGCTGGCACAGACCTGGCGGCTCCTCGAAGGACTCGCCGGCAACCCTGTTCAGCAAAGGCGTTTCGACACCAGTGCGATTGGCCCGCTGATCTGCCGCGATACCGCCGCCAGCTATAAGGAGAAGATCCGCCGCGCCCAAGAGCTCATCAGTGCGGGTGAGACCTACGAAGTCTGCCTCACTACCAGTCTCGAGGCGGCAGCCGATCTCGATCCGCTGGCCCTCTACCAGCGCCTTCGGCAGCAGGTGCCCGCGCCGATGCGTTCGTTGTTGGTGCTCCCTGAGCTCGCAGTGGCTAGCGCCTCCCCGGAACGCTTCCTTAAAGTGTCTGGCGGCGTCGTCTGCTCGGAGCCGATCAAAGGCACCCGCCCACGTGGCCACAACCCCACCGCCGATGAACAGCTGCGGGCGGACCTGGCCAGTAACCCGAAGGATCACGCGGAAAACCTCATGATCGTTGACCTAGTGCGCAACGATCTCACCCGTGTGGGGATTCCAGGCACCGTGCATGCCGAAGAACTCTTCGCGGTTCGCAGCTTTGCCACCGTGCACCAGTTGGTCTCCACCGTTTCTGCTCGGTTGTGCCCGGATGCCTCGCTTATCGACGTCCTCCGCTCCACCTTTCCCGGTGGCTCTATGACCGGTGCGCCGAAAGTCCGCACCATGGAGATCATCCGTGAGCTCGAGGCCGCGCCGCGTGGGGTGTACTCCGGTGCGATCGGCTATCTCGGTTGCGATGGCAGCGCTGATTTCGCTATGACTATCCGCAGCATCGTCCTGCATTCCGGGAGACTGCATTATGGCGTTGGTGGAGCGGTGCTGGCTCTTTCGGACCCGGATGCCGAGTGGCAGGAGATCGTGGATAAGTCCGCCCCGCTCCTCAAACTTTGCGGGCAGGCCTTCCCCGGGGAGCACTGCTACCGCTTCGAAGCGGGCGAGCTGCTTCCCGTCCCATCGCTTCCCGAGCCCGTGCTGATCGACTCCTTCCGTCTTGAAGAGGGCCAGGTGCGCGGCTTTGAGCTACACTGCGAGCGCTTTACCGCGGGTGCAGAGGCCTTGGGGATGGACTCCCCTCGATCCTTCCTCCACGCAGTCCAGGAACACCTGCCCGCTCGGGGGCGGTGGTTCCCGCGTCTGGAGGCCGGCCCCAGCGGCTTCGCACTCCGCCTGCGCCCCCTTCCCGAACAGCGGAAAACTACCCGCTTGCACAGCGCCACGGCAACAGTGGAATATCCGCATGTCAAGGGGCCGAATCTGGTGCTGTTCTCAGAGCTTCGTGAGCAGGACGATACCTTGCTCATCTCCGACGAGGGCGTGGTCTGCGAAACCACCACCGCAGCGCTCATCGCCTGGGATGGCGACACGATGCTCACGATGGACGCGCCTCGGCTGCGTTCGGTCACTGAGTCTCTGCTGGTTGCTGCGGTGGGAGAAGAGGGGAGCGTCGAAAAGCGCAAGCTCGGTCTGTCCGATCTTGCCGGCCTAGAGTTGTGGACCCTCAACGCCTTGCACGGGATTACCCCGGTGGTGCAGCTCGACGGGAAGCCGCAGCCGGCACCCGACGCCGCACGCCTTGAGCACTGGCGCAGCGTGCTAGATAGTATGTGCGCTACAATTCCGCGAACCCAATGAGCACGATCCCGCTCTATCTCAACGCCTCATAGCAGCATTCGATGCTCGCCTTGGGCTTTAGCGGTGCGCTGAGAGGTACTCCAGAATGGCTTTCACGCGGCGGTTGTCCTCGCTGGGGTCGAGACGCAGCTTGGTGAAGATGTTGGAGACGTGCTTGGCCACCGCAGCGGAAGACAAGACGAGATCAGTGGCGATGTCCTTGTTGGACTTGCCGCGGGACATCAACTCGAGGACCTCGCGCTCGCGCGGGGTGAGCTCGCCCAGGCCGCTGCGCCCAGAGCTCATGAGGGCCTGCGCCACGGTGGGGTCGATGACGGTGCCGCCCTGGGCCACCACGTCCAAGCTGGAGAGGAAGTCCCGCACCTCGGAGACGCGGTCCTTCAGAAGGTAGCCGGTGCCGGCATCGGGGGAGTCGAAGAGTTCCACCGCATATGCGGGGGCCACATACTGGGAGAGCACCATGACGGGTAAGCCCGGATATGCATTTCTCAAGTTCACGGCGGCTTTCAAGCCATCATCGCCCATACCTGGCGGCATGCGCACGTCCGTGATGACGATGTCCGGAAGCTCATCGCGCAGCTTATCCACCACGGCCTCCAAAGCTGGAGCAGAATCCGCCTGGCCCACAATTGAATGCCCGCGGCGCTCCAGAAGGCCAGCTAAACCTTCGCGCAAAATGGCGGAGTCATCCGCCACGACGATTCTCAAACTCATTTCTTAAACTCCTGACTGTCCGCGATCGAGAAGAAGTGGAATCGAGCATGCCAGCCTCGTGGGCCCGCCCGGGGGAGAGCTCAGCGTCATCTCCCCGCCAAAGGCGGCGAGGCGCTCGGCCATCCCCGCCAAGCCGTGACCTTGTACAACCTGCGCGCCACCCGGGCCCTCATCCACCACGGTGATGCGCAGCGAATCATCCGCGATCACTAAAACAGACACCGGCGCGCCGGGCGCGTGCTTGGCCGCGTTGGTCAAAGCCTCCGTGCCGAAGAAGTAGCCGCAGGCCAGCACGGAGGCGGAAAGCTTGGGCAAAGGATGCGGGGCGAAGACGCTGACGTGGGGGCCGTGGGAGGAGGAGACGTCGGCAAGCGCGGCGACCAAACCGTGATCCTGCAGGACTTGCGGGTGGATGCCGTGCACCGTGGCGCGCAGGGAGTGCAGGCCGCGGTCCACGTCCTGCTTGGCAGCGGTGAGAAGCTCGGCGAGGTCAGAGGGGGCGTCGAGAAGAGCCTCCCCCAACTTCATGCTCGCGGCCACGAGGTATTGCTGCGCGCCGTCGTGCAAGTCGCGCTCGATGCGGGCGCGCTCCACCTCATAGGCATCCGCGATGGCGCGGCGCGAGGCCGTGAGTTGCGCAATTTTCTGCGCCTGCTGTTGCTCATGGTTGGTGGGCTGGGGTTTTCTTCGGAACACAGGCCCAGCATAGTGGCCCGCCCCTGCGGCAGGGGTAGTGCTGGCACTACCTTAAAGAGCAACGCTAGGACTGTTCTTTATGAGGGCCCGAGACGGTGAAATGAGAGACATGGCACAGACACTTTCCCTGACAGACATCACCAAGGATTTCGGCGGCGGCCCGGTGCTCGCCGGAATCTCCCTCGACATTGAACCGGGTGAGCTCGTGGCGGTCATGGGGCCGTCTGGTTCCGGCAAGTCCACGCTGTTGCACTGCATGTCCGGCGTGCTGACCCCCACGCACGGCAGCGTGCGCTACGGGGATGACGAGCTCTCCGCGCTTGGCGACGGCCCCCGCTCCCGCCTCCGCCTGCGCAACTTCGGCTTCGTCTTCCAGGACGGCCAGTTGCTGCCGGAGCTGAGCAACGTGGACAACGTAGCGCTGCCCGCGATGCTCAACGGGGTCTCGCGCGGTGCTGCGCGCAAGCGCGCGATGCAGCTGCTGGACCAGCTGGGATTGGGCGGTTTGGCGGAGCGTCGCCCGGCGCAGGTCTCCGGTGGACAGGCGCAGCGCGTGACTATCGCGCGTGCGCTGGTGGCTTCTCCGGGCGTGGTTTTCGCCGACGAGCCCACCGGTGCACTGGACCAGTCCACGGGCCACGAGGTCATGCAGATGCTGACCACCATCGTGCGCCAGTCCGGTGCCAGCCTGGTCATGGTCACGCACGACCCGAAGGTGGCCGACTGGATGCAGCGCCGCGTGGAGATTCGCGATGGCATCATCCACGACGACCGCCGCCTCGAGGTGATCCGATGAACACCGCGACTTTAGTCTTTGACCTGCAGCGCGAATCGATTCGCGCGCGCTCCGGAACAGGAATCGTCTCGCTTCTGGCCATTGTGAGCCTGACCATTGGTTCCGCCATTGCCTTCCTCGTCGCGGGTGGCACCTGGATGTTTTGGGAGCGCGCCCAGCACGTCGAGGAAGCCGCGCCCGCGCTCAAAGAGGCCTTCGGTAACGAGATGACGGCCTTTCTTTATCCTTGGTTTGCCCTGGCCCTGCTGGCCTGCGCCTTCATTCTTCCGGCGCTGTTTAACCTCACAGCCCAAGCCGCCGTCCTCGGCGCCTCCGGCCGGGAGCAGCGCCTGGCCACCCTGCGCCTTCTGGGGTTGAGCTCCCGCCAGGTGGAGCGCATGGCCATCGTGGAGACCGGCCTGCAAGCCATCATCGGCATCGTGCTGGGCGGGCTGATCAGCCTGCTCATCGCGCCGGTCTTTACGCAGGTGGACTTCCAGATGCGTTCTATTGCTGTATCCGAGATTCTCCTCCCGTGGTGGGGTTATCTGGCCGTGGCCGGTGTGCTCTTTGTGTTGGCCATCGGTGCGGCACTCGTCGGCATGCAGCGCGTGCGCGTGAGCCCCCTGGGTGTGGCCAAGCGCCAGATGCCCGCGGCCTATCGCTGGTGGCGCGTCATCGTCTTCCTCATCATCGCGGGTATCGGTGGTGTGTTGCTCTCCGGGAAGGCGGGACCGCCGACCGCCATGGTCATCGTGGTCATGTTTGGCATGGTGATGAGCATCAACCTCATTTCCCCTTTTATCTTGCAGCTCGGCGCACACATCATGTCTCTCTTTCCTGGCACCGCGCACTTCGTGGCCTGCCAGCGAGTGGCGGGCAATGCGCGCCCGGCGTGGAAGCGGAGTGCGGCCATCGCGTTCTTCGGCTACTTGGCGGGCTTCCTCGTTGCGGCGCCCCTAGGCTCTGATGCCTTGGCCATGGTTCTCAAAGAGGACCCGGGGATGAACGTGGTGTTTAAGGACATCTCCACCGGCGTCTTATTAACCCTCATCTTCGGCTTCACGCTGACCACCATGTCCATCATTCTGGGGCAGGTCTCCGGCATCTTCGAAGACAAGGAACTCATCCGCTCTCTGGATCTCATGGGTGTGCCGCGCGGTTTCCAGTTCCGCTCCGGTGCCCTGACCATCATGGGGCCTGTGGTGGGATTGAGCTTCTTCGGCTTCCTTTTCGGCGGTGGGATCGCCTCACTGATGTTCTTCTCCAGTGTCGAGCAAAGCGATGTCGACGTTCTTGGCCGTCTGCTCATGGCCTTCGGTTTCTTGGCCATAGGCTGGCTGGTCACGCTGCTTGCCATTGTCCTTGTTGAACCCCTGCGCGGCTACGTGCTGCGGACTGGAGGTCGAAAAGAATGAAAACGGTACTGAAAATCTTCGGCGGACTCTTTCTCGTTGCTCTTGTTGCTGTGGCCGCGGCCGTGTATTTCTTTGGCCCCTCCTATGGCGGGGCGCTGCTGGGCAAGCCCTACTTCCTCTTCAATGCCAGCGAGAAGCGCATTAACACCGCGATGGTGGATACTGCAGCGATCTCCGGAATCTATGGCGAGAGCGAAGAATTCCAGCGCGCCCGTGAGGCCTTCAAGGAGGACCCCACGAACGCTGAGCTCCTCGATGCCGCCATCAACGCTGCCGGTGGCAAGCACTCCAAAGTCTTTAGCACCGAAAAGGAAAAGGCCGCCGAAAGCGCTGAGCCTTCGGTTGACTTCAACGATGGCGTCTTGCGCGCTACCGTGCCCTCCATCGGCCGCCACGATGACGGCCAAGCCTACGCCGACACTTTGGCCCACGGTCTGACCTCTCACCCGGAGGCCTGTGCCGCCGTGGTGGATCTGCGCGGCAATGACGGCGGGGACATGGGCCCGATGTACGCGGGCTTAAGCCCCCTTCTGCCGGATGGCACCGCCCTCTCCTTCGTCAGCCGAATGACTACTTCTGACGTGGTCATCGACGGTAATTCCGTTACCGGCGGTGGCACGCCCACCACCACGTCGGGCGGCAAGCTGAACATTCCCGTCGCCGTGCTCACCGACGACGAGACCGCCTCCTCCGCCGAAGCCACCCTCCTGGCCTTCCGCGGGCTGGACAACACACGGACCTTTGGCAAGCCGACCGCCGGCTACGCCTCCGCCAACGTGGTCCTGGACTATCCGGACGGCCGCTCGCTCATGCTCACCACGGCCAAGGACAAGGCGCGCACGGGCGAGGAGTTCGCCGAGGATCCCATCGCTCCCGATGCACCCGAATCCGAGCTCGACGGATGGCTTGCTTCCCGCTGCAGTTAGTTAGCTGCAGTGTTAGTAAGCCGCAGCGTTAGCCAGCCCGGTTCGTTGTCGGCACGTTGCTGCTGTTCAGCCGCAACGCTAGCCTGCCCAACGCTCGCGCTCCCACCGCCAGTAGTGGTGCCACTTCCAGGGCGGGGCGACGAACTCGCCCCGCCCTTTGATAACTGCGAGGACCTGGTGAACAGCGACGTCAAGGTGGTGCTCAATCGTGGCGGCGGTGAAGTGGAGGGGCCGATAGCCGCGCTGGACGGCGTCGTTCAGCTTTTGGCGGTCGATTTCGAAACGTTGTCGGTTCTCGCCTTTGTGATAGGCGTAGCCGTCCACCTCGATGGCCACCTTGTGCTCCTCGAGCACCAAGTCCCAGCGGTAGGGCCCAATCCGCACGTTGTTGCGGACTTTGGCGTGGGGCTCAAGGCCCCGGGTGAGGTCGCGCTCCGGCTTGCTATCCGCCCCGACGATGGCCTTTTCCAACACCTCACGCGTGTGCTTGGGCAGGCGGCGAAAGTCCAGCTGTTCGGTCTCGATGCGCGAGCGCCCGTGCGGCCCGGCGAAGAAGGCCTCGATGAAGGCCACGGCATCCTCCTGCGCCATCGCCTCAATACATTGCAGCGGGCTGCAGACGTTCACCCCGTTCATGCTGCCCAGCGCCTTAGGCCGTGCCCGCCGGCTGCGAAAATACGTGCTCGATGCCATCGTTCCTGCGCGCAGAAAATAAAGTGGGTAGGTCAGCTCTTGGCCAAGATATTGCTGAGCTGCGGAATAGCCGTCCAAGGCTGAGTCCGGCCAACGCCGTGAGACGACTTCAGCGAGCTCGCGCGGCGTTGGCACCGCAGATAAGTACAGACCGCGACAAATCTTGATTGCTCGGCCGTTAGCAGCGCGGCGAGTCCCCGCGCGTCCCTCGAAAATCTCCATGTGCCCCCGATGAGTACGGTTCTAACAATTAAGCCCCCAGAAACCGCTGTTTTCGGCCCCCTATTTGATCGAATCGTACGTCACGAATGAGGAGTTGTCGCGGTGACAAAGAAAAAGGACGTTTCGATCAACTAAGGCCTCTCAAACCCTTGGTTTTGGGCCCCTATTTGATCGAAACGTCCCTCAACGTGCGGACCGTGGCGGCTTACTTGAAGCGAGCCTTAGCCTCTTCGAGGATCTTCTCTGCCTCAGCCTTGTCTCCCCAGCCGGAGCCGGTAACTTCCTTGTTCGGCTCCAGGTCCTTGTAGCGGGTGAAGAAGTGCTCGATCTCGTCCTTGATGTGCTGCTGTACATCGTTGATGTCCTGGTAGCGCTCCCAGCGCGGGTCATCGACGACGGCGAGCAGCTTGTCGTCGCCACCGGCCTCGTCGGTCATCTTGAACACGCCGAGGACGCGAGCCTCAACGACAACGCCCGGGAAGACCGGCTCCGGGAGGATGACCAGCGCGTCCAACGGGTCACCGTCCTCACCCAGGGTGTGGTCGATGAAGCCGTAGTCAGCCGGGTAGGCCATCGGGGTGAACAGGTAGCGGTCGAGGTGGACCTTGCCGGTCTCGTGATCGATCTCGTACTTGTTGCGGGAGCCCTTTGGGATCTCGATGGTTACTTCAACGCTCACGGCTGAATCCTCCATAACTAATAGGTTGGCATGTGCTCCGCTTAGTCTACCGCGCTAGTCTAAAGGGCGATGAAAGCTAAGCATGTCTGGTGGAGTACTGCGGCCCTCGTCACGGCGGGAGCCGTGGCGGCGACGGCCGCCTTGGGCGTAGAAATCCAGCGCACCTACGATCACCTGGACCACGGCCAGCCCTATAAACAGGAAGAACCCACAACACTGGTCCAGCCCGTCGAGCCCGGTGATATCGACGCCGCCGCGCTCAAAGCCAGGTTGGATGAGCTAGGCAAGGACAAGGCTCTAGCCACTTTCGGCGGGCAGATCATCGACACCACCACCCAGGACGTGCTGTGGGAGCGCGAGCCCGCAAAGCCGCTGACCCCGGCCTCCGCCACCAAGGTCCTCACCCTCGCCGCGGCTACGCTCAAGCTCGACGAAGAAGAGCGCCTGACCACCGAAGTGGTCGCAGGTGAGCACGAGGGCGAGATCGTTATCAAGGCCGCCGGCGATGTCTGGCTGACGGACGAGCGCCTCGATGAGCTGGCGGAACAGATTCAGCAGAAGATGGATACCGTCACGCGGGTCTCCATCGACACGTCCATCTGGGCCGGGCCCGACCAGGCACCGGGCTGGGATGATGACAATATTGACGGCGGTTTCGTCGCCCCCATCCAGCCGGCCATGCTCTACGGTGGGCGCATTGGGGAGAAGACCGGCGACGTTCCGCGCTCCCACGAGCCGGCCCTCGACGTCGCCCGCGCGTTGGCCTCCCGCCTGGGAACCGACAAGGCGGACACGAGCTCAGCGCCCGAGAACACCGAGGTCATCGCAGCTACAGAATCTGAGCCGTTGGCTTTGCGCGCCCAGGAAGCGGTGAAGGATTCCGATAACGTCATGGCGGAGGCCATCGCCCGCGAGCTGGCCGTCAGCCAGGGCGCGGAAGCAAGTTTCGAGGGCGCCACGAAAACCATGCTCGACGTGCTTAAAGACCACGGCATCGACATCAGCGGCATCACCCTCAAAGACGGTTCCGGCCTGTCCCGCGATAACCGCATCCCTGCCGACGGACTCGCCCACATCATGGACCAGGCCGTAGCCACCGAGGAGCTGCGCCCGCTGTTGGGCTACCTGCCCCTCGCCGGCGGTGAGGGCACGCTCTACCAGCGCTACCCCGATTCGCCGGCCCGCGGGTACGTTCGCGCCAAAACCGGCACCCTCACGGGAACCTCCGCGCTGACCGGCACCGCCCAGGGCCAGTCGGGTCGCGTGTACGCCTTCGCCTTCTTAGTCAACGACGGCGAAGTCACCTCCGCCCGCCAAGCCCAAGATGCTCTCGCCGCTGCCCTCCATGACTTCTAAGAAACCTTTTTGGCCGCGCAGAAGCCCCAACTTTTTGGCGTGCCGCGTCGCCGCCCGCGCCGTGGTCGGTGAGCAGCCACGCGCCATCGCCGTGGGCTTGTCCGGCGGGGCCGATTCCTTGGCGCTGACCGCCGCTCTCGTGGCCGAAGGACACGAGGTGACAGCGCTCTGCGTCGACCACGGCTTACAGGAAGGCTCGGCCGCGCAGGCGCGCCGGGCTGCCGAGCAGGCCCACGCCTTGGGAGCGGGGGCGGAGGTGTTGCGGGTGGACGTCGGCAAGCAAGGCTCCGTGGAGGCCGAAGCCCGCGCCGCCCGGTATCGTGCCTTCGCGCCCTGGGAAGAGGTGGCGGTGGCGCATACCGCCGATGACCAGGCCGAAACCCTGCTGCTGGGTGCCCTGCGGGGGAAGGTCGCGGGCATGCGCGAGCGCTCCGATGTCGAGGGCGTGCGCGTTGTGCGCCCCCTACTGAGCGTGCGCCGCGCCCAGACCGAGGCCGCCTGCGCGGAGCTGGGGCTGGAGGTCTGGCAGGACCCCCAGAACCAGGACCGAGCCTTCCGCCGCGTGGCCCTGCGCCGCGAGATCCTCCCGCGGCTGCAGGAGATCGTGGGCGGTGACCCCGTCCCGGCCTTAGCCCAGGCAGCCCACGACGCCGCGCTTGACGACGTCCTCCTCAGCACCCACCCCACCACCGACTGCGCCGAGCTGGCCGTTCTCCCAGAACCGAAGCGCCGCCGGGCGATCGCCGCGTGGCTGCGCGTGGAAGGAGTGGAGGTTACGCGCGAGGCAGTGCGCGGCATCGATGCCCTGTGCACGCAGTGGCATGGCCAAGGCCCCGTCGCCGTCCGTGGGGAAAAGAAAGGTACAAGGTTGGAAGTCGCACGCGTTGGTGGCAAACTGTCACTATTGCCTCGGTCAGCAAAGGAGCGCTCACGTGCACGATAACCATGATTTAGCCGTCCCCGCCCATCCTTATGGAGAGGACATCAAAAACGTTCTCATCACCGAAGACGATCTTCAGGCGCGCATCCAGGAGATGGCGGATCGCGTGTCCGAGAAATACAGCAATGCCGACGATGACCTCATCTTGGTCTGCGTGCTCAAGGGCGCGGTCTTCTTCCTGACGGATTTCGCCCGCAAGCTGGCTATCCCGTCCCAGCTGGAGTTCATGGCGGTCTCCTCTTACGGCAACTCGGCCTCCTCCTCGGGGGTTGTGCGCATTCTGAAGGACTTGGACCGCGATATCGAGGGCCGCGATGTGGTCATCGTGGAGGACATCATTGATTCCGGCCTGACTTTGTCGTGGCTTATCCGTAACCTGCAGGGCCGCCAGCCACGATCCCTTGAAGTGGTCACCCTGTTGCGCAAGCCAGAGGTGGTTAAGGCAGAGCTTGACCTGTTCGATGTAGGCTTCGATATCCCCAACGAGTTTGTCGTGGGGTATGGCCTGGATTTTGCCGAGCGCTACCGTGACCTGCCCTATGTAGGTACGCTGCATCCGGCGGTCTACAGCAACGATTAATCTTTATTCTTGTCCGGCGCTTTAAGCCGCAATTGTGCAAGGTAGTTAATGAAAAACAAGAACATCATCCGCTACGGCTCCATCGCGGGCCTGGTTCTCATCCTGCTGTACGCATTCACGTTCTTTACCAACGATGCCCGCAGCTTCAAGCAGGTGGACACTTCGGTGGCCATGGAGCAGCTGACCTCCAAGAACGTCGAGGAAGCGCAGATCGACGACCGCGAGCAGCAACTGCGCCTCAAGCTCAAGAAGCCGGTGACGGTGGAAGAGCAGGAGGGCATCGAGGAGGTCATTGCCAAGTACCCGGCACGCGCCTCCGAGCAGGTCTTTAACGCGGTCAAGGACTCCGGTGCTGAGAAGTACCAAACGAAGGTCACGCAGGATTCCTTCATCGGCTCGATGATTAGCTTCCTGTTGCCGATGCTGCTGCTCTTCGCGCTGTTGTTCTGGATGATGTCGCGCATGCAGCAGGGCGCTGGCGGCATGTTTGGCATTGGCGGCTCCAAGGCCAAGGAGCTGACCAAGGATATGCCGACCAACACCTTCGCGGATGTGGCCGGTGCGGACGAGGCCGTGGATGAGCTGCAGGAAATCAAGGACTTCCTCGATGATCCGGAGCGCTACCACGCCCTCGGCGCGAAGATCCCGCGCGGCGTACTTCTCTACGGCCCGCCGGGCACCGGTAAGACCTTGCTGGCCCGTGCCGTGGCGGGCGAGGCCGGTGTGCCCTTCTACTCCATTTCTGGCTCCGACTTCGTGGAGATGTTCGTCGGCGTCGGTGCCTCCCGCGTGCGCGACCTGTTCAAGCAGGCGAAGGAAAATAGCCCGTGCATCATCTTCGTTGATGAGATTGATGCCGTGGGCCGCCAGCGCGGCTCCGGTACCGGCGGTGGACACGATGAGCGCGAGCAGACCCTCAACCAGCTGCTCGTGGAGATGGACGGCTTCGGTGACCGCGAGGGTGTTATCCTCATCGCGGCCACCAACCGTCCCGACATCCTGGACCCGGCGCTGCTGCGCCCGGGCCGCTTCGACCGCCAA
Source organism: Corynebacterium sp. Marseille-Q2823 (assembly GCF_903645345.1). Classification (NCBI taxonomy): domain Bacteria; kingdom Bacillati; phylum Actinomycetota; class Actinomycetes; order Mycobacteriales; family Corynebacteriaceae; genus Corynebacterium; species Corynebacterium sp. Marseille-Q2823. The sequence continues at coordinate 16,601 of NZ_CAHJXS010000004.1, read as the reverse complement.
ATCCCGGTCACCAACCCGGACCTGGCCGGCCGCGAGCAGATTCTGCGCGTGCATGCCAAGGACAAGCCGCTGGCCAAGGAAGTCGACGTGGCTCAGTTGGCCAAGCGCACCGCCGGCATGTCCGGCGCGGACCTGGCCAACGTGCTCAACGAGGCCGCCCTGCTCACCGCCCGCATCGGCGGCAACGTCATTACCTATGATGCGCTGGAAGAGGCTACCGACCGCGTCGTCGGCGGCCCGCGCCGCCAGGGCAAGATCATTTCCGAGCATGAAAAGAAGGTCACCGCCTACCACGAGGGCGGTCATACCTTGGCCGCCTGGGCGCTCAAGGACATTGAGCGCGTCTACAAGGTCACCATCCTGGCCCGCGGCCGCACCGGCGGCCACGCCATGACCGCGCAGGAAGATGACAAGGGCATGTATACCCGCGATGAGCTCTTCGCGCGCCTCGTCTTCGCCATGGGTGGCCGTGCCGCTGAGGAGCTGGTCTTCGGCGCACCGACCACCGGTGCTTCCTCCGATATCGAGCACGCCACCAAGATTGCGCGGTCCATGCTTACTGAGTACGGCTTCTCGCCGGATCTAGGCACCGTCAAGTACGGCAAGGAGCAGGGCGATCCCTTCAGCCAGATGGGTGGCGGCGGGACCATCGACTACTCCGATGCCATTGCCGCCAAGATTGATGAGCAGATGGCTTACCTCTTGGACCGCGCGCACCAGCAGGCCTATGACATCCTGTCCGAGCACCGCGACTACCTGGATAAGCTCGCCGAGATGCTCCTGGAGAAGGAAACCCTGCGCCGCCCGGACCTCGAGGGCATCTTCGAGGGCATCGAGCCGCGCGAGGCTTTCGACGTTTTCCCGAACGAGGACGCTCGCTTCCCGCGCCAGGCCGGCCGCGAGCCGGTAAAGACCCCGGTCGAGCTTGCCCAGGAGCGCGGCGAGGAGCTGCCGAAGCGCATGACGCTTCTCGACGCCTCCCGTGCCGCCCGCGAGCGCCGCCACGCGGAGCTCGAACGCGCGAAGGAAAACGGTGACGAGGCCGCCGCCGCGACATCGGAGGCATCGGTCGAGGAGATTGGCTTCAGCTTCGGCCAGCACGCGGGTGACTACGTGGATCCGGAGAAGGGCAATACCTTCTTCGGCGAGTCCGATATCACCGAGCCCACCGGTCGCGAGCTCAGCGCAGACGAAGCGGTCAGCGATGGGGCGCAGGAAGAAACTGTTGCCCCAGAACAGGCTGGCCCCAGCCACGAGGACACCCAAGAGATTCCGCGTGTGCCGGATGCCGCCGCATCGCAGCCAGAATCCCAGCCCCAACCAGAACACCAGCCGCAGCCACGCGAACCGGAACGCCGCGGCCGCCACGCCAAGCCGGAGGAGCACGCCTGGGGCGCTCCCGGCTGGGGAGAACATGAACACCGCAACAACCCGTACAAGGATGGCGACACCAATGAGCGATAACATCCCGGCGCAGCGCGACTTCGACCACGAGCGCGCCGAAGCAGCCATCCGCGAGCTGCTCATCGCAGTGGGCGAGGACCCCGACCGCGAGGGCCTGCGCGAGACCCCGGCCCGCGTGGCCCGCGCCTATGCCGAGGTCTTCGCAGGTCTCCACCAGGACCCGACTGAGGTCCTGCACAAGACCTTTGCCGAGGAGCACCAAGAGCTCGTCCTCGTGCGCGATATCCCCATCTATTCCACCTGCGAGCACCACCTCGTGCCCTTCTACGGCACGGCGCACATCGGCTATATCCCTGGCTCCGACGGCCACGTCACCGGCCTGTCCAAGCTGGCTCGCCTGGCGGACATGTACGCAAAGCGCCCGCAGGTCCAGGAGCGCCTCACCAGCCAGATCGCCGATGCGCTGGTGGAGGTCCTCCACGCGCAGTCCGTCATCGTCGTCATCGAGTGCGAGCACCTGTGCATGGCCATGCGCGGTATCCGCAAGCCGGGGGCGACCACGACGACATCCGCGGTGCGCGGCGGATTCAAGAAGAATGCGGCCTCCCGCGCGGAGGTCATGAGCCTGATTAGGAGCTAGCAGCAATGGCAGTCAGTGATCTCACCGTTCCCGGCCGCACGCTGGTCATGGGCATCGTCAATGTCACCGAGGACTCCTTCTCCGACGGCGGGCGCTGGATCAACATCGACGATGCACTTACCCACGCCCGCCACCTTGTCGCCTGCGGCGCGGACATGATCGATGTCGGCGGTGAGTCCACCCGCCCGGGTGCGGTGCGCGTGGCTGCCGAGGAGGAAGAACGCCGCGTCGTGCCCGTCATCAAGGCGCTGCGCGAGGAGGGGATTAAGACCTCGGTGGACACGATGCGGGCCTCGGTTGCTCAAGCCGCTGCGGAGGCCGGCGTGGACATGATCAATGACGTCTCCGGTGGTGCGGCCGACCCGGACATGTACCGCACCATGGCCGAAACCGGCCTGCCGGTCTGCCTCATGCACTGGCGCACCGTCCAGTTCGGCTCGGCCGCCGGTGTGGCCGACCATGGCGGGGATGTGGTGCGCGATGTCCACGAGTCCCTGGCGAAGCTCGCTGATAACGCCCTGCAGGCCGGTGTTAGCCACGACAATATCGTCGTGGATCCGGGCCTGGGTTTTGCCAAGTCCCCGCAGGATAACTGGGCTTTGCTCAAGGCTCTGCCGGAGTTCCTCCAGGGCGAGGTCCCGCTGTTGGTGGGCGCGTCCCGCAAGCGCTTCCTCGCCGCCATCCGGGAAGATCGCGGCGCCGAGTCCAGCCCGCTGCTCGCGGACCCGGCCACCGCGGCCGTCACCGCCATCTCTGCGCAGATGGGTGCGTGGGGCGTGCGCGTGCACGAGGTGGAAGTCTCGCGCGATGCCGTGGATGTCGCCGCGGCCTGGAACGCGGGCGCGGCCTACACCGGCGGCGCGCATGCCTCCGGCAGCTACGCCAACGGCGCGGACGGCGGAACAGTGGTGTCCACTTCTTTGGGAAAGGCATAAAACATGGCGGATCGCATTGAACTCACCGGCCTGGAGTGCTTTGGCTACCACGGCGTCTTCGAGGAAGAGAAGAAGACGGGGCAGCCCTTCATCGTGGATATCACCTGTTGGTTGGACACCGCGGGAATCGGGGATGACCTGTCCCGCACGGTGAATTACGCCGAGCTTGCCGACGTCGCCGCGGACATCGTCGAGGGCCCCTCCCGGGACCTTATCGAGACGGTGGCTGAGGAGGTCGCCGAGACCGCGATGCAGCGCTTCGGGATTCTCCATGCCATCGAGGTGACCATCCACAAGCCGAAGGCGCCCATCCCGCGCACCTTCGCGGACGTGGCAGTCGTGGCCCGCCGCTCCCGAAAGAGGATGGCAGGCTAATGCGCGCCGTGCTGTCTATCGGCTCCAACATGGAAGACCGCTGCGCGCTGCTGCAGACCGTCTTTGACGAGTTTGCTGAGGAGACCGTCGCTGCCTCTCCAGTCTTTGCCACCCCGCCGTGGGGCGTGACCGACCAAGATGAATTCCTCAACGCGGTGCTCATCGTGGACGTGGACTGCACCCCGCTGGAGCTGCTACGCCGTGGCCAGAAGCTGGAGGAGGCCGCTGAGCGTGTGCGGGTGCGGCACTGGGGTCCTCGCACCCTGGACGTGGACGTCGTGCAGATAGACGGCGTGACCTCCGAAGATCCGGAACTTATTCTGCCGCATCCTTATGCTCACGAGCGGGCCTTCGTGCTCGTGCCGTGGTTGGCCGCGGATGAGCACGCGGAGCTCAACGGCACCCCGGTGCGCGAGCTCATCGCCGACCTCGATGAGGACGAGGTCGCTGCGGTGAAGGAACTGGGGGAGTAATGACGAGGACGTCGATTGGCGCGCTTGTCGGCACCGCCCTCTTCGTGGCTGCGGCGGCTGCCACCCTCACCACCCGCTTTTATGGCTCCATGCTGGCCATTCCGGCAACCGTATCGATTTCTCTGTGGGCTATGGCGCTGGTGTGCGTGCTGTTGACGCTCAAGGTGCGCGGTGCCAAGGAGGACGAGCACGGTATCGGCCTGGATAACTCGCAGCTCAATCCCATGACCATCGCGCAATTCCTGCTTGTCGGCAAAGCCTCGGCGTGGACCGGGGCCATCGTGGGCGGGGCCTATGCTGGCATGGCGGTCTACGTGGTGCCGCGCGCCGGTGAGCTCGTCGCTGCGGCTGGTGACCTGGCCGGGGTGGTGTCTTCGGCGCTGGGCGGTGCCGCGATGTGTGTTGCCGGAGTGGTGTTGGAGCGACACTGCGAGGTGCCACCTCCAACTGATGGGGCACAAGCGGTAAGTTAGTGGGCATGACGAGCCCGCACCACGCCCCTGATCCCCAGTACGAGTCGGCCCCGGATGATCGCCCGACCACCCAGTTTTCTGCGCAGCCGGACTCTCAGCCACCGACAACGGCGGAGTCTTCCCAGGACGGTTCGAAGACGGATGCTGGTTCTATTGGGCTTATCATCCTCGTCATCCTCGCGGTCATCGCCAGCCTGGTCATGTTGATTTCGGGTTCGGCGAACGCACTGAAGATTGCCCTGCTGGCTGCCCTGTGGGCCGCGGTGTTGGGCTTCTTCTTGGTGGTGCGCTATCGCCGTCAGGCCCATGAGGCCAAGGAGCTTCTGGCGGTGGAGCGCGCCCATGCCGCATCCACCTTGACCGCTTCCGGTGCTTCGAGCGCGGATAACAGCAAGGTCCTGGCGGAGATCCGATCGGAGCTGGAAGCCATCCGCACCCAGATCGAGGAGATCTCCGGGCGCGAGTGGGTCTACGAGCCGGCCGCCCTGTATGCGGAGGCTCGCCGCATCCAGGAGCTGGAGCGCAAGGCTGGCGGCGCTGGCGTGGATGAGCGCGGCGATGCCCCCAACGTGAACTTCACCCAGAAGTCCGGCGGCGCGCCGTCTGCCGACGCCGTCGCAGGCCGCCTCGGCTCGCAGCCGACCCACCCGGTGAGCAACCCGCTGGACAATCTGCTGGCGGATAACGCCCGTGCCAACGCCCAGCAGCCGGCGGCGAAGCCAGCCGCGAAGCCTGCTCAGCAACCCACGCAGAAGCCAGCCGAGCAGCCCGCCGCGAAACCCGCGGAGCAGCCCGCGGATCAGCAGGGCACCCGCCCGGCACCATCCCCGTTCGGCGCACCGCAGCCGTCGCAGGGCCGTCCTCCGGCGTTTCGCCCTATGGGAGCACCGCAGCCTCAGCCTCAGCCAAAGGCCGACAAGCCCCAGCCCAAGGATGACAAGCCACAGGCAAAGGCAGAGAAGCCGCAGGCGCGCACCGAGCAGAAGCCGCAGCAGTCGAAGCCCCAGACTCGGTCGCAGCAGAAGGCGCCGGAGTTCAAGACCGATAGCTTCCAGGCCGTGCAGTGGAACCAGGGTGCTGCGGGTGCGCAGCACGTCAAGGAGGATGCTAGCCCCGCGCAGCAGCCGCACCACCGCCACCGCAAGCCGGAAGCAGATACCGCACAGCCCGACACCCGTGGCCGCCGTCGTAGCGATGAACACCGCGAGGGCGCGGTCTCCGTGGCTGAACTCATGGCGCGTAGCAAGCGCCGGAAAGAACAGCAGAACAAGGACGTGAAGAAGTAGATGTCTGCTCCGCGCATGCGAGTGGCGGTCTGGGGTAATTCCCGAGCCGGCATTAACTTCGCCCTCCGTCTGGAGATGGCTGGCCACACCATTGAGAAGCTTGAGGACCCCGCCCAGCTGGACCGCTTCGATGCGCTGATTCTCGCCGCGACGGCGAGGGAGCTGGAGGGGGCAGTGGGGGACGTCGAAAAGCACGTGCGCCCCAAGCAAATCGTCATCCACACCTCATTGCTGGCTGGGGTGGAAGCCCTTGATGAGCTGGAAACGCGCGGGTGCCTGACGATTGCCGCAGCTCCCCTGGGCGACTCCTACGCGGTGGGCACCCTCGATGAGGTGGCGGAGACCGTCATTGGGTTGCTGCTCTCGGAGATTCACCAAACTGCAGAAACGGTGCCGGCGGCACAACGTGCCGAGCGAGCCGCGCGGTTGTACTACGCGGAGATGCTCGGTGAACTCAGCGCGTGGGCGGCGCTTAAGGCGGGGATTATCGAAGATTTTATGGGCAGTTCCTTCGACCTTGACGCTGGCGACATCATCGATGCTTACCCCGCCGCCGTGGAGCTGGGCATGGCGCGCAACTACCGCGACGTCGCCCGCATGGTGGGTGAGAAGAAGAACATGGAAGAACTGGAACTGTGGGCAGTAAGAAAGGAAGCGCCGTGGCAGAGCAACTCCTAGTGGAGGACAACGAGCGCATCCGCATGGTCGGCAGCGCCTACCGCAAGACCGGCAAGCGCGTAGTGCTGGTGCCACTCGGCCGCGATATTCACGCCGGGCACCTGGCACTCGTGCAGGCAGCACAACGCGTGCGCGGTGGCATCGTGGTCGTGGCAGTGGACCCGGAGACGGACATCTCTTCCCTCGATGGGGTTGATGTGGTGTGGCGCTACGACCAGCAGAGTCAGCGCACGCGGGTCCTTGCACCCGACCACGGCATGGAGGACGTGAGCGCGGAGCTGACCCGCATTGTGGCGCTGACCTGTGCGCTGGGGCCCAGCGATGTGCTCATGGGGGAGAAGGACTACGAGCTGCTCGTGGCCACCCAGCAGGCCTTTACGGACCTCCACATTGCGGCGCGTGTGCAGGGCGTGCCCTCGGTGCGTATGCCCGATGGGGTGGTGATGAGCCTGCGCAATGCCGACGTCGCACCGGAGGCCCGTGAGCAAGCCAGCGCCTTGTCAGCGGCACTCACCGCCGGTGCGTACGCGGCGGAATCCGGAGCCGAGGAAGTTGTCCGTGTGGCACGTGAAGTGTTGGCCGCCGCGGGCGTCGAGCCGGAGTACGTGGAGCTGCGCGGACGCGACCTGGGTGAAGCCCCAGCAGAGGGCGATGCCCGCCTCTTTATCGCCGCCACCATTGGCGGCGTGCGGCTCATCGATAACGCGGGCGTGCCGTTGGGCATTGGCTTCCGTAACTTAGAACAGCGCGGATAAAAGTCTGTGGCGCAGGTCTCCACCAGCTAGGTTGGAGACATGAAGATTGGAATTCTGGGAGCCGGCGCCATCGGCGGATACTTTGGCGGAAAACTGAAAGCAGCGGGCCACGACGTCGCCTTCGTCGCTCGCGGTGAGACCTTGCGGGTGCTGGGGGAGACGGGCGTGACGCTGATCGACGCCCACGCGGAACCCACCACCACCGAGGTCATAAAGGTCCCGGCTGCCCACACCTTTGCTGAGGTCAAAGAACTCTTGGGCGGATTGGACGTGGCGATTATCGCGTCGAAGGCGCTGCCGGGCAACGAGACCTTTGGAAGCGCGGAGGACCGCGAGGCGCTGCAGGGAATCCCGGTGGTGACCACGCACAACTCGGTCGAGATTCCGTACTTGGCGGCCGAGGAATTCGGGGAGGAAAACATCCTCGCCGGTGTCGCTCGCGTCTATGCCACGCGCCTGGCGCCGGCACGGATCAAGCGCAACCCAGGGCCTTTGGCTTTGGCTTTCGGACCGCTAAGTGCCGATGCGCCGGAGTCCCTGCGCCGCACGGGCGAGGAACTGGCGGCGGCGCTGAAGGAGTCTGGGGCTTCCAGCAAGTTCCATGACGCCGCGCTTGTCGACGTTTGGTCGAAAGCCATGTTCGTTACCCCGACAGGAACTCTGGGCGCCTTGGTGGATAAACCGATTGGTTACCTCTGCCAGGAAATCCCCGGCCAGCTTGAGGCATTCATGCGGGAAGTCGAGGCCGTCGGGCGCGCACTCGGCGTGAAGCTGCCGGAGAACGTGGTGGAACAGACCATGGAGTTCGCCCGCCAGCAGCACCCGGACAGTACGTCCTCGATGCAGCGCGATATCAAGGAGGGGCTTCCCAACGAATTAGACGCCCAGGTCGGAGCGATCCGACGCATGGGCGTCAAAGCTGGCGTTGCAACCCCGTTGTGGGACTTTGCACAGGAGGTGCTGGAGGCGCAGCTGCGCACCGCCTAAGAGTGCGCACTACGCAACGTCGGTGCCTTATTCGGTACCGATCTTGCCGCCCTTCTTCCACACCACAACCACGGCCGGGCGCGGGGTGGACTTACCGCCATCAGGCCAGTGGGAGGTGGCGTTGTCGAAGGTGGCGTCATCAGACTCGCCCGGGTGCTGAACGTTGACCATGACGCGGTCATCGTCGACGATCGGGCCACAGGTCTCCGCGCCCGCCGGGACGGTGAGGAAGCACTTGAGCTCGCCGCGGGTCTCGCCCTCGGTGGTCACGGCGTAGAGGCCGTCGTTAGAGTCCAGCGCGTTGCCGTCAGTGGAGATCCACAGGTTGCCGTGGTTGTCGAAGGCCAGGTTATCCGGGCAGGAAATCGGGGAGACCTTCTCCTTATCAAAGCCACCGAAGTAGGTGCTGGCCTCACGCGGGTCACCACAGACCAGGAAGAGGTTCCAGGTGAACTTCTCGCCGGCGTGGTCATCCTCGAGCTCCATGACCAGGCCGTTCTTGTTCTCCTTGACCGGAGCCCATTCCTTGGCGTCTTCCTTGTTCTTCTTAGCGTTCTCGCCGGTGGCGCCGCGGTACTTATTGTTGGTCAGCGCGATGTAGACCTTCTCGGTCTCCGGATGAACCTCAACGTCCTCCGGGCGGTCCATCTTGGTGGCGCCCACCTTATCGGCGGCCTCACGGGTAAAGACGGCGACTTCTTCGGCGGACATGCCGTCCACGTGGGACTCGAACTTGTTGTTCTCCGTATCGGAGGTCAGCAGCTTGACCCACTCACCGGTGCCGTCGAAAGCACCGTCCTCCGGCAGGACGCCGGAGCCGTCGATTTCCTTCTCCGGGGAGTTGCCCTCCATCTTGGCCACGTACAGGGTGCCGTGGTCCAGGATGGTCATGTTGTGCTTCAGGTCGCCCTCCTTGTACTTCTTGGAGGAGACGAACTTGTAGACGTACTCGAAGCGGGAGTCATCGCCGGAGTAGCAGACCACGGTGCCATCCTTGGTGATGTGGATGTTGCCGGCCTCGTGCTTGAAGCGGCCCACGGCGGTGTGCTTAATCGGGGTGGACTTCGGGTCCAGCGGGTTGATCTCCACGAGCCAGCCAAAGCGGTTCGGCTCGTTCGGCTCCTTGGTCACGTCGAAGCGGTCATCGTACTTTTCCCACTTACGCTCGGACGGGCCCTCCTCGATGCCGAAGCGCTTGAGGGATTCAGCGGCCTTCTCATCCTTGACATCGCCACCGGCGAAATACTGGTCGAAGTTCTCTTCGCCAGAGAGCATGGTGTTCCACGGGGTCACGCCACCGGAGCAGTTGTTGAGGGTGCCCAGGACCTTCTCACCCTTCGGGTCGGCGGAGGTCTTCACCAGGTCGGTGCCCTGAGCGGGGCCCACCAGGGTGAACGGGGTGGTAGCGGTAATGCGGCGGTTGAGCGGGCCGAACTCGCGCTTGAGTTCGCCGGAGCCCTTCACCTTGGAGACCTCGAGGATGGTGTGGCCGTGGCCAGCCCAACCGATCTTTACCTGCTCCTCGGTGGGGTTCTCCGGGTCGTAGTCCGGGAACATCATCGGCTCGGTGGTGTACTCATGCGAGCACATGTAGATCATGCGGTTCTTGTCATCCGGGTGCTCGATGAGGCCGGCGAAGTCATTGTTGAAGCCGAACTGCTTCTCCGCATCCGCGGCAGTCTGGTTGTTGACGTCGAATTCCGGCGCGCCCTCGATGACCGGGTCACCCCAGGCAATCAGGACGGACTGCTCATAGCCCTTGGGGATGACGACCTCATCCTTGGTGTTGGCCTCCACGGCTTCAAAATGCATGCCCTCGGCAGAGGTGAGCTCGATGTCAGAGCCCTTAACCTCGCTGGTCTTGTCGGAGGAGCCGCCAGCCGCAGACCCGTTGTCATCCGGCGCGGCACACGCAGCCAGCGCAGAAGAACCACCGACGGCGACGACGGCCAGACCACCGGCGCGCAGAGCAGTGCGGCGGGAGAACTGGTCACCAAAGTAAGGGTTATCGGAGGTGTTCTCGCACTCGCCGAAGCAGGCATTACCGCACTTGTAGGTGCAGGTAAGAGAAGAACGAGAAGAGGTAAACATGTTAGCCAAGAGATTGCGGCCGTTGAGTGCCATGAAAATATGCTCCAAAAATCGAACTCGTTGGTTGCGCGGGGATGTCGCAACGGACGCACTGAGTTAATACGGTTGAGATGGCCGCGCGGTTGATACTGTCTAACGGCTAGATGAACACTCTGTGAACCGGGATCGCGCCAGCGTATGGGGATCGACTACCCTAGACAACCGTGAGCGAGAAGAAGAATACTGAAGTTACTGACGTCCCCGAGCAGCTGCGCATCCGCCGCGAGAAGCGCGCCCGACTGTTGGAGTCCGGCACCGAGCCTTATCCGGTGACCGTGGACCGCACGATCTCCCTGCGGGATCTCCGCCAGCAGTTCCAGGTCGTTGCAGAGGGCGAAGAGCCGGCCGCGGAAGAGGGCGTCACCTACCTCAACGCGGGTGAGGAGACTGACGTCGAGGTGGCCATCGCCGGCCGCCTTATCTTCATGCGCAATACCGGCAAGCTCTGCTTTGCCACCTTGCAGGATGGTGATGGCACCCAGGTACAGGCCATGCTGTCGCTGGCGGAGGTAGGGGAGGAGCGCCTCGCCGCGTGGAAGTCTGACGTCGACCTGGGTGATTTCATTTCCGTACGCGGCCGCGTCATTGCTTCGCGCCGCGGCGAGCTCTCCGTCATGGCTTCCGAGTGGACCATGGCGGCGAAGTCCTTGCGCCCGCTTCCGGTTTCCTTCGCGGACATGAACGAGGAAACTCGCGTGCGCCAGCGCTACAACGATCTCATCGTGCGCGAGGAGGCCCGCAAGAATGCCATGACCCGCGTGAAGGTCATGCGTGCGTTGCGCAACTACCTGGAGGATCAGGGCTTCGTGGAGATCGAAACCCCGATGCTGCAGACCCTCCACGGTGGTGCGGCGGCCCGCCCGTTCGTCACCCACTCCAATGCCCTGGACATCGACCTCTACCTGCGCATCGCTCCGGAGCTCTTCCTGAAGCGTGCTGTTGTCGGCGGTATTGACCGCGTCTTTGAAATCAACCGCAACTTCCGCAACGAGGGCGTTGACCGCTCCCACTCCCCGGAGTTCGCCATGCTGGAGACCTACGAGGCATGGGGCGACTACAACGACTGTGCTTGCACCATTCGCGAGTCCATCCAGTCGGTGGCCCGCGCAGTCTTCGGTTCCACCACCGTCACCCTGGCGGATGGCACGGAGTATGACCTCGGCGGCGAAGAGTGGCCGGAGATTGAAATGTACCCCTCCCTCAACGAGGCTCTGCAGCGCAAGTTCCCCGGCCAGCCGGAAGTGACCATCGACTCCACCGTCGAGGAGCTCAAGGCGATTGCCGACGTCATCGGGCTCGACGTCCCGAAGAACGGCGGCTGGGGCCACGGCAAGCTGGTGGAGGAGATCTGGGAGGTGCTCTGCGAGGACCAGCTCGAGGGCCCGATCTTTGTGAAGAACTTCCCGGTTGAGACCTCCCCGCTGACCCGCCAGCACCGCTCCCAGCCGGGCGTGACGGAGAAGTGGGACCTGTACGTGCGCGGCTTCGAGCTGGCCACGGGCTACTCGGAGCTGGTGGATCCCGTAATCCAGCGCGAGCGCTTCGAGGACCAAGCCCGCCTTGCCGCCGGCGGTGATGAGGAAGCCATGGTGCTGGATGAGGACTTCCTGGCCGCTATGGAGCAGGGCATGCCGCCGACAGCCGGTGCTGGCATGGGCATGGACCGCCTGCTCATGGCCCTGACCGGCCTGGGCATCCGCGAGACCGTGCTCTTCCCGATCGTGAAGCCGGAGCACTAGTTTCTCCTAGCTTTCACCTGCCCGCGCCTGCCACTGTGGTGGCTGCGCGGGTTTTCGGGTTTTCTCATTGCTGCGCCTCCAGCCCCCAATGAGGGAAAGTTGCTGCGGCTAGCCGCAGGATTGACCAATCCATGGGAAAATGCAGGTGTGACAAAGCTTCTGAATGCCCTGCCCCTCGCACTGATCGCCTGTACAGCGGCAGCGTGTTCTGCTGCCGAGGATTCCACCAGCGGTGAGCCGCAATTCCACAACACCTCCACCGCCGAGACTTCCGCCGATAACACTGAATCTACGGAAGCGAGCCCGGCTCCGACGTCCGCGAAGGACAAGGAAGGTGACTCGGGCCTTAAAGAATTAGATAAGGAAGACTTCATCGCCACCAACTTGGGACACGCGACCTCCACGGTGTATGGAGTGAGCAGCCCGAATGACCGTGTGGCCTGCACAGTTACTGAAGATCAAGGTTTGATCGGGTGCAGCGTAATGCTCGCTGATCCGCCCCTGTACCCGGCGACCGGGCAGCCGTTCTGGCTTTCTAACTCCGTCAACTTCGATGCGAACGCGGGCTTTTATCCCAATGTGAAAATGGGCGGAGACGCCGCGGCGCCCACCATGCTAGAAGCAGGGAACACCGTCACGATGAACGGTGTGACGTTTGAATCCGTGAATGAGGATGAGTTCACGGTCAAGATCGATGGCCACCACTTCACAGTGAAAGACGATGGTGAGTACTACTCCGATACCTTCCCACCGCAGCCAGATGGGGAAGGGAAAGCTATGACCGGAACCATCTGTGGGGACCTCGGCAATGGCGAGTATGTCTATGCCAAAGAAAACGGGACGAATTGCGCGCGGGCAATGGAAGTTCTTGAGTATTACAAGAACTATGACTTCGCGCCCATGGAGGGCGGCAACCGTGGGTACCTCATGGAAGATGATTTCAGTTGCTCCTATAACGCCGATCCCGGCTGGCCAGACGAGCCCGACTATCGGTGGCTTGGCTGCAGCATTGAAGACGGTGGCGCTGTCGTCGTCCTGGACCCGGCCGCGCGTGCACTCGTGTCAGAGAAAGGTGGGCAGCGCTAGATCAGTGCGGGGCGCGCGTCAGCGTGAGTTCGTAGGAACCGCTGGGCGTCGTGAAGCACAGCAGCGAGGTGCCCTTGGGGATGGCTGCGGTAGCCTGCGGCGGCAGCCTGATGGGGCCGTGCGTGCGGATGTGTGGGGAGGATAATTCCGCCGCGAGGAAGCTGCCCACGTTACTCACCATCCAGTTGTCCTCTTGCTGCCAGAAGTGGAGGAAGTGGCGGTGCATGGAGGCGTCATCAGGAGCCAGCGGGAAGTCCCCCGCGCGGCCTGCCACTAGCTGCTGACCTGGGCGCACGACGGCGCGCTCCCCAGCGGAGTTAGTGACAAGGAGGTCGCGCTGCATCCAGAGGCCTTTCTGTAACTTTAGGCAGTAGCTTTTAGAGCTTTGAGTAGTACGGAGGGCGCTGTCACCTTTACACTGCCGTGTGGCCTAACGCGCCTGCTGAGATTCCGGGGAGTGCCACCCAACGAGGGTTCACATTTGGCTCGTGTGGCACCCCCGGCCACCAGAGGAATACACTAAATCGCTCACGTGTTGTCTCTTGGGCGCTGACGATGTGAGTAGCAGCGCTGAAGACCCAAAATAGAAAAGTTGAAAGGTGTAGCCGGCCGCATGTCCGCTGAAATCCCTTCGAAGGTAATAACTACCCTCAGCATCCTGGTGCTGGGAGCGATGGTCATGATTCTCAACGAGACCTCGCTCTCCGTTGCGCTACCAGCCATTATGGCGGACTACTCCATTCCTGCCACGAGTGCCCAGTGGTTGTTGACGGGATTCATGCTCACCATGGCTGTGGTTATCCCGACCACCGGCTTCCTTCTGGAAAGGCTCACGACGCGCCAGATCTTCGTTGCGTCCGCGGGGCTCTTCCTGGCCGGAACCGTGGTGGCGGCCCTCGCACCGAGCTTCTTCATCCTGCTGGTGGGCCGCGTCCTTCAAGCTGGCGGAACCGCTTTGATGATCCCTACCCTTATGACCGTGGCCATGACGCTGGTCCCAGCGCAGCGTCGTGGCACGGTGATGGGCATCATTTCCGTGGTGATCTCCGTGGCCCCGGCATTGGGCCCCACCGTCGGCGGAGCGATTCTCAACCACTTCACCTGGCACGTTATCTTCTGGGCCATGGTCCCGCTCATCGCCCTCATTCTCGTCGCCGGGCTGTGGCGTTTGGACAATGTGGGGGAGAACCGTGATACCCCGCTCGACGGCCTCTCCGTCGTCCTTTCCGCCTTCGCGTTTGGCGGTTTGATCTACGGCCTGTCCTCGATGGAAAAGATCCTGCAGGGTGACGGCTGGGTGGACATCGCCGTTACCGTGGTGGGCGTCATCGCGCTCGCCGTATTCATCCGTCGGCAGCAGCGCTTGGCGCTGGAGGATCGCGCCCTGATGGATCTGCGTCCCTTCCGTGTGCGCAATTTCACCCTCGCGGTGATCATCCTCCTCCTGTCCTTTGGGCTCATGCTGGGAATGGTCACGGTCTTGCCCATCTATCTGCAAACCACACTGGGTGCTACGGCCTTTGCCACGGGGTTGGCGGTGATGCCGGGCGGCATCCTCCAAGCCTTCCTCTCTCCGATTGTGGGCCGGCTCTTCGATTCCTATGGCCCGCGCCCGCTCATGATTCCCGGGTCGCTGCTCATGGTGGCCGGGCTGTGGCTCATGGCCACCTTGGGTGAGAACTCAGCCGTGTGGATGGTCGTGGGTATGCACGTGATCTTCTCCCTCGGCATGTGCTTGATGATGACGCCGCTGATGACTACGGCGCTGTCCTCGCTTCCGAAGAAGCTCTACTCGCACGGCTCGGCAATCATGAACACTTTCCAGCAGTTGGCGGGTGCGACGGGAACGGCTTTGCTCGTTGTCTTCCTCACCCGCGGCACCCTGGCTGGCGCTGCCGCTGGGCTAAGCCCGGCCGCGGCGACGGCGCAGGGAACGCACTGGGCTTTCCTGTTTGCCGGCGTGGCCGGCATCGCCATTGCGGTGATAGCACCGCTGCTTAAGCGCGCGGATTAAGTGCGCGGTTTAACACAGCGGCAGGTTGAGGCGGATGTCCTCTGCGTCCTCGCCCCAGACGAGGACGGCGTCAGCGGAGTCCTCGGCGCTCATGTAGAACACCGGCTCGGAATCGGAAATGTCGTAGCTGTACACGGTGCAGCGTCCGTTGGATAGTTCCTGCGCGCCCTGCGTCGGGCCGGCGGCCTCGCGCTGGGTGACGTCCCTGTACCGCGCCACGAGTAGCTCACGCCGTCACCAACGCACGTAATGCTTCGCCTCGGCCGTCCTCCGGATCACGGGATTCGCAGGTAGCGCCGTTGAAGCCTTCGTCGCCGGGGCGGGAGCTGATGAGCCGGGGCATCGGCAAGCGCCTGTTCTGAGTCGGACCACGCCGACCGCCCTAGGAAGAACCACAGCAGTCCACCAACCAGGAGCAGGAGAAGAAGACCCACGCCCAAGCCCGCAAAGACCTTGCCTTTCGATTTCGAGGTGCGCGTGGTGGGTGATGACTCCGCGGGATCGGCAGCATAGCCAGGCTGGGATTGCTGGGGTTGCTGCGGCCCGGCCCACTCCGCCTGCGGGGCGGCGGTGTGTTGCGGAGCTGACTGCCACGGGGCCGCGCCCGGGCCCGGGCTGTCCGCGTGTGTGCTGCGCACGGCGTCGATAACGGCGGCGGCTGAGGGGTAGGCGGCCGCGGCGCGGAAGCCTGGGTAGGCCGCGGAGACGAGCTGGGCCAGGCGGTCGATGACCTCCTTCGCGGAGGCAGTGGGGGCGTCGGTAGCGGTGGCTGGGCCGACTGAGGCGAAGAAGGCGTTCGAGCGGTTATCGGTGAGGATGATGCGCCGCGGGTTGAGCGCACGGAGAGCAAAGCCAGCGCGGCCCTGCTGGATAAGGAAGTCCGTGGCGTCGGCCAAGGGAGCAAAGACGGCGAGAGCCTCCTCCTGGGAAAGGTGATGGGCGCCGATGCCAGACGACGTGTACTTCGACAGCTGCTCGCCCGGCAGGCTGCGGCGTACAAAAAACTCCTGACCATTGTTCATCGTGCCTGTGCCCACGACGGGTGCAATAGCGCTGTGCTGCAGCTGGCCAACGATTCCGGACTGGCGGAGCACGCCGCGGTGCTCTGGACCATAAATCTCTACGAGGAGTTCGTCCTGCGAGGGATCTTCCACGAGAAACAGCGAGGAGCCCGCCCCTTGGTCCAAGACAGCCTTTTCGTGCAGCCGGTGCTGGGTAGTGAAAAATTCAGGAAGCGTAGTCACGGTGAGAGAAATCCTTCGTGGAGGAGGTAGACGGTGAGGTATAAGAATCTTCCTCATTCTAAAGGCGACACCGTGTCCATGGGCGTGACACAGCGCCCCCGCCACGGTGGGCTAACAGATGGGTAAGCTCAAACGGTCCTCGCGAGCGTGCGGACCAGCAAGAACGAGGGCAAAACGCGCAGAGACTCCCGAGGGGTACACTCCCCACGTTCCCGGCTGGTGAGGGATTTCCGCCGAAGTGATGCTGCACGCATCCTGGACTAAGACGTCGAGGCGGCGCGGCATGATGGAGTTACGGTTGTCCTCCGTGCCGAAATCAGCTGCAACGAGCGTGAGGTCGTCGCCCCTGCACACGATTCGAGCTTGCTGCCCCGCTTCCGGC